>CAYXUK010000203.1:0-1503 GCA_964468295.1 uncultured bacterium | reverse complement strand
CACTCCTTTTTCATACCTTAACTTCATTCTTGGAATGTGATGATATTGCTGAGATCGTAGTGGTAGTTCCGAAAGTAAACTTGGAAACGATTTCCCGTGAGCTGGCTAACTTTACATCTGTAAAACCTATTAAAACAGTGGCTGGTGGGGCACAGCGTCAGGATTCCGTATTAAATGGCTGTCTAGCATTATCTGAAAATGTAGAAATCATCGCAGTTCACGATGCCGCACGCCCATTTGTAACACCGGAACTTATTTCTGCTACCATTGCTGGTTGTTATAAAGCAGATGGCTGCATTGCTGCACTTCCATCAAAAGACACAGTAAAGCAAGTGTCGAAGAACAACATTCAGAAGACAATAGACCGTGACAGCATTTGGTTAGCACAAACGCCCCAAACCTTTCATAAAGATATATTGATTAATGCACTCCAGCAGGATATGGTAGCCACTGATGAAGCATCAATGGTGGAAGCAACAGGAGGGACTGTACTGGTAACAGAAGGGTTTGTAGGTAATTTTAAGATCACAACAAACGAGGACTGGCAACTGGCGGAAAATATTATAAATGATTAAATCAGGCATAGGATACGACGTTCATTCTCTGGCAAAAGGGGAAGAACTCATTATTGGAGGTGTGAAGATCAACAGTTCCTGGGGTTCTGTTGGTCACTCCGATGGAGATGTTTTACTGCACGCCATAGTGGATGCATTGTTGGGAGCAGCAAAATTAGGTGACATTGGCATGCATTTTACTAGCTCAGATGAACGTTGGAAGGGCAAGCAAAGTATATATTTTCTGCAACACGTAGCGCTTCTCGTCCGGGAGCAAGGTTTTCAGATTGACTATATAGACAGTACTGTTATTTTGGAAGAGCCAAAGCTTGCTGACGTAATCCCAAAAATGATTCATAAAGTTTCCTACACCCTCCAAATCGATGAAGCGGCCGTATCCATCAAGGCCACCACCACAGATAAAATGGGCTTCATTGGCAGAGGTGAAGGTGTTGGTGCAATGGCCATTGCAACCATATCCAAATAATTTTTATGGACTCAATCACACTTAAGTCTCATGCAAAGGTAAATATTGGTCTGCGGGTACTGGATCAACGTGAAGATGGTTATCATAACATCCATACCATTTTCCAGGAATTGGCTTTTCATGATACTGTTACTATTTCCAAAACGGATGATGACTATGAGCTTTCATCAAACGATGAAAATTTTCCTAAGGATTCTTCCAATACCTGTTCCAAAGCCTATGTGGCAGTTAAAGTTCACTGTCCTGATATTACAGGAATAAAGATCCATGTAAAAAAAGAAATACCTCAGGGGTCTGGATTAGGCGGTGGTTCCAGTAATGGCGCAACAACACTGAAGGGGTTGAATGAATTATATGGCCTTGGTTTATCTAATGATGAACTGACAGAACTATCTTTACAAGTGGGTGCAGATGTGCCCTTTTTTATTCATGGCGGTACGCAACTGGGTGAAGGAATTGGTG
>CAYXUK010000202.1:0-1521 GCA_964468295.1 uncultured bacterium | reverse complement strand
TTGTAAATGATACAACCTATTCGAATGAAGCCTTTCAACTGGCCCTGGATCATAACCTAACCATTTTAGGCACATCCGATATCCATGGTATCATTGACTGGCAGTACAGGATACCATCCGGAGGGCATAGACCAGTTACTCTTGTTTTCGCCCGTGAAAAAACTCAATCATCTTTAAAAAGAGCATTAAAAAAGGGTCAAACTGTAGTCTGGTTCAATAAAAAACTCCTGGGAAAAAGTGATTTTCTTATACCATTGATCAATTCCAGCTTAAGTATTAGTTCCGCAAGCTATATTCGTAATTCTACAATTGTACACGTTGTACTAGCCAACAACTCAGACGCACCCTACGTTCTTCGAAATCAAAGTAAGTATGATTTCTATAATAATACAGATTTGGTCATGGTTCCTCCCCATAGTGAAGCCATAATTGATGTAAGAACCATTGATAAAAAAAGAAAATTTGAGATGCAGTTCGAAGTTCTGAACGCTTTGACTGCACCGGCGACACATCCCGTATTCAGAATCTTAGTAAGACCAAAACAATAAAACTAATTCAGTTATTATATGTAAATTGTTAGACTACCTATCCGAGGTATTTAATAAATATTTAACCATAACCGCAGGAAAGAGTCATATCCTACGCTATCAATGCGAATAATTTAAAAGGAACTAGTAATTATGTACTTTTATGAAAAATCGGTTTCCATTGGAATACTTGTATTTTCAATATCTACCTTTGCTTTTAGCCAGTGGCCTGGCGCCAGTGGTAAAATGCCTGCCATCGGCATTGTGAATGGTTCCGTAATGGATTCTACATCAGGCCTGCCCATTGAATATGCTTCAATCTCTTTGGTCAATATACGCTCTGATGAAGTTGTGACTGGCGCACTATCAGGTAAAACAGGCAGATTCCATATCCGTGAAGTGCCCTTGGGTAGATATCGAGCGGTAGTGGAATTCATTGGATATGCAACAAAAGAGATATCGCCCATTAATATTTTTCCCGGTGAAGGGGGTGGTATTGAGCAGAATATTGGAAATATTCAGCTTCAGGTTTCATCGGTTAATCTTGAAGAAGTGGAAGTTCTGGGAGAGAGCCAGTTTATCCAAACCATTGATAAACAAATTTTTACTGTTGGAAAAAATCTAGCTGCTTCCGGTGGCTCTGGCGAAGATGTTTTGAATCAGGTGCCCACAGTAGCCGTAGATATTGACGGTAACATTACTCTTCGTGGGGATGCGAATGTAACGGTCCTAATCGATGGTAAAAAAGTGGGCTTTGATCGCCGCTCCATGGTTGACAACCTGCAGGCATCCATGATTGAAAAAGTAGAAGTCATCACCAATCCATCTGCAAAGTACGATCCGGACGGTGTGGGCGGTATAATTAATCTTGTTCTAAAGCGAGGGGCATTTGAAGGGTTTAACGGCAGCACATCTCTTTCGGCTGGTGAATATAATAAAAATAACATCAGCGGAAATTTGAATTTTCGAACGGATAACTGGAACGTTTTTGGTA
>CAYXUK010000201.1:0-1529 GCA_964468295.1 uncultured bacterium | reverse complement strand
TAGAATTTCATTCATTCGCACAGTCGGTTTGGGAATGTCCTGAGGTACCACTTTTCAGTCTGCACAGTGTCTCAAAAGGATTCTCTGGTGAATGTGGACACAGAGGCGGTTATCTTGAGATCCGTAATATGCCGAGGCTTGAATCCACAAATCAAACTATGAATGATGTACTTTTCAGGCAAGCCTCTGTAAATTTATGTTCTAATACAGTTGGCCAAATACTTGTTTATCTGATGGTAAACCCACCTCCAATGGATTCCGAAGCAGGGAAACTGCATCAGACGGAAGTTAATACTATCCTTAGCCAATTACGTTCTAAGGCATCAATCATCAAACGATCCTTTCAGGAAATGGATGGTGTCCAGTGTTTTGGCAAAGTTGGTGCCATGTATTTATTTCCACGATTGAATTTATTACCAAAACAAAAAAATGATTTTGATTACTGTATGGCGCTGCTTGAATCTACAGGTTTGACAACGGTAAAGGGAGGAGGTTTTGGACAAAAAGAGGGTACACACCACCTAAGAATCGCATTTTTACCACCTAAACCTATTCTTGAAGGGGTCCTGCCGAAGTGGATTGATTTTCATCGTAATTATATTAACTCTTGAAATTACAGTAGCTTAAATAAGCTTGGATGATTTATAATGTTATTTAGCAAAAAGATATTTCATTGTACCATTAAGGTTTATTGATTAACTTAAAGTAAGAGTTTAACAAAAAAAATATTCATTGAGCCCAATAAATCCACAGATAAAAAAATTATATTATTCCATTTCGGAAGTAAGCAAAATCACAGGATTAAAGCAATATGTATTGCGATATTGGGAATCTGAATTTTCACAGTTAAAACCACCTAAAAACCGCGCCGGAAATCGTACATACAGACAGAAAGACATTGATTTAATACAGCAAATAAAAACACTGCTGTATAAAGAAAAGTTTACTATTGACGGGGCAAGAAAACAGTTGCAAACTAGCTCTTCCACTGAAAAACCAGATATAACAGAAGTTTCAGAAAAGGTCAAACCTATTAATTCGGAAATTTTAGATCAATTAAAACGGGAGTTAAAGGATATCCTTCGGATAATTAACGAATGATTCATTAATATTTAGTTTTCAATTTTGAATTATCGGAGCGTGGCGCAGCCCGGTAGCGTACCTGAATGGGGTTCAGGTGGTCGCGAGTTCAAATCTCGCCGCTCCGACAAATAATTTTTAGACGAAAGCCCCTATTTACCGAGATAAATAGGGGCTTTTTATATACACTTATGTAAAATTATATATTGGTATATTTGGTTATGATGTCATACAAATGTCACACAAACTAAAGTTCAAGAAATAGGAAAGAAAGTATCCTGTTCCAATTAGGGGGCTATCTTTTTAAATGAGCCACGAGTAAATGTCATACAAGTAAAAGTAAATACGTCACACAAATGTCATACAAATCAACCTTTTCTCCTCGTGAAAATTTGAGTTCAAATCTCGCCGCTCCGACAAATACACATTGACGAGAAACCCTGCCTATT
>CAYXUK010000200.1:0-1530 GCA_964468295.1 uncultured bacterium | reverse complement strand
CGGTATTACAGGCGTCTAGATGATGCTCTGCACAGTTATCATCGTTCTTATTACACGATAAAACAATGAATAGGATTAATAATGGCCCAAAAACTTTCATTCAGTCTATTTTTTTTCTTTTTTAAGCTTAAATAAATTTAATATAACGAGCAAAATCAAAATCAGCCATGATATCCAATTGGGTTCATCCATGATATAATTTTTCTAACTTTAAAAATAAAACAGAATCGTAATCAAATACACACAATTTGCAGGAGATAGATTGAGAAAATTCTTTTTATGGAATGGATAAATTTAACTTAATAACGATTTCTCAAGCTAAATCCCACACCAAAGGTTAACCCTTCAGGATAAGTATCATATCCAATCATCATATGAATACGGTTATCGAATCCGCGGGTAATCAGGCCGACTGACAGGCCCGGTTTATAAATTGGCGATGATTGTCTCTGACCAGCACCGCCAAACTGATTTAGTACTTCAAACTTTTCAGTTAATACCATGCTCGCATAGGATATACCTGCAAATCCACTGATTAGTGGCGATGGTGTTACCATTACTCCAGCGGCAAAACTGGCGTAACGTCGATCCTCACTAATTTTATCCCAGAAGGATGTCCCATCAACCACATCAATCGTTTGATAATCTCTAGATTTTTTCTCTTTATCTAAAATAGAAAAATTTGTTCGGAAAGAGCCATAAACACCAATTGTCTCAGTTAACGGTTGAAAATAATAAACGCCTAACATTTTGGAGGGAAAAGTGAAACTACCAGAAACGATGGATTCCTGTGCCATCCCAATGGAAGTAAAGAGCATAAATAAAATGGTTGACCGTCGAAGCATGTGCTACCCTTTCAACTCAATATTACGGGGCAATGGGAGGATCATCAAACCATTATCTTTCTTCATATTGCTTTGTTATAAAATCTTCAGCCTGCAAAAGATAAGATAAATGATTCAATCCTGTTGGTTCGTAAAATTCATCGTGGGAGTAGGTAAAACCTAATTTTAAAATCAGTTTTTGCGACACATTGTTCTTGGGGTGGTGTGCAGCAAAGAGGGTTTTTACGCGAAGTGTTTTAAAGGCATAAAGTATTGTGGCTATAGCTGCCTCATATCCATAGCCAAATCTCCAGTGATTTGAGCGAATGTGGAATCCGATTTCCAATATGCTTTCTGACTCTGGATAAGGCCGCAATCCACAGCAACCCACATGTTCGTCTGTTTCTAATAAAAAAATGGGCCAGTATTGAATCTTATGCAATTTTTCCAGAACAATTTCTTTGCTCAATTTATCACCCACTTGTTGCTTGGAAAGTTTCCCGCGAGCATCAATCAGATAGGTCACTTGCTCGTCACCCCACAGATCCAGTGCTAAATCAAGATCCTCTTCTTTCCATTTTCGAAAGCCTAAACGCTTTGTTAACAAAAAGTATTTAGTTTTGACATTCATAGGATAAAAAATAAAGCCCCGCAAATGCAGGGCTTTATTTCATAAAGGATAAAATGTGTCTGAATTTTTAGTAAC
>CAYXUK010000199.1:0-1531 GCA_964468295.1 uncultured bacterium | reverse complement strand
TTGGCCATCCTCGTTTACCCTCAAGAGATTCGATCAACCCTGTTTCTTCACCACAGATGTAGGCCCCGGCACCTCTATGAATAACAACGTCCAAGTTATAATTAGACCCAAGAATATTTTGGCCAAGGATGTTATTTTCATATGCTTCAGCTATTGTCTTTTCCAATATTTTGTATTCTTTGTAAAATTCCCCGCGAATATAAATAAAGGATGTATGACAACCGATGGCGTAAGCAGCAATGATCATACCTTCGAGCATTTGATGCGGTGCTTTATTCATGAGTAACCGATCCTTAAAAGTTCCAGGTTCGCTTTCATCTGCATTATTGATCAGATATTTAGGCTTATTTGAATCCTTTGGGATAAATCCCCATTTCACACCAGTTGAAAAACCTGCACCGCCCCTGCCGCGAAGGTTTGAATCTTTCACTTCCTGGGTAACATCCTCAGGATTCATTTTTAGTATTTTCTCAAGGGCAGTGTATCCCCCAACACTTTTGTAAAATGAAAGCGTATGGCAGTCTTGGTGATCAACATGCTCTGTCAGGACTGGTTTAAATGTATTCATTCAAAGGACTCTAGTAATTTGTCAAATTGTTGTGAAGATAAACCTTCATGATATTCTTTATTTATTTGTACAACCGGAGCAGTCCCACAAGACCCTAAGCATTCTACTTTCATCAGGGTAAACCGACCATCAGCCGATGTTTCTCCAGGTTCAATTTCATATTTATCCGATACATAGTCTACCAGGGAATCGGCACCGTTCAAACTACAAGAAAGTGTCTGGCAAACTTGAATGATATGGCGACCTTGAGGTTTCGTATATAACATGGTATAAAAAGAAACGCAGTCCATCACAATGGCTGGATGGCAATCAACCAAATCAGCGATAGTATTAATTACACTATTAGAAATGTATCCATGCTGTGACTGCGCTAAATGTAGCAATGGCAAGGTGGCAGATTTTTTATCTGGATATTGGGAAAAAATTTGTTCTACCTTTTTCGGGTCTACAAAAGTAAATCCTTGCATCGATTTACCGTTGGAATTCATCGGTCCAATTCTCCTGCGATAACATTTATACTTCCAAGAATCGCTGGTGCATCTGAAAGCATATGTCCTTCTATCAGTTTTGAAAATATTGAATAGTTTATCAGCGATGGTGGTCTTGTGCGAACGCGATAGGGTGTACGGTTTCCATCACTTACAATATAATATCCTAGTTCACCATTGGGTGATTCTGTTGGCACATAGGCTTCACCAACAGGTGGATTCATACCTCTGTTTGGCATGGTAACTTCAAAATGATAAATCAAACCTTCAATCGAGTTATAAACTTCATCTTTCGGAGGTAGGCTAAATCCAAAATCCGGGTCAATGCTCACATCTCCAGTTGGCATTTTATCCAATGACTGCCTGCATATCTTTATACTTTGGCGAATTTCCTCCATCCGCACTAGATACCGATCAAAAACATCACCATTTAAAGCAATGGCAACGTCAAAATCAAAATCTTCATAACTGGAAT
>CAYXUK010000198.1:0-1557 GCA_964468295.1 uncultured bacterium | reverse complement strand
ACAACTCTTGGATTTATGGGCATTACCGGTGCATTGTTGGTAAAAGATTTAGATAGGCCTGACCGTTTTCTTTATGTGCTATTGCGTCCACAATGGAAATCTTGGTTGGTACGTGGAGCATACATTATTACAGGATTTGGCGGTTTTGTCACTTTGAAATTATTGGACAAATATTTTCGTCTTGGATTAGAATGGCTTTGGTGGCCTGGTGCAGCGTTTGCTGTAATGGGCGCTGTTTATACAGCATTCTTATTTAACCAGGCTCGAGCACGAGATCTCTGGCAGATACCTATTCAGTCTGCTATTCATATGTTAGTTCATGCATTAATGGCTGGATCAGTCGCCATGATGATTATCGCTCCTGAAACAAGGGAGAGTATGGCTAATATACTTTTATGGGGCATCGTATTGAATATGTTCTTTATCGCGAAAGAAATTTTTATACCACATGATACGCCTGATACAAAAAAAGCAATTCATCTGATGACAAAAGGATATTATTCCAAGTATTTCTGGGCTGGTATTATACTTGGTAGTGTTGTCCCGATTATCATTTTGAATACCATGTCAGGAAGTATGGATCTAATTGCTGGTGGGTTGATATTAATTGGGATATTTTTAACAGAATTTGTGCGCATTCGTGTACCGCAAATGATACCGTTGAGTTAATATGATAAAACGTAGTTGGATTGAAACATTTTCGGAATCCATTGGAATCATTTCCAAAATTTCTGATCGACCAGATTGGTCGGAAGAATTTGTTATGGAAGGTCCACGCGAGTTATATAAATATCCGGATCCCAAAGAATGGAATGATTTTATGGAGTTGGACCCACAGGCATGGCCGGAGAAAAAAGAAAGGCGTTATTCCATTGTTCCTACTACTTGCTTTAATTGTGAATCTGCTTGCGGTCTTTTAGCTTACATTGATAAAGATTCTAATAAAGTTCAGAAATTTGAAGGAAATCCTCATCACCCTGGTAGCCGAGGGAGAAATTGCGCCAAAGGCCCAGCCACCATCAATCAAATCAATGATACTGAACGCATTCTTTATCCGCTGAAGCGCAAAGGGAAGCGAGGATCTGGTGAATGGGAACGGATCACTTGGGACCAGGCATTGGATGAGATTTCAGAAAAGATTGCCGCATCAATCCGAAAACGAAAGGATGGTGTAATGTATCATGTAGGACGTCCCGGTCATGAAGGTTATACGGAAAGAGTCCTAAAGGCTTGGGGAGTGGATGGGCACAATTCGCATACAAACATTTGTTCTGCCGGTGCCCGTACAGGATATGCCATGTGGCATAAATACGATCGACCCAGCCCCGATCATACCCATGCGGAGGTAATCTTATTGGCGTCATCTCACTTGGAAACAGGCCACTATTTCAATCCACATGCCCAACGGATTATGGAAGGAATGATGAAGGGTGCCAAGCTGATTGTTATTGATCCGCGCCTATCCAATACCGCGTCAATGGCAGATGAATGGATGCCTACGTATCCCGGCAGCGAGTCTGCGGTTTTCATGGCTATGGCCAAGATTATTTTGGATGA
>CAYXUK010000197.1:0-1577 GCA_964468295.1 uncultured bacterium | reverse complement strand
AAGGAACTGGAGAATGGGAAAAACATGAGCAGGGATTTAAATATGGCATTGACCTCGTTCGCTTTATAAGGAAGGAGTATGGTGATGACTTTTTCTTGGGTGTTGGTGGTTATCCAGACAGCCATCAAGAACAAAGTGATATTGATCTGGACATATCTTATTTAAAAGAAAAAGTTGATGCAGGTTCTGATATTGTTGTAACTCAGCTATTCTATGATGTGGATAAATTTTTGACATTCAGAGATAAATGCGCCACCATAGGTATACATGTTCCGATAATTCCTGGAATCATGCCCATACATAATTATGCCAGGTTTATAAAATTTACTCAATTCTGTAAGATTAGTATTCCTAATTCAATTACCAAAACTATTGAGTCTATAAAAAATGATGATTCTAGCGTGATTAATTATGGCATTGACCAAGCAACCGCAATGTGTGAAAAACTAATTGCAGAAGGTGTGCCTGGTTTGCATTTTTATACGCTTAACCTTGAACATTCTGTCTCTGAAATATTAGAATCACTTGGCCTAACCTCAACTCAAGGGTCCTTAAGGGAATTACCATGGCGCCAATCAGCAGCTGGGGATCGAAAAACCACGGAGGATGTGCGACCAATATATTGGAGTAATCGTCCGGTAAGTTATTTAACTCGTACGGAAACCTGGGATGATTTTCCTAATGGTCGTTGGGGTGATATAACAAGTCCAACTTTTGGTGAACTTAATCAGTATCATGCTATAAGAGCAGGATCAAAAAGTGATAAAGTTAAAACACGAAGGAAAAAGCTCTGGGGTGAACCAAAATCAATCAGAGACATAACGAAAGTTTTTGTATCCTTTTGTGAAGGTAAAATAAATAGCTTGCCCTGGTGTGAAATACCACTTGCCATTGAAAGTAAGCAAATTTCGAAAGAATTGACTAAACTTAATGAATCGGGCTTTTTTACAATCAATTCTCAGCCAAAAGTAAATGGTGCGCCCTCAGAAGACCCTGATGTTGGATGGGGCTCTCCAGGAGGTAGAGTTTATCAAAAAGCATATCTGGAATTTTTTACGTCAAAGGATAAACTAGATAAATTGCTGGAGACTTTGGACTCTTTAGATAATATTTCTTATCAAGCCATAAATATCAGCGGTGATTTAATTTCGAATTTGCCAGAAAATAGTATCAATGCCGTAACGTGGGGTGTTTTCTCTGGGCAGGAAATAATGCAGCCTACCATTGTAGATACACGATCATTTTTAATTTGGAAGGATGAAGCGTTTGGTTTGTGGATTAGTGATTGGGCCAATATTTATGATACGAAATCAGAATCCTATAAATTATTAAATGAAGTTTATGAGACCTATTACCTAGTGAACATTGTAGATAATAATTTCGTTGATGGTGATATGCTTAAACATATACTAGGCTCATGAGAAACACAGATTTCAACCAGTTTGAAAAAACATTACATGAAACGTTATCTTTAGGTAGTCATATCCAGTTTGGCCAGCAGATAATTATCGCTGTATCTGGGGGAAAGGATTCCATGACTTTGCTCTACTCCATGTGCAGAATAGCCGACAGATTGA
>CAYXUK010000196.1:0-1592 GCA_964468295.1 uncultured bacterium | reverse complement strand
TACCATCAGCAATTGGCTGGAGAAGTCCCTGTGGTCCAACGCGGTTTGGCCCTAGCCGCCCTTGTATAAAAGCGGACACTCTCCTTTCTGCATATACCATTATTAAAACAGTAAGCAAAGTTCCTGCAAACACAAGCAACACCTTTACACAAATGATAATAAAGCTCAAAATATCCATTATTTAGGGCCTATTCCGTTCAATGATAATCCTTTATCTCCCAGTTTGAAAAAAGACACATCTTTATAAGCTGGAATCTTTTCACCCATTTTCTTCATTACCTGGCTAACATCTGTAAAGACTTGTGCTTCTTTATCCATTGTTTTCATCACCATCATCAGAATTTCCCAATCAGCGCGGGATTCACCATTTATTGGTAGTGATGGCCGCAGCCACTGAACACGACCCCTATCATTGGTAATAGTTCCCTCGCGCTCAAAGGGTGCTAGGCCAGGTAAAATAATGTTGGCTGATTGTGCTAACATCGTCATCCTATAGGTTTGCACAACTACAAAATCCATTTTAGACAAAATACTTTTCCAGACCTCATCAAAATCTCTATCAATCCCATCATCCAAAATATATATTGTCCGTATGTTCTGCTCATCAATTTCTGAAATCAAATCTTCCACATTTACCGGGCAGACATCGTTCATACCATGTCTATTTGGTGAGCGGTCTCTGCTAATTCGGAATCCTGATGGGAAATTAATTTCTTCACCATGAATTTGAGAGAGATTACCAAGTATACCATCCACCATTAGTCCAAGCATAAAATTTGTTTCATTGGTGTGGTAAGGAGATGTTACTCCAGCTAATTTCTTTTCAGCTCTATTTAGTATATCCGCTGTTTCCTGAATAGCTTCTTTCCACTCGACCGACACAAATGAATCGCCCTTTCGAACCATGGGTTGGGTAACTCGTTCAATTTCTTCAAAGCGATGAAAGCCATATCTTCCAATGTCACACATAAAGTAACCATTTACATCATGGTTTTCCCGTGGGTTTATTCGGTAAATCTGATTTTGTTGAGAAAACACATCAACATTGCATCCAACACTGCAATCCTGGCACACAGATGGTTGTTTTTTCAAGTTCCAAATACGATTCTTGTGGATATAATCGGTACTTAACAGTGCACCTACAGGGCAAATATCTGCCACATTACCTGCTAAAAGATTATCAAGGGGTTTTTCTTCTAATGCCGCGATTTTTGAATTGTATCCGCGGGCTTCAACATATAATTCGCTGGTGCCTGATATTTCCTGTGTAAAACGAACACAACGACTACACAAAATACAGCGATTGTGATTAATAACAATCTGTGATCCAAGATACTCATTTGATCGTACCCTTTTATTTTCTTCAAATCGGCTATGGGCATTGCCAAATTTGAAAGAGTAATCCTGAAGATAACATTCACCAGCCTGATCACATACAGGACAATCTAGAGGATGATTTAATAGAAGGAATTCTAGTATATTTTTTCTCTCTTGTACCACGAGATCATTCTTCGTATGCACCACCATATCATATTTTCCATCCACCTTACGATCTGGATGAACATCACCAACAAATGTATTGCATGATACTT
>CAYXUK010000195.1:0-1603 GCA_964468295.1 uncultured bacterium | reverse complement strand
TAATCCAAAAAAGCTTTAAATTTAATTTCACGGTTACATATCACATCGGGATTTGGGGTACGGCCTTTAGAATATTCATCAATAAAATATTGAAATACGCCATCCCAATATTCCTTAGAAAAGTTAACGCTATGAAGTGGCAAACCTAAATGGTCACAAACAGAAAGAGCATCTTTGTAGTCTTCCTCAGCTGAACATTGACCATCATCATCTCCTTCCCAGTTTTTCATAAATATGCATTCAACATTATAACCCTGTTTTTGGAGCAGGAATGCTGTGACCGAACTGTCAACTCCGCCACTGATGCCAACAATAATTGTTTCAGTCACGGGTGATTGAGCCAAGTGTTTTGGCCAGATGAATCACATCTTCTTCCGTATTCTCTCGGCCAAAACTGATTCTAAGGGTAGATATATTTTGTTCTTCAGGAATACCAACCGCTTCCAAAATAGCGGAAGGTTGAATTGATCCAGAATCACAGGCAGAACCACTGGAGACTTCCATGTTTTCCCGTTCTAGCTTTGCCAAAAGTATATCGCTCCGATTTCCAGGAAAAGAAACACTTATTACACCGGGTAAATGATGATTTGGACAACCATTAATGATGGCCTTATTACACTTATGTTTTAATTGGGTAATAAAAGTAGATTCCAAATTTTCAAGATGTGTTCTGCGTTTATTTAAATTTTTCGATGCTAACCGAACAGCTTCACCCATACCTGCGATTCCAGGGACATTTTCGGTACCGGCACGAAAATTGTTTTCCTGCCCACCTCCAATGACAAGTGGATTGAGTGGCGCATCCTTTCTTTTGTACAAAAAACCGACACCTTTTGGTCCATAAAGTTTATGAGCTGAAAAGCTCATATAATCTGCTTCAACTTCCTGAACAGATAAAGCTACTTTACCCAGCACTTGTACCGTATCCGAGTGAAATGGGATTCCAACAGATTTTGCTATCTTAATTAGTGATTTTATTGGTTGAATTGAACCTATTTCGTTGTTGGCCATCATGATTGAAATCAATCCGGTATCAGATTGAATTGCGTTTTTTAGATTATCCGCATTAACACGTCCGTGACTATTCACAGGAATAATAGAGTAGGTGATTCCGAGTGGTTCAAGGTGATTAAGTACTTTTAAAACAGCTGGATGTTCAATCGAAGAAGTTATGACATGTTTTTTTTCAGTTTGTGTAAGTGTCCACAGAACCATATTATTAGCCTCTGAACCGCCTCCAGTAAAAATAATCTCAGATGATGAAGCATTAATTGCTGATGCAATTTGGCGACGAGCTTCTTCTATAATCGCTCTGGATTTTCTTCCAGAAGAATGTGTACTAGATGGATTGCCAAAATGATTTTTTGATACAGTATACATTTTTTCCAATACATTCGGGTGTATTGGCGTTGTTGCGCAATGGTCAAAATATGGCATGATATTATAATTATTGAGATAAGGAAATTAAGGGAGAAAACGTTTGACCTTAAAGGTCGTTTCGAATCGAAGCGTACCGGACTGTGTTTTGTAAATTTTGGTAAAATGGCGGCTGGCGCTTCTCCAATAAATCAATGGTACCTGATTGATTATAATCATATCGATT
>CAYXUK010000194.1:0-1633 GCA_964468295.1 uncultured bacterium | reverse complement strand
GATATTGTTGGTAGTGTGTGGGCAATCGAATCCCTAAAGTTAGATAAAATTTATTCCTCAGCATTAAATGTTGGAGAAGGGTTTGTGGATTGTGCTCATGGAAGATTACCTGTTCCTGCTCCTGCGACACTTAAACTACTAAAAGGAATTCCTACCTATTCAAGTGGTGTTAAAAAAGAGCTGACCACTCCTACAGGTGCCGCAATAATTAGCTTTTATGCTGAAAAATTTCAATCTATGCCACCTATGACGATTTTGAAAGACGGGTATGGCGCTGGCGATAAGATTGTTTCTTCTCTTCCTAATTTATTAAGAGTAATTTTGGGTGAAATGGAAGGAAAAGGATTAGAGAAACTCGTAATGATTGAAACTAATATTGATGATATGAATCCTGAAATTTATGACTCGGTAATGGAATCATTATTTAAATCCGGTGCCATCGACGTATATTTCTCTCCCATACTAATGAAAAAAAATAGACCAGCGACAAAAATTTCTGTCCTTTCAGAAAGTTCTAACCGGGAAATATTGTCAAAAATTTTATTGACTGAAACCTCATCATTTGGAGTTCGTTTTCATGAGGTCGATAGAATTATTTTGGATCGTGAAGTGCTAAGTTTAAAGACTTCATTTGGAGTTATTAAAATTAAACTTGGTCGTATGGGAGGTAAAATAGTCCAGGCTTCTCCTGAATTCGAAGATTGCAAAAAAGCAGCCCGCAAAAATAAACTGCCGGTAAAAAATGTTTATGATTCGGTCTTGGCGTTAGCTCAAAATAAATGGCTTAAATAAATAATAGAAGCTTAAATGGTTTTTCTTAAAAGCTTCTTTAAATATTCTCAGTTTTTATGATACTGCTGAATTTGAGGAGACAGAACATGGTGAATATCAGTATGCATAATATAAAATAAATAACAAAAATTTATGCCACTTATATTTAGTTTGGAAGAGAAGGTGGGGATTATATTAAATTATATTCCCTGTTTATTCATGTATTCATCAAAATGTTTTTGATACATGATATCCCATTCCGGGGAACCTTCACGGGGAGCGTTTTTGTAGGTACTCATAATTCTTCTTGATTCAGTATCGGCTTTGTCGTCCAACTGCAAAATTTCTGTCATTGTACGGGTGATATCCAACCTTAATTCGTTTCATATTCACCTTGACCGGCCAATGAAACGGACGATCCACAGCCGACGGATCAAGTCCATCGCCGCCGTGGATCACTTGAAACACCAAAGCACAATCCTCGGCACTGCGGCAAATCGGCCCCAACTTGTCCATACTCCACGACAAGGACATACACCCCTGCCGACTGACTCGACCAAAAGTAGGGCGCAACCCCGTAACTCCGCAACGACGTGACGGTGACATAATACTGCCCAAGGTCTCGCTGCCCAATGAAAAACCGACGCAGCCCGCGGCCGTAGCACTCGCCGAACCCGCACTGGATCCGCTAGAACCTTGTGCCGGATTCCAAGGATTTTTTGTCGGGCCGCCGTACCACTTATCCCCCATTGCCAACGCACCTAATGCTAACTTAGCAACTAACACAGCGCCCACTTGATCCAGTTTGGCTGCAACCGTCGCCTTTGTATTTAATATTCGATCTTTGAATTGCGGAGCGCCC
>CAYXUK010000193.1:0-1650 GCA_964468295.1 uncultured bacterium | reverse complement strand
TGTTAATGAAGCTTTGGTTTTAATTGCTTCAAAGACCGGATCCCGAACAATACCTGTTGCTGAGGTTATCAAAGGACCTGGGAAAATTTCACTTTCCAGCGGAGAATTTTTAATCGAGTTCTTACTGGAACAACCACCTTCTAGAACATCGGATGCATATGAGCGTTTCATTCCACGAACGGAAATGGATATTGCAGTGGTGGATGCTGCAGCAAGGATTAGCCTTGATGAAAAAGGGCATTGTCGAGAAGCTAAAATTGCCATAGGTGCTGCAGCCCCAACAGTGATCAGGGTACCTGAGGCAGAAAATATTCTGCACGGGGAAAAAATTAATGATCAGTTGCTTGCGGAGGTGATGGAAGCAGTAAGTAAAGCATGTAACCCAATAAATGATAAGCGTGGAACAGCAGAATATAGACGTCAGGTTGCTGGTGTATTAGCAAAAAGAGTTATACTTTTGGCGGAAAAACGAGCATTTGAAAAAAATGATAGAAAATGAATCGTGTTCATATTGAGTGTAATATTAATGGGGATGATACAGAGTTTCTATGCGATGCAGATGAATCTTTGCTTGATGCGCTCAGGAATGAAGTAGGGCTCACAGGTGCTAAGGAGGGTTGTGGAACAGGAGACTGTGGTGCCTGCTCAATAATTCTTAATGGCAATTTGATTTGTGCATGTCTTGCTTTTGCTCCAGAGGCACAGGGGAGTGTTATTGAAACCATAGAGGGAATGGCTGATGGTGACCATCTACATCCCTTACAAACAGCATTCTTAGAACATGCAGCTCTTCAGTGTGGTATATGCACTCCGGGATTTCTTATTGCATCAAAGTCACTATTAGAAAGAAATCCTGATCCAACAGAAACTGAGGTGCGCTATGCTATTGCTGGGAATTTATGCCGCTGTACAGGTTATGACAAAATTGTAAGAGCCGTCCTTGCTGCCGCTCAAGTAATGAAAGAAACCCCTAAAAAAAGAGAAAGATAATGAGTGCTGTTTCTGAATTGAATCGAGATAAACAAAAATATAAATACGTTGGCACACGCCCTGTAAGACATGATGGTTTGGAAAAAATTAATGGCAAAGCCCGATTTGCTGCAGATATATTCAAACCCAGGATGATTCATGGTCATGTTTTAAGGTCCCCATATGCCCATGCTAAAATTATTTCAATAGAGACAACTGATGCCGAGGCAATGCCTGGAGTTAAAGCAGTAGTCACTTGCTCTGATTTTCCATTACCAAACAAAGAAGAAGGTCATCCGTATAGATCAAAAAACCTGATTGCAAGAGATAAGGTGCACTATGAGGGGCAGGCTGTAGCAGCTATTGCTGCTACAACACTCCGCCAGGCAAGAGAAGCGGCAAATAAAATTAAGGTAAACTTTGAAGAACTACCATCCGTTATGACAATCAATGAAGCAATGGCGGATAACGCTCCTTTAGTACATGAGGATCTAATTACAAAAGGGAATGACAATAAAGAAGCTAAGCCTTCTAACATTGCTGAAGTGGACATTTATGAAAGAGGAGACATCGATTCAGGTTTTGAAGATGCCGATATAATATATGAAAAAGAATTTACAACTGAGGCTTTTCATCAGGGCTATATTGAACCACATGCATGTTTAGCAGATACAGGAAAAG
>CAYXUK010000192.1:0-1663 GCA_964468295.1 uncultured bacterium | reverse complement strand
TTTCATGCAAAACTCCTGTAGTAATAAATGGTACTATCCTTGTTTCAACCACTCGCAGTATGTCAATACCCAAGGGCGTGTTCTCCATATCCATTGCCGGCATTTTGAATCGATGATGGGTATCAACCGTAATAGTATTAAGTTTTTGGATTGACTCAATTTCATCAGATAGACTACCCCCTACAAATGGAGCTACCGATGGTGCGCTGGCAATAGCCATTCCACCTAAGCCACATGTTTCAGCAATAGCACTGTCACCAATATCTCCTGCAGCATCTTCAACAGTAAAACCAGTATAGTATACAGCTTTGTCCATAGCCGAAACAGGCTCGATAATATAATTTTCACCTAATCCCGATACTCTGAGCATAAAGTCTACTCCATTCCGAGACATCCCTGTAACAATAGTGCTGAAAGGAATGTTATGCACACTATCCATGGTCACTTTCACCGCGCTTAAAGTAAAATTTAGAAAAAAATGACTGTTCTCATTCATGAAACGAATAATGGATGAAACTGTTTTACCTTGAACACCCGCATCGAGCATAGATGGTATTAACTGTTTTATTAATAATGCAGTTGAAGCCGCATGACGGGCATGACATTCATCTCCCATTTGCAATCCTTGCTCTACAATGTCAAATACATTGATAGGTCCATGTATTTTCAATGCAGCTTTCATTGCTGGGCCAAGTATATCTCGTATCCAATTTAAACGATCTAGGGTTCCCGTATCGTATACCCCAAACCATAAAGTATTACCGCGACCCTCGTTAAAAGTTGAAAAACCATAGTTTCCATATGGCTCATTCTTCGTTACTAACACGGGCATTGATGGTGATATTATGCCAGTCATTGGTCCTACTGCATTATATTGGTGAGAAGGAAGAAGGGTAATCTTATCTTTTTTCAAAAGTTTTATGGCTCCATCCTCATCATCAGCCCAACCTTCAAACTGAATAGCTCCAAGCACTGCACGTTTTTGGGGACCGCACATTCTGTCCCATTCAATTAACGGCCCTGAATGCAGAATTGTATGTATTGGCAGTTCCAATGCTTCTTTAGCTGAATCAATATCAACAATTTGAGGGTTTGCATTTTTGACACGTTCAATGACCATCTTATTGGCATTATTGATCCGCTTTAATAGATCCTGGTCAAAATTTATAGTTTTTAAAATTTCATTGAGATTCGGATCTCCATCAGCTGGTGGATACCAATCTACATCTACTACTGATACATCCTGCTGACGCATATCGTTGGCAAAACCATCTAGACCTATATTGATAACTCCAAGCTTATCTTCAGATTCTATTATTTTGTTTGTTGCCATAAAAATTATATTATGCTTCGTCTGTTGCTAGCAGTGTTGATTTAGTTATTATATTTATGGGACAGCCTTTAATTATTGTATTACTAACAAAACAATACTTTTTAGCTTGCATAACAAGAGGTTGCAATTCTGTTGCAGGGATATCTGCCTGGACCTCAAGGTGAATCTCTTTAAATTGAAAACTTGTTGGATCCTTCTCTCCACTTGCACTTACTTCTATGTTATTTAACGAGATTTTCTTTTTTTTACCAATGTGTGTCACTGCCAAGCACAGACAGGAAGCAACAGAAGCAAGGAAAAATTCAGTTGGCATAGGGCCAGAATCATTAC
>CAYXUK010000191.1:0-1669 GCA_964468295.1 uncultured bacterium | reverse complement strand
ATATTACTAAGTGTCTGACACTCACTCGATCTTATACACGAAACACATTTTGATACAGCTTGCCTTTTTTGTCAAATTGTTTTCAAGATCACTGTATCGAAACCAACTCCTCCCAGCGATACCTCCGATTTACTCCGAAACTGCAATCGTGATAGAATACCAAAGCTAGTTCCTTGAAAGTCGAATTTGTGCTGAAGATGCAAAAGGATGCCTAGGGGCATCCCCACTTTTTCAGCGACAGCAAACGATCATATCAAAGGTGTGTTAGCTAAGGTGTTTGATGAATAAAGGTACGTTCTTAGTGAAACTAAAATGCAGGGTTTTCTATGTATTTGTAGTCGTGTTGTTATCTGTTATTGGTTGTAGTGATGATGGATCACTAGAGGAAAGTTTGATGATGTAGAACTAGGTATGTCATATGATGAAGTTAGGGATATTATGGGTGAACCAGATGGTATAAATGAGTGTTCTTTCTCTGTTGGAAGTGGCAGTCATTGGCAGTGTTATACTTTTCCTACTCCGCGCAAAATGGAGGAGTTGTTATTGATATTATTTATTGAGGGTGAAAGTTACATGAAAGCAAAGATTATCCTAGCCTTTGTCACTTGCAACGTTCTTATATCATCCAAGAATATCGCGTGTCATTTTTTTATTAAAGGAGAATTCCAATGAGATTCACAATTTTAGCTTTATTGATGCTTGTGGTCATTAGTATTATTAGTTTAGAAGTGAGTTCAGCAAGTTGGCAAGCCTATAATGATTGCGTTTATGAAAAGGGTGTACAGTTCCTAAAAAAGAACGTCACAACCTTTGGTCTTGGACGTGGGAACCCCTTTCCTGAAGAAGGCAATCTGCTGCGATTCAAAGATGGGAAAGATACAGGTGTGATGGTTTCCTTTGTTGAACATAAATCACAAGGAAATACTATCAACTGGGCAAAAGACGGCGCGACTTTCAACGATGGCAGTGATGCCTTCAAGGTTTTTAATGATATTGTTGATGCGGGTGGAAATATGAGCTATAACGACGGGCCTAAATGGCACCTCGATTTGATTATTTCAGGCTTAGATCCACAGGCACTCTATACATTCGTTGGTACAGTTAACCGGAAAGGTGGGATTGATTATAAAGAACGCATAACAAATTGGAAGGTTTTGGAGGCAGATGGGTTTGAATACGCCTGTTCAGTTGATGCTCATAAAATAGGCGATAGTCAGGTTGAATTCAGTACCGGGGAGAATAGCGAAGGTTTAGTCGCTAAATGGACTGACATTGGTCCGGGCAAGGATGGTAAGTTTATTATTCGAACTGGCCATGGGATTGGCGAAAAAAAGGGAGGAATCAAAGGAGCGCATGAATACAAAGGCTATGCTGCGGGTATGTTTATGCTGATGTATCAAGGTCCAAGGGCTGTTAATCCTGCTCGAGACAGGATATCAACAATTTGGGGTAGGCTTAAGCGAGATGTGAAAATTCATTGATTGCTAGTATAATCCAACAATGACACACGTTTTTCGGAATCGGTTTAGGAATATGTATTTTGTAATCAAGTATTTAACGGTTATGCATTCTCGCAAAAGAAAAAGGATGGCACATTTACCAGTCCGGAAACCGTCAAGCGAGCATTGAAGACTGCCAAACCTTTATTGATGGTCCTGACGGGGTAAAC
>CAYXUK010000190.1:0-1747 GCA_964468295.1 uncultured bacterium | reverse complement strand
AATAATCTTCATCATATAGAATACGGACTACTGTCTGTTCTGTAGCCGTATATCCAGGATTGGGTTGGGACTGGTAAAATTCACTGATAGAGTCTGCACCCATCCAGGCTGCTTCATTGACCATGCCATCTATGGTAATTTCTCCCATCCTTTTAACCGTATACATTGTTGGACGAGGAAAATTACTTAAATCAATTTCATTTTCTCCTGCAGAAACAAAGCATAAGATAAGTATATATAATGGGAAATATCGAAGTTTCAAAAGGATGTTATATGGCTACAAAAAATTAATGGATGGATATGTGGATAATAAAAAACCCCCGCAAGCGGGGGTTTTAAATTAATTAATTATTTTCCGGAAAATTTAATAGAACAGCCGAGTGCTCTGGTCTCCTTTATGGACACGTTATTTCCAGTACCTACTGCTGCAATTGCATCCATTAACCAGGTGTTTTTTACTTTTTTAGGCTTCCGGGCGTTATCATCAATCGCACCACGGTAAACCAATTTTCCTTTCCCATCAAACAGATAAATATGTGGTGTTTTTGTTGCGCCAAAGGCGGTAGCTAATTCAGCGCCTTTGTCAACCGTATAAAGGAAGTCATGATCGTATTTTTTGGAAAAATCTCGCATAGCATCCAAGCCTTCACCGATCTTTTCTCTATTTTTCGTATTGGGGTTTATGGTGATAAAGCCAATCTTATTTTTAATGCTTGCTTCAGCCAAAGCATTATAACGATCCTGCCATGCCACAACCCATGGACAAGTATTACAACTAAAATTCACCAGTAATCCATTCTCCATTTTCACATCATTCAAACTAATTTTTTTGCCGGAAATATCTACCATTTTAACGTCACCAAGTGGAATCGAAGCGCCTAAAGACAATTCACCAGCCAGTGAAAATGAAAATAAAAGGGAAAGAACTGCAAAAATGCTCATTGCTTTTTTCATCAAGTAACTCCTGCTTTTAATTATAATTAAAATTACTCAAAAATATCATCATAATCATATACAATTAGAGGTGCGACAATACTGCTTTAGAAATCTGAATATCCTGAACTGCCACACCAGTCAAGTCAGCAATTGTAATTTGTTTTTCGCTCGTTCTCCCCTCTTTATCACCATTAATAATTTCGCCTAATTCAACCACTGTCTCCATTGAAAAACGATTTAACTTAATAGCTTGATGTATTTCGCCTCGAATTTCACATTGCGATTTGCTGTCTGCAACCACCAAATCTGCATCCAGTAATATTGAAGAATCCAATTCCTGTTTACTTAATGTATCAGAGCCCATGGCGGTAATATGGGTACCGGGGTTCACTCGACTGATCAACGGCGTTTCAGCCGGAGTACAAGTTACTACTAATTGGCATCCATCAATCACATCATCAATATTTTGGGTAATGGTAATGTCAAATTCACCACCTTTCATATTTGTCAAATATTTTAGTAAAGATGCTTCGCTTCTACCCCATACAATAGCCTTTCTGCAATCTATGATATCCTTAAGATATTCCAACTGCATTTTGCCCTGGACGCCTGTACCAACAATACCGATCCCATTTACTTTTTTCGGAGAAATATATTTAGCACAGATCGCACCAGCTACGGCAGTACGTACATCCGTGAGATAAGCCTCATCTTGTAAAATAACAATCGGTTGTCCTGTTTTCTGATTGAAAACAAGCATCATGCCATTTCCATTCGGAAGTCCCATATCAGTATTATGGAAAAATCCCGA
>CAYXUK010000189.1:0-1768 GCA_964468295.1 uncultured bacterium | reverse complement strand
CCGCAGGAAGAAATTGATGGGACCAAAGAAAAATTAGGTTTACCAAATGAAAAATTCTATTTGCCTGCAGAAGTAATTAACCATTTTCAATACCGTTTTGATACGTTAAGGAATGAAGTTCAGACTTGGGTAAAAAATGTCGAAAACGCAAGACTCAATGAAGATATTGATAAACTATGGTGCTTATGTATAGAAAAAGAATTACCAGATCTGGCATTGCCTGAATTTGAAAAAGGTACAGTATTGGCGACACGTAAAGCTTTTGGTGCTACATTGGACCTTTTTGCGCCACAATTGCCAAATTTGGTTGGTGGTTCAGCGGATTTAGAACCATCAAACTATACAGGAAATTTTGCGGCAAATTATGGAGATTTCCTTAAGGATAATCGCCGTGGAAGGAATTTTGCTTTTGGAGTTCGCGAGTTCCCCATGGCAGCCATAATAAATGGCATTGCGCTGCATGGTGGTTTAATACCGTTTGGCGGTACTTTCCTTGTGTTTGCTGATTATGAACGCCCTGCGCTACGCTTGGCAGCAATTCAACATTTACAAGTAATTCACGAATTTACTCATGACTCATTCTATGTTGGTGAAGATGGCCCTACGCACCAGCCAATCGAGCATGCCATGGCCCTGCGGGCCATTCCTAATTTTCACGTACTTCGACCTGCTGATGCGCAGGAAACTGCTGCATGCTTTCAACTAGCCTTGCAAACAACGCAAACCCCTAGTGCTTTGCTCCTTACAAGGCAAGGCGTACCTGTGAGTGAATTACATATTGACGAAATAGTAGCTGGAGTGAAAAAAGGTGGCTACGTTGTCAAAGATAGTGCCGAGCATCCGGAATTAATCTTTCTTGCCACTGGTTCTGAGGTGAGTCTTGCGCTGGAAGTAGCGGATTTAATGAATGATAAACATATTCGGGTAGTAAGTATACCCTGTCTGGAAATATTTGACCAACAATCGCCTGAATATAAATCTCAAATAATACCTGAGCGAGGCTGCATGAAGATCTCAATTGAGGCTGGTATTACCCAAGGTTGGGAAAAATACATTGGTTCAAACGGCTTAGCCATTGGTATTGATCATTTTGGCGCATCAGCTCCATACAAAGATTTGGCGAAGGAATTTGGCTTTACCGCTGCTCAAGTTGAGAAAAAAGTTAGAGGTCATTTAGCAGCATTGTTATGACAATACATTTGGCCACAGATCACGCCGGACTCAAACTGAAAAATTTAATCAAGACTTATCTCATCGATAAAGGATATGATGTTATGGATCACGGAGCTCATGATCACGATCCATTGGATGACTACCCCGATTTTATTTTTCCCTGTGCCAAAGCTGTAGCTGCAGAAGACGATAGCCGCGGCATAATACTTGGGGGGTCTGGCCAGGGAGAAGCAATGGCAGCAAATAGAATTAAAGGTGTTCGCGCGGCGGTATTTTATAATGGACCTGAAGAAATTGTGAAACTATCCCGTGAACACAATAATGCTAATGTTTTATCTTTTGGAGCACGCTTTATGACACCTAAAGAAATTTATTATGTTATCGATTTATGGCTTCATGAGCCATTTGCAGGAGGCCGCCACCAGCGGCGAATTGAAAAGTTAGATCTTTAGTAAAAAACCAGGATGAAGGATTTTAATTATCTGGGTAATCCTGATAAATTCGTTAGATTACCTTTCATTGCTGCGCGCCTTAACATAGATATCCAAACTTGCTGTGATACTCCATTTTTAAACGATCTATTTTGTTATCTTTT
>CAYXUK010000188.1:0-1837 GCA_964468295.1 uncultured bacterium | reverse complement strand
TAGACTCATTTACAAACATGCGCGCGTAAAAACGCTCAGCTTTTGTAGTTTCAACGGAGTGTCTCATATTTGGACCAAATATGATCTTTTGTTCTCTATTTATAGGACCTACGTAGGGAACATCAAACACCATAGCAATTTCCATCGTTACTTGTTGCGACTGAGCTACTGTAACGTTATATGCACATAGAATAATTAGTCCTATTTTAATCATTGTGCGCGTAATTGGTTCAAGTAACAATACTAGCCTTTATATAGAAAAATATACTGTTACTTTACAATAAGATGAGAGGTGTTCTGATGCAGCGTTTCACCCTCTAAAATATAAACCGTCTGGTTGGCAGGTATATTTTCAAATGCTTGATCCATTCCGCTGGGCCAAGAAACCTCTATTTTGTCAATTGATTTAACTGATCCTAGTCCAAAATATATCTCTTTTGCATGGGCAGAAAAATAACCCTCACCAGATACAAGTGCCTGCTTATGCTTTATTTTACCTGCCTTGATGCTTACAGTAGCGCCGAAACCATCGCGGTTTGATTTTGTGCCCTCCAACCGCACTTTGATCCAATTATTATCACTTTCGGTTTCATTGTGAAATAGAATACCCTTGCCTTGGTTGGGATCAAAAATATTATTCCCTTGACCGTCTTCCACCTGCTGTCCGTTGACTGTTACAAAAACGTCAATCCTACCATCATCATCGTAATCAGCAAAAATTGCGGATCGATGAATACGATTTCCCGCGGATAGCACACCAGATCTTTCGGAAATATCGGTGAATTTACCACCACCATCATTTTCAAATAAAAGATTGGATTGGCGGTTGTCACCACTAACTGAATTTAAATGGCCGTTGGCGAAAAAAAGGTCCAGATCAGCATCGTTGTCAAGGTCAAACAGAACAGGTGCCCAGCTTACTTTAGGCCAGGTAAGCTTGTGTAATAATGGTGATTCGAAATCATGCACAAAGACCGCATTACGCAGTTGGCCATCATTACTACTTTTGTTATCGATTAACGTCGCTAAAGTGTTGACCTCCGCCGCGTAGTTTGTATATACCAGGTCTGTTAATCCATCTTTATTGAAGTCTCCCAACGCTACCCCCATACTGCCATCAGTAGTACTAAGCCCACTAGGCCCAGAGAAGGGCTTAAATGTTCCGTCACCGCGATTAAGATAAAAACCATTGGCATCTGTGTCGTTGGTAACAAATAGGTCGGGCAATCTGTCTTCATTAAAATCGTTGAACACTACCTGCATCGATTTCCTGGATGCATCATCCAACACACCAGTACTTGCCGTCACATCGCTGAAAGTACCATCACCGTTATTTCTGAATAAAGTATTTGGTAATCCGCCAAAATCCATTGGAAACCGTAGGCTGGAATACCGAGGTCGTCGCGAAAAGTCAACATATCCAGTTATATATAAATCCAAGTCCCCATCGTTATCGTAATCTCCCCACGCCGATCCGCCATACCAAAGATCCTTGATGCCTTCCGGAAAGGCAATGGTACTTACATCTGAAAATGTTTTATCACCATTGTTTTGAAAGAGCTTAAAATTACCATAATTTGAAACCAGCAGGTCGGGATAGCCATCGTTATTATAATCAGCCGCTGATACGGCCATGCCCTCACCGTCGTCTTCAGATCCTGAGCTTTCTATGCGGGAGAATTTCCCATTACCATGGTTTTCATAAAGTGCATTGGTTATACTGGCATCTCCCTGACAATTAACGAGGTAAAGGTCCCAGTCACCATCACGATCATAATCAAACCAGGCACCTCCAGACCCATTCATTTTTATTAAGTGAATGTTAGCAAATTCATCC
>CAYXUK010000187.1:0-1842 GCA_964468295.1 uncultured bacterium | reverse complement strand
TTATTGCAGGTACTTATAAATGGGTGCGTATAGGTAATGTAGAAATGAAAGTAGTTGACAATACTGACCAAGATCAGCTTTCAGGATCACGTGCAGTTTACTATTACTATGACAACTATAGTTCATACCATCTCTATAATGCAGGATGGCATTTAGGAACAGTTAATTGGGTAGATGAAACAGGAACAAATTGGCCTGTAAAAGTTGTCGGGACGGCCACTGCTGGTGCCAATGAAAATATTACAATGCCCATTGCAGATGATGAAGGAATTACCTTAAGACAATATCGCCGCTATGATCCACCTACTATCATGGTAGATGGGGACATTTTGAACGATCCTTTTCCTTTAACTGGCGACGAAGTTAACCCAGATAAAGTTCCAGGTACTGCTGACTTAATGATGGAGTCCACCGTTAATACCATTATGGGTGTAACTCTTAAACAGAAAGTCTTGGCATGGAGTAGTGCTGATTATGATGATTTCATCATTTACGATTGGACATTTATCAACAATGGGAATATAGATGATGATGAGGAAATTGAACTCCCAGGGCAAAACTTGGAAGATGTTTATTTTATGCGGATGAATAATTTTTATTCTCCTGGCAGAGGTAATCCTTGGTACAGCACCTATGGAGAAAGAATTGGGGATTCCCTAAGAATGATGTATGGTTATCCTGCCCGCGGACAAAATTCTGAATATGATGACTTTGGAGATCCTGATAAATCTAAAAGTTTTATCAATGCCCCATTCTATGTAGGTGAAGCATTTTTGCACGTCGATAAATCTACATCAGATAATTCTGATGATATTTCACAACCTAGGATGACAGGTGTTAATACAGTAGAAATTTTTTGGCTAAAGTTTGAAGCTTCAAGCCACAGCGCCAGTGAATTAGATAATTTATATGAAGTTTTACAATATGGATTTGGTGGCCCTCTTTTTAATCTAGACTACCAAACAGAGAACGTTTATGATAACACCTATCATTCCCTTAGGATGGATGAACAAGGTTATAAATTTCCAAGCGAGTTCCCGTGGTGGAATTGGAGAGCTATCGCCCATACGTCTTCTGGGCCGTATGATCTTGCATTTGGAGATAGTATTCGATTTGTTTATGCATTCGTTATGGGAAGTATTTCTCCAGAAAAAGGTAGAGAGATTGGTAAAGCATGGAAAAATGGAACAGCCACATGGGACGGGGAAAATAATTTACCTCCTCAATACATTGCTCACCCGGATCTTTATGATAATGAAAATGATTATGCAAAAGACTGTTGGGTAGCTACCGGGAAAGATTCTTTATTTAATAACGCATGGGCAGCACAGTATGCCGTTCAAAACAACTATGAACTTCCAGTCCCACCAAGAGCACCTTCAATTAATGTTCGTAGTTTACCTGAATATATTGAAGTTAATTGGGGGAACGAATCTGAGGAAGCAGCAGATTTTTCTGGATATAGGGTTTATCGAAGCATCGGAAGCCCTGATTCATCGTTTACAAGAATTTTTGAATGTGGTGGCAATTCTGGTATTCCAGTCACACATAGTTATAACGATACGTCTGCCTTGAGAGGAGTTGCATATTTTTATTACGTGACTGCTTTCGATGATGGTATTTCAAACGCACCTAGTCCTAGCGGAGGGTCAAAAATCCTTGAAAGTGGGTGGAATTTAAATCGGACACGAGCGGCAGCATATAGATCTCGCCCTGCAGGAACTCTTGAGACAATCCGAGTTGTACCGAATCCATTGAATGTGAATGCTAATAATTATCCAGGAGAGCCTAACAAAATTGTCTTTATGGATGTGCCTGCATATTGCACAATTAGAATTTATA
>CAYXUK010000186.1:0-1875 GCA_964468295.1 uncultured bacterium | reverse complement strand
CCTAACTGGTACTCCACATCCAAAAATGAATTCCAGGGTTCTAGTTGAACTGAAAACGAATATTTATTTTCAAATTGTTTGACAAGCTCTGAAAGTTTTGTGCTATCCGCTTTAAAATCTATTAATACAGTGTTATAATTTTCATCATAGCGATATCTGTATAATAAATCTTTAGATTGCAAAAATTGATCTTTTGTGTGTCTGAATTCTTCAGAAATTAGAAAAAATTCTTCAAGTTGGTTGGTCCATTCACGTACCAATTCAGAATTTCGTTTGAATACAAAGGGTTCAGATATTTTTGCATCATTTAAATCAGTTTTTAGTCTTTCTTCTGATTTGAGCAAAGGATAAGTAAAGGGAGCAATTACAGGCTCTCTTGTAATATCATTTAATTGATAAGAATATTTAAGTGATTCTCCACTAGGGAAAAAAAGCGATGCAATGACAACCAAGCTGGATAGAATAATAACTTGTGGCCAAAAGCTGTAAAGAAACATAAAGAATCTTTCACGAAGAGAAGGTTTCCCAAATTTTATCTTAGATTTTTTTAACACTCTTTATTATTTCCTTAGAAATAATCAATCGTTGAATTTCACTTGTTCCCTCACCAATTTCTAAAACTTTAGCATCACGATAAAAACGTTCCACATCATATTCTTTTACATAACCGTACCCACCAAGTACTTGAATTGCTTCTGTGGTAACATCCATTGCACATTCGCTGGCAAATAATTTAGCCATTGCTGCTTCCTTTGTAACATCCAAACTATTATCTTTCATCCAGGCTGCATGATATACCAATAGTTTTGCCGCCTCAATTCGGGTTATCATATCTGCCAGTTTAAAGCTCACAGATTGAAATTGGTTAATCTTTTTTCCAAAAGCTTCTCTTTCGCAAGCATAGCTTAAAGCTTTCATATAAGCTCCTTGTGCTGTCCCGACCGAAAGGGCTCCAATCGATATTCTACCACCGGTCAATGTTTTTAAAAAAGTTTTAAACCCATCTTCAGGTGTTCCAATGAGGTTTTCTGCAGGAATACGCATATCCTTAAAAAAAAGCTGATGAGTATCACTGCCCCTCCAACCCATTTTTTTTTCTTTAGGCCCAATAACAAGTCCAGGTACGTTTGTTTCGGT
Organism: uncultured bacterium; assembly: GCA_964468295.1. GTDB lineage: Bacteria > Fidelibacterota > Marinisomatia > Marinisomatales > TCS55 > TCS55. The sequence goes on along the minus strand of CAYXUK010000186.1, from coordinate 738 downwards.
AATAAAAGCTCCAACCCCTAAATTTTCTTCATTTTCAATAATCTGTGCGGTTAGATTCAAATAACCTGCAACTCCAGAGTTTGTAATAAATATTTTACTCCCGTTAACCACATACTCATCACCGTCTCTTACAGCAGTGGTTTTTGTCGCTCCTGCATCACTTCCTGCTCCCGGCTCCGTTAATCCAAATGCGCCCAATGTTTTTCCTGACGCAAGATCAGGAACATATTTAATTTTTTGTCTTTCAGTTCCTGATAAAACTATGGGCATTGTCCCTAGAGATGTGTGTGCTGAAACCGTAATGGCCACAGAAGCGTCAACTTTTGCAAGCTCCAAAATAGCAGTTATATAAGCGACTGTATCCATCCCTGCACCTCCGTATTTTACTGGTACGGGAATTCCCATTATTCCAAGATCACCCATTTTATCAATCAGGTGTTGAGGGATAGCTGCTTTTTCATCTATTTCTCTTGCAATTGGCTCAATCTCGTTTTTTGCAAATTCTCGCACCATATCTCTGAGCATTGCGTGCTCATCAGTAAAAAATAATTTATCCAAAATGATTACCTATATTTTATGCATTATTTACCACCTAATTGCCGCAGATGCCCATGTGAACCCTGCACCGAAAGCTGCTAATATGATAATATCTTCATCAAAAATTATTCCTTGATCATAGGCATCACATAGAGCGATGGGGATGGATGCTCCAGTAGTATTCCCAAACTTATGTATATT
>CAYXUK010000185.1:0-1897 GCA_964468295.1 uncultured bacterium | reverse complement strand
CTGGACTTTGATTAACAACTTCAAATATCGCAGAAATTGTTTTATCAGTATCCATGGAAACTGTTACAGTGGGGCTTGTTCCACTCGCATCACCAGTCCACTTTACAAAACCGTATCCGTCATCAGCAGAAGCTGTAACGGTTACTGTAGTGTCCTTTGAAAGCAGATACGAACCTAAATGACTTACCGTTCCACCTTGAGTGTAGGGAGCGATAGATGTATTCTCATTGATCGTTGTTGTTAAGTGTGTTTTATTCGGATTAATCCAACGGTACCATTTACGCACAACTTGCTCAGCTAATTTTCCTCTTATCCCAACTTCTTTATCATATATTGATGCGATGGTATAGTTAAAACTGTATGTACCAATAATCCAATCATACTCATGCATAAGTACCATAGCTGCTTCATACATATTCGCTTGCACTTGTTCATTGATGGCTATTGATGGATCATCTTCATAGAAATGGGAATATCCTGGAATATTATCCCAATGTTGACCAGCTGATCCTGGCGAATTCTCATAACTACTCGCGAATAACATTTCCACTAAGATAGGCTTTTTGTATTTTTCATAGAAAGGGAGTACATCATTGATCATTTTTTTACGAGCTGCAGCTAAAATATTTTCAACGGATGGCTCATCGGAATCTTTATATCCGTGGCCAGTCATGTTATTCATCATAAGTGTAGCCCTAAGCATATCTGCGTGCTCATATATCTTTAAAGTTGGATCCTTATCCCTCCAATCCATAATAATCTTCCCTTTATAAATCGCTTTCACTTCATTCAATACAACCAAAGATATTGAATCAACCAATGATTCATATTCATCAATGATTCTAGGAACATGCCACAAATTGAACTTTAGCATTTCAACACCATGTTCTTGGGCAATTGTCGCCTGGTGCAACATCAGCTTGCGGCGTTCGGCAAGAAATTTTATATACCATTCTCTATTAATTACACTTTCATCCCAAGCAGCTTCCAACTCCATTCCACCACCTGAAACTTCTAAATTATTCAGATAAACTTTTAAACCTCTTTTGTGCGCTTCTTTTATCAATTTTACCATATTTGAGTCTGGTAATGCATTGGGAAACTCATTTTCATGATCAAGAAGAGGTGGATTATGTTGTTTATAGTGAGTTACAGGAAAGATTTGCATCCAAGTTGAATTAGTTCGCACTACATTATCCATCCAATTCGGAATGATTCCTGACCAATAGTAACGATGCCAGTCTGGAAAAGTTATGCCAACGTTAAAATCTGATGATTTTATATTATTCGGTGGTGAAGATAAATGGCCAGTCGTATTCAAGGTTGGTTTGGGGTCAGGGAATGGCCACCACCATTGTTTTATAGTATCGTTTTGAACCATATTAGCTCTTCTATGCCAGCCAAAACCATTACGATTAGGGTCAGTTGGGTTATCTGAAGGTAAAGGCATATATTGACCATCCGGTAACTGTGGAGTTTTTAATGGTTCTCTATTCTGCATTGCTGGCATAAAATGATTTCTATTATAAATGATAAATAAATTTGCTATCAGCCCAAGCACCTTCATATGCTGACGTATCGAGTTCTACAATCGCTTCCCATTGGTTCTTTCCAATTTTTTTCATCGGTACATGAAATCTTCGATTAGCTGTTGGTTTAAAATGTGGATTAGAAGGTGGATCTTCAACTGCACCATTTTTCCAAAATTCAATGCTCATTATTTCACCAGGAGGCATATATGGTTCAACAGTTACCCTAAACGTCATTGGAACTGTCCCTTTAGTATTCCAGTTTTGCCCGAAAACAAAACTAATTGATAATAAAATTATTACACTCTTTAATAGTCTATACATAATAAGTCCTTTTATAGCTAATAAGTTTTATATCTTTTTTGAGC
>CAYXUK010000184.1:0-1927 GCA_964468295.1 uncultured bacterium | reverse complement strand
CAAAATAAAGGACTGACAATTTCAAACAATCTGGCTTTGAAATTATCTCGCGGAAAATACATCATGCGTCTAGATGCAGATGATTATTTGGCAGAAAACGCCTTAGAAAAATTATCAACTATTTTAGATAAGAAACCAGACATCGGAATGGTTTTTGGAGATTATTACTTAGTGGATGAGAGTGAAAATATTCTTGAGCATTTTCGCCGGCATGATTTTAGCCAGGATGTAAAATTGTTAGATCAACCTGCCCATGGAGCCTGTACTATGTTTCGGGTAGAATGTTTAAAACAATTGGGCGGATATGATGAATCCATTACCCGTCAGGATGGATATGAATTATGGTTAAGGTTTATTGAAAAATTTGAAGTCAGTAACATTAACACACCCCTATTCTATTATAGGCAGCACGGGAATAATTTAACGTCTCAAGAAGATAAACTTTTAGATACTCGAACAGAAATATTAAAAAAACACGCCAAAAAGAGAATGGCATCTCCTTCCAAAGGATTCGCAATTCTTCCAATCCGGGGCTCATTTATCGATGATCGTAGTTTACCTTTTACAAAAATTGGTGATACCACATTAATTGATCGCGCTGTTGAATTTATTTTAAAATTTTCGCCCATTACTCAACTCATTTTAACCACACCAGATCAAGATGTTATTGATTATGCTGAGGGTAAGTGGAATAATGATATTTCTATTATCCATCGTCCTAAAAAACTCTCCTATATTAATTCCCCTCTCGAGCCTGTTATTCAACATGCTCTAAATAATATTAATTTACATTCAGGATATGATTTTTTCATGCTCACCAGTATAGAATCCCCTTTTAAAAAAAGTCAGGTCATAGAATCGGGTATCAATATTATGCAAATTTTTGATGTGGATACTGTCGTAGGAGTGAGACCAGAAAGAAGTTTATTGTTAAACCATGATGGGAAAGGAATGAAATTTCTTGTAGAACAAGGTGAATTCAGGCTAGAAAGAAATGAGTTATTTAAAATGGTACCTGGTTATTTAATCCGTGATTTTAAATCATTTAAAACTTCGGGAAAATTATTTGGAGATATTGTGGGGCATGTTATGTTTGATCAATTATCTGCATTTAGAATAACAAATCAATTTGAATGTAACATTGCTGACTTTTTAGCTAAAAATAATATATGATTCCTAACGATTTAGTCCAATGGCTTCGACCAGTCGGAAAGGAACGATTATTTTTTTTCATAAGCCATATTTTATATAATTTAGTTTTATTTATTGTTGCTATTATAGCTGCAAAAATTGCTGGGCCTGAAAAATGGGGGCTGATTACTCTTTTAATGCTGGTTGCAACCTATTCAGGTTTTTTAACCCTTGGCATTAATAATGGGATGGGAATTGCACTTCCACTAGCCATTGGTAAGAATGATGATTCAAATATTCAAAAAATAAAATCAACTGTTTTCACGGCATTATTTATAGCATTAATACCAATTGGGATATCTCAATTTATACTTATTTATTATTGGCAAAAACCGTGTATAGATTGGGTCATATTATTCGGTTTTACACTAAGTTTCCAAATATTAACATATTATAAAATCCAGCTTCGGTCTTATGAAAATTTTAAACTTTTCACCTTTGCCTACTTTGTTCAAATCATTAGTCTATCCATTGGGCTACTCGGTTTGATTCAAGGATATCATTATTTAGTTATTGTTGGTCTGGGGAATCTAATGGCTAGTTTATTTATTTGGATAAGAATAAATGATAAACCTTCACTCCAATTTCATAAAGAATCTTTAATTCAAATATTAAAGATTGGATTACCTGTTATGACAGCTGGAATTGTTGGTGAATTATTATTAAGTGTTGATCGAATTCTTATTTCAATTTTTTTAGAAGATATTCAGTTGGGGTACTATGGATTCAGTTCAAA
>CAYXUK010000183.1:0-1956 GCA_964468295.1 uncultured bacterium | reverse complement strand
AACAAATTGATAAAACTGATAAAATATCAGCTTATACACAGGGTGATTTTATTGATTTGTGTCGTGGACCCCATGTCCCTTCAACAGGGAAAATAAAACACTTCAAATTACTTAGTACTTCCGGTGCCTATTGGCGTGGAGATGAAAATAATAAAATGCTTCAACGGATTTATGGTACAGTTTTTTCAACCAATAATGAATTAAAAGACTACCTTACATTCTTAGAAGAAGCAAAACAACGTGATCACCGCAAGCTTGGAAAAGAGTTGGAAATCTATACATTTGATGATGAAGTAGGTCCAGGATTACCATTGTGGCTGCCAAATGGTGGCGTCATTATTGATGCATTGGAAGATCTGGCCAAAGAATCAGAAATGCGCCACGGATATCATCGAGTTCGTTCTCCACATTTGACAAAAGGCATATTATATGAAAAATCTGGACATCTAGAATTATATAAAGAATCTATGTATCCCGCTATGGACGTAGATGGAATTGAATATTATGTAAAACCTATGAATTGTCCGCACCACCATAAGATTTATGCAGCGTCTCCAAAGAGTTATCGTGATTTACCATTTCGTATCGCAGAATATGGTACTTGTTACCGTTATGAAAAATCTGGACAACTTTTTGGACTTATGCGAGTGAGAAGCATGCAAATGAATGATGCCCATATTTATTGCTCTAAGTCAGATTTTAATGAAGAATTTTTAGATGTGTGTAAAATGTATTTAGAATATTTTGAAATATTTGGAATTGATAAATATGAAATGCGGCTGAGTTTGCATGATCCTAAAGATTTGGGAAAAAAATATATTAATGAACCCGAATTATGGTTAGAAACAGAAGAATCAGTTAAAATTGCTTTAAAAAAGGGAGGGATAAATTTTACAGAAATCCCTGGAGAAGCAGCATTTTATGGCCCCAAGATTGATGTGCAAGTTTGGAGTGCAATTGGTAAAGAATTTACCTTAGCCACAAACCAGGTAGATTTTGCCATTCCAAAACGGTTTGATCTTACATTTAAGGATGAAAAGGGGATAGAACAGACCCCCATTTGCATACATAGAGCACCTTTGAGCACACACGAAAGGTTTATAGGATTTTTAATTGAACATTATGGAGGCGATTTTCCATTGTGGCTGTCTCCTACTCAGTTGATTATTTTGCCTGTATCTGAAAAAACATTTGTATATGCAAAATCGCTTAAGAAAAAATTTATTGCCGCTGGTATTAGAACTAAATTAGATGAGAGACCAGAAAAAATAGGTGCCAAAATTCGCCAGGCAGAAATAAATAAGATACCTGTCATGGTTATCGTTGGAGAAAAGGAAGCAGCTGAAAAAACTGTGTCGGTTCGCCGGCGCTTTATTGGAGATCAGGGTTCTATAAAAGTTGAGCAGTTATTAAAAACCCTGAATAATGAAAATAAACAAAGGAGTCAGCCCTATCGCGAAAGTAGATAAAATAAGAATAAATGAAAAAATCCGTTCTGATGAAGTACGGTTAATATCTGAAACTGGTGAACAATTAGGCGTAATGGAACTTGACGATGCCATTGCTCGGGCGAAAGAAGTCGGACTGGATTTGATTGAAGTAGCACCGAATGCCAAGCCGCCCGTAGCTAAAATACTTAATTATGGAAAACTCAAATACGAGGAAAAGAAAAAACAGCAGGCCAGTAAGAAGAAACAACACGTTATAAAAATTAAAGAGTTACGTGTCAGACCAAGAATTGATGATCATGATTTATTAACCAAAGTAAACCGTGGTAGACAGTTTCTATCAGATGGGTGTAAACTTAAAGTTACACTCATGTATAGAGGTCGTGAGCTATCTCGTACTGATTTAGGGATAGATCTATTGAACCGCGTTATAGATATGCTTTCTGACATTGCTGTTGTTGAAAAGCACGGAGTATTGGAAGGTCGTCGACAGACGATTGTTTTGACT
>CAYXUK010000182.1:0-1959 GCA_964468295.1 uncultured bacterium | reverse complement strand
AGATATTGAGCTTCCAGTTATTATTTTCTATGGCCCCAAATCCAATGCGGGCAGCTCCGGTCTTGATTTTCCCTAAGGTTCGGTCGCCGGTAGAAGTACCTTCAGGGAAAATAAGAAATGATTCACCCGATTTAAGGATCTCGTATCCTTTATAAAATGTATCAATATTTTTATTAGTCTGTTTCGGATCATCCTGCTTACGGTAAACAGGTATCACCCTTAGCCTGTTTAATACCCAATGTGTAAAAAAATTATTAAATATAGTTGATTTAGCAAAAAAATATAGATTTCGGCCGCATGTACTTCCTACAATTAAAGGATCCATCATTGTATTAGGGTGGTTACATACAAAAATAACGGCTCCCTCTTTTGGTATTTGATCTAAATTTTGCGAAGAGATTCGATTAAAAAAAGTTCGAATACCTGCAATTGAAATCAGTTTTACTAAGGCATAGAGCATGAACGAACCCACAATTTAGGATATTTAGCATCAATTTCATAAATGCTCAAATTGTCTTAATAATATCTGGTGTTTTCTTTTTATAGAGGATTTTCGAATAATCAGTATACAAAATTGAAGGATAATATGTTGAAAAAATTAGTTGGGGAAATATTATTCACAACATTTATTTTTGGCCAGACAACGGCTAACCCTCAATTCAGTGTGATAGGTGATTTAGTGATAGATCATCTCAATAAAAATACTAGTTCATTAAGCTCTGGGATTGAAATGGCAATCCAAGGATATGTAAACCCCTTTGCCCAGGCTGATATCTATCTGTACAAACACAATGATAGTTCTCCAATAGAATTAGAAGAAGCCGTAATGACAATTGAAAAAGGGCTCCCATTTGGTCTTGGAATACGTGCAGGAAAATTTAGGCCTGATCTTGGAAAGATTAACCAAACCCATGCTCACCTATTCCCTTATATTGAAGCGCCATATGGTATGGCCAAAATATTGGGTGAAAAATTCTGGTCTGCCACAGGTGTTGAAACTAATGTATTTCTACCACTGTCTTGGTACAGCAATTTTTCTTTGAGCTATTTTGACTCAGGAATTGGCAGTCATAATCATAGTGATCATGAGAAAGATGAAGATCATGATGAGGATAAAGATCACCATGTTCACGATGAAAAAGATCATGGAAGTGATAAGCAAAGCAATTCATTTACAGTCCGCTGGTCCCATTTCTTTGAACTGAATGATGTAAATCACCTCGAATTAGGCTTAAGTGGATACTCAAGACAAGATGAAGGAATTTTGGGTGCTGATTTAAAATATAAATGGCGTCCAAACAAATATCGGTCCTTGACAATCCAGGCAGAAGTTTTACAGCACAGTTTGGAAGATGAATACATGGAAAAAGCAGTTCATCCAGATGAATTGCTTACAGCAGCTTATGTGATGGTCAATTTCCAGTTCAATAAAGCATATAATTTTGGCGCAATGGTAGATTATTGGTCATTAGATTTGGCGGATGATGGAAGTATGAATCCATCAATATTTTTTGGCTTCATCCCCGTAGAAGAATCAGCAGTATTGCGTTTAAAAATTGGACAATTTGAAGATTCGAATCATCATAAAAAACATCTTAAAACAACCATTCAGATTATATGGTCATTGGGTCCCCATAAACCGCACCGGTATTAATTGATGCAAACATTAATTAATACACTGGTGCAGTTATTGTTATTTCACTTGGTATTATGTTAGCCCTATTAGGAATTTTTAAACTCCGTCGTTAAGTTAAACAACAATTATGAATGAAATTCAATCCAGAATAGAAAACGTTTTCCAAAGACAACTGAAACACCGCCAAACGATACGTAATACCAGTTTTCGAGAGCGAAATACAAAACTAAAGTCTATTGAAATTTGGCTTATGGATCATCAAGAAGATATCCAGAAAGCCATGGATTCTGATTACAGCAAACCAGCCTCAGAAGTGGACTTAA
>CAYXUK010000181.1:0-1998 GCA_964468295.1 uncultured bacterium | reverse complement strand
CACTATTATTATTGATAAAGTCTACCACTATGTGGGCAAGTTCCGGTCCTTTTTCCTCTTGTAAAAAATGTCCCGCACCCTTGATGGTTGTGTGCGACTGACCCTGGGTACCTGGTATTAACTTTTGGAAATAACTGTCTCCGCCGGCAGTGATAGGGTCAGAATCACTGAAAGCAGTCAAAAATGGCTTTTGCCATTTTTTTAGGACATCCCATGCCTTACGGTTCGGCTCAGAAGCAGGATCACTCGGGCTTGTTGGAACCAGCATGGGAAAGCGCCGGGCACCAGCTTTATACTCCTCACTTGGGAAAGGAGCATCATAGGCGTTCCGTACTTCTGCGCTCATTTTTGCCACACAGCCAGATGCAATAATCTTACCAACCTTGAAAACAGGCGTATTTTGAGAAAATTGTTGCCACTGGATGAACGCCTCCGGTGTTTTATATTCGCCGGTGGGCAAGAATGTATTGGCTGCCACAACGCGCTTGAATCTTTCCTCTTGTTCCGCCGCAATGCGCAGACCGATCAAACCACCCCAATCCTGGCAGAAAAGTGTAATATCCTTAAGATCTAGTTCTTGGACCAAAGCTTTCATCCAATCTACATGTTTTTGATAAGTGTAATCTTCTTGGTCAACTGGCTTGTCTGATTTGCCAAAACCCACCAGGTCTGGTACAACTACTCTATGCCCAGCACCTGCAATGATTGGTATCATTTTACGGTATAGATAGGACCAGGAAGGTTCTCCATGAATAAGCAAAACCGTTTCACTATCACTATTGCCTTCATCCAAGTAGTGAATACGCACCTTATCACATTGTAGATAATGCGGTTCAAATGGATAATCAGATAGATCAGAAAATCTTTCCTCAGGTGTACGTAAAATTTCCATTTCTTTAATCACCGCATTCTTAATACCAAAAGAAAATGATACTAATACCGGCCAAGATCATACCCAGACCTTTCCGCTGGTATTCCCAAAGACCAACAATCCGGTCATCGGTCTTAGTAAACATAACATTATTGTACACCAATTCAAAAATACAATCAATACATGGTGTAGTAAACTCAAATCCAATTTGCACAGCCGAGGTATTCTTTCAGTTCCGCATCTCCAAAATTCAGAGCATTTCTTCCCTTTTGAATCCATTTAACGGATAAATCCTTATTGAGAATAACGATCGCAGGCATAATTTCTTTTGGTGATAGAATTAAGTCCAGTTTTTTTGCGATAGATAATTTTTGATCAGCAATGAACGGGAAAGGGAAGTCAGTATTGAATTTTACTTCCTGCACTGCTTCGTTGCTACCAGGGGATAATACCAGAAAACTGGCATTACATTTTTCGAAATCACTCAGTTGCTCTTTAATTCTTTGCAATTGCTGCCGACAGACCGGACACCAGGTTGCTTTTATGGAAATGACAACCATGGTGTGCGTTTTTGCCAATGCTGCGACATCAACCTTAATCCCTTTAGACGATGTGACTGTTGCTGGAAAATAAATTTCCTTTTGGGTTGAATCCGTCTCAAGATTTGATCCAAATACAATACCAAAAAATAATATTACGCTGAATTTCATTTTGTGTGTAAAAATGCCCTTATTAATACTATTTGACCAAGAGCATTTTTACCGTCTTAAAATAATTGCCATTGGATATCTGGGCAATATAAATACCGCTGGGATAATTAGTCCCATCCCATTCCACGCTGTGTTCCCCAATGGACAATGTTTCACTAACCAGTGTTATTAATTCGGTACCATTAATATCATAAACTTTTACAGATACAAATTCGGATGTGGGTATAGAGAAATTAATCTTAGTCACTGGATTAAAAGGATTGGGATAGTTGTAGGAAAGATTATAATGACCAAATAATATTTCTGTTGAAACCACGTTAAGTGGGCTGGAGTTCACATAAATCTCGTATTGCTGGATATCGGTCTGTCCCGTACCATAAACCACTTCATTACCCAATTCAAAATCGGCAAAATATT
>CAYXUK010000180.1:0-2038 GCA_964468295.1 uncultured bacterium | reverse complement strand
GGAAACTAATGAAGAAAGTGAGGTTCAGGCTGGTGATATCATCGCCTACATGGGTGATGCAGGTTCCATTGATGGTTCAAAATTACATTTCGAGATTTGGGGGCATGGACAAAAATTAAATCCTGAAAAATGGTTGATGAAAAGATGACTTTTATTAAGCTTAATATTCAGCAGTCTATTTGGAGTAAGTTAAGTCAGTTAAAAAGAAACCATCGCATTGCTAATGCGTATCTTTTCTCAGGATCCAGGGGATCCGGTAAGGAAGCCATAGCACTCAAATTCGCTACGTATATTAACTGTACTGCTATTGATGGTCCCTGTGGAGAATGTGCTTCCTGCCGTCGTTTTAGATTATTACAGCACGAACATTTAAAATTGATCGTACCCATGCCACGTGAGGTAAAATCATCAGGTAATGCTGATGCAGCAGCACTATTAGATGCAATCAAGATTAAGGCAAAAAATCCATTTTATAAAATCACTTTTCCAAAAGCCAACACGATTCCAATCAGTCATATCAGGAAACTACAGAGAGATTTGTACCTTAAATCAATTCTAACTAGTCGCAAGATAGTTTTGATTTATGATGCTCATATGCTGTGTACAGGCGATGCTTCATCTGCCAATGCAATATTAAAAATTCTCGAAGAGCCGCCTAATAATACAACTTTTATTTTGGTTACCGATTATAAAGCTGATTTATTACCGACAATTTTATCACGTTGTCAATGCTTGGATTTTCCTGCATTAAAAAGAGATGAAGTCGTTGGTTATCTGTTGTCATCGGGCGTTGAAGATTATTTAGCGCAATTCGCTGCAAATATAGCTGATGGTGATATGCGTCGAGCACTTGCATTGACAGACTTTGGTAAGAAGGATATTTTGGAATTGGTGAAAATGTTGAGCAATCTAGTATCGGAAGAACACGTAGAAAATTGGCGTTCGTTCAATCATAATTACAGTAGGATGGCAAAAAATAATTTTTATGAATTCGAATTCCACCTTTTTTTATTGCAATGGTGGTTAAAACAAGCTTATTTGCAACGAGTGGGTATCAATAACTCTGATGTTATCAATGGCATGTCCACCGATTTGCGGGAATTTAACACCAATTTTCCAAATGCTAACTTTGATAAAATCAATAATATAATTGAAGAAACAATTATTGCTCCTCGAAAGAATCTTTACATGCCATTAATATTGACAAATTTTTTGATTGGCATCCAACAGAGTCTATATAAGTAGATTTACTGGTAGCAAATAATGTCAAATACTTTTTATATCACAACTCCTATTTACTATGTTAATGATAAACCGCACATCGGTCATGCCTATACGACAATATTGGCTGATGTACTAGCACGTTTTCATCGAAATCTAGGATATGATACGTTTTTTCTAACTGGTTTGGATGAACATGGGCAAAAAGTACAACAGGCTGCGGTAGAGCGTAATGTAGACCCCCAGCAGCATTGTGACAAAATGGCGCCACAATTCATAAAATTATGGAAGGAATTGCATATTTCCAATGATGACTTCATCCGCACTACAGAGCCAAGACATAAGCAAGTAGTTCAGGGATTTTTGCAGCAAGTTTTTGATAAAGGTGATATTTATACAGATGAATACAAAGGATTATACTCTGTATCCGAAGAGAGATTTATTACTGAAAAGGAAGCGGACAGCGGACAGTTTCATGATATCAAGGAATTACAGGAAAAAAATTATTTTTTTAAAATGAGCGATTACCAAAGTCAGCTTATTGAATATATTGAAAAACATGAGTCATTTATTCAACCAAAACATCGTAATAATGAAATTCTTGGTTTTTTACAACAACCGTTAAGTGACTTATGTATTTCAAGACCAAAATCTCGATTGAATTGGGGTATTGAACTGCCATTTGATGAAGATTATGTGACCTATGTGTGGTTTGATGCCCTAATTAATTATGTAACCGCACCCGGATATGGCACTGAGGATTCTTCTTTTAAGAAATGGTGGCCAGCAAATTACCATTTGATCGGTAAAGATATTT
>CAYXUK010000179.1:0-2067 GCA_964468295.1 uncultured bacterium | reverse complement strand
ATTTTTTTTATTAAACATATTCCTTATTTCCATCTTAATACCCAATACAGTTCTTGCTGATACAACAGAAGAACAAAATGAAAATAAAATTTTCCTAGAACCGGTCAAAGTAAAAGCTACCAAGATAGAAACCCTGGACACAAAAGCAACCTACGCTTCAGAGGTATATAGCTACGAAGATATCGTAAAATCCGGTGCAGCGACGATTTTTGATTTTTTGGAACAGAATACCTCATTAGACATTCAACCAAGCTCTGGAAATCAGCTGAGTCAAAAAGTCGATATGCGTGGCTTTGGTCAGAACCAAGGCTATCGGTCTTTAGTAATCACGGTTGATGGCAGAAGACTGAATAATATTGATCTCAGTCCTCAAAACTTAAGTACCATCCCCATTAGAAATATTGAGCGCATTGAAATAACGAAAGGAAGTGGTTCGGTAGTATATGGAGATAGTGCAATGTCTGGAACTATTCAGATATATACCCGCAATACAACCCAAACCAATATCACAGGTTCATTAGGAAATTATGGGATATCAACCACATCGATCAATACGGGTGCATCCTTAGATAAATTTGAAATTTCTGCCTTTGCAGATACTTACCAACAAGGAGGTTTTACTGATAAAGACCCAAGTGGTAAACGAAATGAAGGCGATAGGTTTTTATACAAGGTAAAAGTAAAATATAAACCCACAAAATCCAGTGAGTTTTTTATAGAAAAAGAAAACTCGGGTTCTGAAATGCGATATCAAAATTCAATGACTTTGAGCCAATTCAAACAGAATCCAGCTTCAAATTTAAATACAGCAAACAACCCCACAAACTTTCAAAATGCATTGACCAACTCAGACAGATTAAATCTTGGTGGCACCCTAAAACTGGGAGAGCATATTGAAACAACATTAAGTTATTTCAATGAATATAGAGAATCAGTAATATTCAGTCCCCAAAGGTATAAAACCGATATTCTTGATGGAAATATAATCATCACCAATGGCCCCGTAAAATTTATTACAGGCTTTCAAAGGTGGACGGGAAACCGCCAACAGGATATTGGTTTTGGCGCCCCTAGCACCACTAAAAAAGATAATATAGGAGCATATGGTCAGGCCTACTACTACTTTGATACGGCTACTATATCACTCGGCGCAAGACAAGAGTGGGTAGGTTACACGTTTAACGGTAGTCCTGAAAGTTACAATTTGCAGGCTTATGATATAGGGGTCAACAAATCCATTAATGAGAAATTAAGTATCTTTTCTAATTTTAATTATGCCTTTCAAACAGCAAATATTGATGCCTTATTTAATAGTACTGGACAGTTTAACGGCTTTTTGGATCCAGCAAAATCCAAAACCCTTAATATTGGATTAAACCATAAAACATCGAACAATAAATTAGCAATTACTGTTTTTTACTCGAAGTTGGATGATGAAATACGATTAAATCCCGCAACATTTGTGACTGGAAATCTCGACGAATCGACAAAGTATGGGCTCGAAATACAGAATAAACATTCTTTCAATAAGTCCATTTCTGCTGTTATAAATTATGCCTACACGCAAGCAATTGTGGATGAGGACTTATCAGGCCTTTGTAATGATAACTGTGACGGGAATGATGTGCCCGGAGTATCCGCACATAATGTGACGTTTAGTTTGCACTATAACCCAACCCAAAATTCAAGACTTATCCTAACGCAAAAATATCGTAGCGAACAATATGCCCTTAATGATTGGAACAACAATTTTAACCAAAAGCAAAATGCGTATTACACAACAGATCTCACGTTTAATTACAACTATAAAAATATAGAGTTTACTGCAAGCGTGGACAACCTTTTTGAGAGAGCACATGGATTGTGGATTTCCGATAATAGTATTACCCCTTTTAACTACACAAGAAACTGGCGTTTTGGGGCGAATATTGCATTCTAATTATTCGTAGCTTCATGTCATAAAATGATTAAAAAAATAATATAGTAGTAAATATTCTTTAAAAAAGGTAAACAGTACACATGAGATTAAATTTTACTATCTATGTTTTAGCCATCGCCTTATTTGGG
>CAYXUK010000178.1:0-2126 GCA_964468295.1 uncultured bacterium | reverse complement strand
TTATCATGCAGAAGGCCATTTCCAATCAGGAACGATGGGCACAAAAATTAAGGCAGCTTTATATTTCCTGAAATATCATGGAGATAAGGTTGTGATTACATCCATCGACGGAGTTGTTGAAGCTATTGAAGGAAACAACGGCACGATAATCCGGAATTGATCTATGAAAATTCATGAATTCCAGGGAAAGAATATTTTTAAACGCTATGGCATACCCATACAAGATGGTTATGTGATTGAGAAAATGGCTGATGCTTCCCCAACAATCGAAAAAGTGCAACAGGAATTCAGTTCCGACGCAGTGATGGTAAAGGCACAAATTCACGCTGGAGGTCGCGGAAAAGGCGGCGGCGTCAAATACTGCCCTACTACAAAAGATGCGATTGAAAATGTGAATAAAATGCTTGGGATGAATTTGGTTACTCCTCAAACAGGAGTTGGGGGACAAAAAGTCCGTAAAGTGTACATCACTGAAGCTCTGGACATCCAAAAAGAATATTATTGCGCCCTGACTTTAGATCGAGCAAAAACGAAAGACGTATTCATGGTTTCCACTGAAGGCGGGGTTGAAATCGAAAAAGTGGCAGCAGAAACACCAGAAAAAATAATTAAGGTTTGGATTGATCCTCTGATTGGTATGAAAGCATCTCAGGCACGAAAGCTTGGCCTTGGCCTTGGCCTTGGGGAAGAACCACTCAAAACAGCGATTACGATGTTCATGAAAATGTATCAATGCTATGTGGAAACAGATGCCTCACTGGTTGAAATTAATCCGCTGGTATTAACCGACGACGATCGTGTGATAGCACTGGATGCAAAATTTAATTTTGACGATAATGCACTTTACCGCCAACCGGACATTGCCAAACTCCACGATAAGCATGAAGAAGACCCAACTGAAATGCAAGCCAGCGAATATGATCTCAATTACATCAAATTAGATGGAAATGTGGGCTGTATGGTAAATGGGGCTGGTCTAGCGATGGCCACCATGGACATTATTAAACTGGCTGGTGGAGAACCAGCTAACTTTTTGGATGTGGGTGGCGCTGCCAGCGCTGAAACAGTGAAAAATGGATTTAAGATCATTCTTTCTGATGATCATGTAAAAGCCATTTTAATTAATATTTTTGGTGGTATTGTACGCTGCGATCGGGTGGCCAATGGTGTAATCCAAGCTGTGAAAGAACTGGGATTAGAAGTACCTGTCGTGGTCCGATTGGAAGGAACAAATGCACAAGAAGCCAAAACCATTTTATCCGAATCAGGTTTGGCCATCATCCCTGCAAACAATATGCAGGATGCAGCTACTAAGGTGGTTGATGCGGCCATAAGGAATTAGGAAATCGTGAAATGTCAATTTTAGTCAATAAAGATTCACGAGTCGTCGTTCAGGGCATTACCGGTTCGGAAGGAACTTTCCACGCCACCCAAATGCTAGCATACGGTACAAATATTGTTGCTGGCGTTACCCCGGGAAAAGGTGGCCAGATGGCTCTAGATGATAGTATCCCTGTATATAATACAGTGAAAGAGGCATGCGCACAAGAAAAAGCAAATGTTTCTATTATTTTTGTGCCACCCCCCTTTGCGGCCGAAGCGATTATCGAAGCATCCAATGCCGAGGTCGGATTGGTTGTATGCATTACAGAAGGTATTCCAGTACGGGATATGGTAAAGGCAAAACGGATCATTGATCAAAACGGTACTGGCCTGGTTGGTCCCAACTGTCCCGGCATTATCACTGTAGGCGAATGCAAATTGGGTATCATGCCAGGATTTATCTGTCAAGAAGGACGTATTGGTGTAGTTTCCAAATCAGGCACCCTCACCTATGAAGCTATCGGGCAATTGAGTGATGTCGGGCTTGGTCAAACTACCGCCATCGGTATTGGCGGCGATCCAATTATTGGCACTACCATGATGGAAATATTAGAATTATTCGAAAATGACCCAGAAACGGATGGTGTAGTAATGATTGGTGAAATTGGTGGTCAAATGGAAAATGAAGCTGCCCGTTGGGCCAAAGATAATATGTCCAAACCAGTGGTGGGGTTCATTGCCGGTCAAACAGCGCCTCCTGGACGTCGCATGGGCCATGCCGGCGCCATTGTTTCCGGAAGTGA
>CAYXUK010000177.1:0-2143 GCA_964468295.1 uncultured bacterium | reverse complement strand
GTCTCACCCAATTTTTCTAAAGTCATTTGAAAAGGTGCCATTGAAAAAACAGTTCCATGAACAATACGGGTATTTTTAAGGACATCCATGAGGAGAATTTTTACAGAATGATATCCTGGGCTAATATTTAATATGCCATTAGTAGCATTGTTATGGATGGGGACTTTCGGATCAGTATCATTTTGATACAGTTTAATAAAATCGCCCATATTCAAGCGTGCATTGCGATAATCTCGGATATAGTTTGCAGTTGGTAGCCAATTATAATCCAGGCGGTCAAACTGAAGATAATGATGCAGCTTTTCATCAATATAAACTTCAATACGATGAGGCTGGTAAATGTTATTGGCACCTTGCCGTTTATCGTAAGCTTTGATTGACATGCCGAGCATTCCAGAAATATTGATAGTATCAGGGAAGAGATAATCCCCTTTTTTATCTCTAAATACAGGAAAGTTTTGGGGAAGTTGATTTCCATTGACCCAACTATCATTGTTTAATGGAATAAATGCGAGTTTTTCAACAATCGGTGCCAGTCGATCATCCTGATTTAATCCGTTTGTCAAAGGGTTTAGAGTTTGCCCAAATGTATTGCGAATTTCGAAATGGAGATGGGGGCCAAATGAAAATCCTGTATTACCAGAATACGCAATGATATCACCTTTTGAAAACTGAAATTCATCACTAGATAAGAATATATTTGTCACATAAGATTGTTGTGCTTCTTGCTCTTGTTTCAGGCGCCGTTCCAGTTTTGGTGTGAATTTGCTTAAATGTGCATAAACAGCAGTTTGTCCATCATTAAGGGTTAGATAAAGGGCACGACCAAATCCAGAATAATTAGTCACAATCCGTGAAATAATTCCATCATCAACTGCATAGATTGGATGTCCAGTTGTCCCTTTGGTTTTGATATCCAGCCCCAAATGATAACCGGTTGTACGGAATTCACCAAAATTGGATGAAAGATGTTTACCCACATCTGTTGGCCAGGTATAATTCTGCCCCAAAGCAGATGAAAAAATGAGAGGGAGGATAATAATAAGTCGCATAAGATAAATTATGGCTTTCAATCGGGATAAAAATAGATAAACTTTATTTCTCAGAAAAAAGGAACATTTGCTTAACTTCAAACTACAATCACCAATAATTAGAAACAGTTCTATCATCAATTGAAGATATTATGAAAGGAATAATCCTAGCTGGGGGTAGCGGAACACGGCTTTA
Source organism: uncultured bacterium (assembly GCA_964468295.1). Lineage (GTDB taxonomy): Bacteria > Fidelibacterota > Marinisomatia > Marinisomatales > TCS55 > TCS55. The sequence goes on along the minus strand of CAYXUK010000177.1, from coordinate 916 downwards.
CCCCGTAACAAAAGTGGCCAGCAAACAACTGATGCCAATTTATGATAAACCAATGGTTTATTATCCATTATCAACGCTGATGTTGGCAGGGATTAAGGATATTCTAGTTATTTCTACGCCGGAAGATACACCAAAATATGAATCACTTTTAGGAGATGGATCTCAATTAGGTTTATCATTTTCCTATATAGTACAGCCCTCCCCGGATGGATTAGCTCAGGCATTTATTTTAGGAGAAGAATTTATTGGGAATGATGATGTATCTCTCATTCTTGGAGATAATGTTTTTTATGGGGGGCGTCTTCCGGAGCGTTTACAGGAAAGTGTTAAAGTAGTTCAATCTTCAAAAGATGCAATAGTTTTTGGTTATTATGTGAATAATCCGGAAAGATATGGTGTAGTAGGATTTGACCAAAATGGCAATGCGATATCAATCGAAGAAAAACCATTAAACCCCAAGAGTAATTATGCGATATCTGGATTGTACTTTTATCCGAATGATGTGGTTGAAGTAGCTAAAAATCAAAAGCCATCCCCAAGGGGAGAGTTAGAAATCACAGATGTGAATCAATATTATCTCAACCAGGATCGGTTACAGGTAGAACAAATGGGACGTGGGTATGCCTGGCTGGATACAGGTACCCATGATTCTCTATTGGAAGCTTCCCAATTTGTTCAAACATTAGAAAAACGTCAAGGGATGAAAATATCTTGTATAGAAGAAATTGCTTTTAGGATGAAATATATTGATAAGGATCAACTGCAATTATTGGGTAATGAACTAGCCAATAACCAATATGGTCAATATTTATTGAAAATTGCGGAAACTGAGTAATTTTCCTACTTTGGTTAATAAGATAGGGAAATAGATCAAGCTTAAGTTTTTTTCTTTTATTTAACACCTCTTTTCTTAGCA
>CAYXUK010000176.1:0-2152 GCA_964468295.1 uncultured bacterium | reverse complement strand
TTATATCAAAGATAGTTATCATTAGATTATCATTGGTTAGCTCTGTGATTCTTGCTGGAACATAAACAACCTTTTTTTCATCGTACAACATTATGAATTCCCCATGGGGTAGAAATTCCCATGAACCTTTCACTTTTTTCCCGTATAGCACCTCTTCTTTTTGGTTATTTTTCTTAAAAATATAGTAATCTTTTTTACGTTTTTCCTCAATGGGAAAACTTTGTCCGTCAATGATATAATTTTTCAGCTTCCATTTGATGTTAATAACGTTCTCGTATCCAATATCCTTCGCCACTGGACCACCTACGGATACTGGTGCTGTAGTGGAACAAGCAACCAAAAATAATGATAAGCTTAAAATGATGGCTATTTTACTTAATTTCATTTGAATCTCCTTTGGTTGAAACTCAGCGAAACTTACAAAAAATTGCACATTCAACTGGAATTTTCTCAGATTCTGTTAAATTAAATTTCATTTATTTTTTCCTTCTGCAATTCTATTTTTTGTGAATAATGGGTCTGCCGGCTTTTATTCTTTCCTGAAGTTTGCCTTTTTTCACCACCACCTTACCAGCAACGATTACATATTCTATCCCTTCAGACCTCATTGCTGGCTCAGAAAACGTAGCCTTGTCAATCACTGTTTTAGGATCAAAGACCACGATGTCAGCATCGGCATCTACGGAAAGACGACCTTTTCTACGCATATTGGGATCCGATTGTTCAAGTCTACTTGCTGGCATGATCGTCATCTTTCTAACGGCTTCATTCAAAGAGACGACACCCAGTTCCCGTACATATTTTCCCAACACACGGGAAAAAGTACCTGCGCCTCTGGGATGTCCCCTACCATCACTGATGACCCCATCACTGGCAACCATCACAAAAGGGTGCGCGAGCGCAAGTTGCACAGCCTCTTCAGGGATAAAATGAACAATAACCCCTATCCGCTTCCCCTGGCGATAGCGATTGAACGACTCTTCAGTCAGACGCTCGCCAGTCTTTACCAACTCGATGTCACCGTAGCTGATGCCACCCATTCGCTCCTGCCAGCCGGGATCAAACACTGTTGATTGGAGGCCGGTTGACCCTGCCGTGTATGGATAGACGTCAGCCATAATGTCAATCCCGTGTTCACGAGCGCCATCTATCATCCAGAGCGCTGTCTTCATAGACCGACCAGCTATTGAGCCGATATGTACGACTTGAACAGATGCACCCGTAACCGTCGCAGCAGCGATAACTTCCTGAATAGCGGCTAGGCTGTTGTTATCTGGTGGATGCGGCCCCAAATAGCGGACATGAAGGTGACACGGAACATCCTTTCCCACAGCTAACTCAAACAGCCGCAATACTTCTTCCCGCGTTGCTCCAGGCACATACTGAACACCAAAGCCAATCCCCAAAGCTCCCGCATCGATGGCTTCTTCGGCCAGCCTGATCATTGTCGCCAATTGCTCCGCAGTGGCAGGTGTATTTCTGTCTTCAATTCCTACGGCCTGTCTCAGACTCGAATGGCCCACGGTCGTACCATAATGTATATAAGATCCTTGCTCTTCTATTTCTCCATACCATTTTTTAACGTCAACAGGTCCGCCATGCATGGATACGATACTTGTCACACCATCGGTAACTTTGAAAATGGCAGACTCATCACGATTTGGATATCCAGCCAAAATATCAATGAATCCAGGGGCAACTACAAGACCAGACGCATCGATGACCTGATTTGCCTTCACCGGCTTGCGCGTCACTTTAACAATTTGCCCGTTACTGATAGCGATATTTAGGACATCATCAATAAGGTTCGCTGGATCGAGTACTCTTCCTCCTGTAATGGCTAGATCGTAAGTTTGCGACCAGCCGATCGCCATTATAGAAAGAAACCAAAAAACATATCTTCTCATTTAATTATCCTTATCAGATTTTACTATTACTTAATTGCATTAATAAACCTGCTATTGGAGCAGGCGAAGCAGGTTGGGTTTATTTTACAAACTTCCTTCGTAAAATAAACTTTACCATACACCATTAATCTACTCATCATCCCATAAACAAAAAACCCGCCAATTAAGACGGGTTTCTGTTAAGTAGCGGGGGTTCATACGATAAGATTTTTTCCATGATATTCTTGAGCATTAATTAATCCATG
>CAYXUK010000175.1:0-2159 GCA_964468295.1 uncultured bacterium | reverse complement strand
GGAGCAGCAGGCGGTAATCCTGGTTCGCCAACACCTGTGGGCGCCGCATCACTTTCAATCAAATATACATGTATCTTTGGTGTTTCATCCATCCGCAACACATCAAAGTCATCAAAGTTACTTTGGTCAACACGCCCATTACTTACCGTAATTTTACTTTTAAGAGCAGCCGATAATCCATAAATGATTGCCCCGGATATCTGGCCTTCTACAATCGAAGGGTTTATTACTGTGCCGCAATCCACTGCACAGTGTATTTCATTAACCTTAATTGTATTATCATTTACAGCGACCCTTGCCACCTGGGCTACATATGTTCCAAACGATTTGTGAAACGATACTCCCTGATAATATGATCCGCTATTAAATCCCTTCCAATTAGCTTTTTTAGCCACCAGATTTAATACATTTCTTTCGCGAGAAGATTTTGGCAATAGTTCCAATCTGAATTCAACCGGGTCTTTTCCAGCGGCTTCCGCTAATTCATCCATAAAACATTCATTGGCGAATGCATTCTGGGAATCATAGACAGAGCGCCACCAACCCACTGGCACAGGCGTATTAGCCATTCTATAATCCACCGAAATATTGGGTATATCATATCGAATATTTTTTGCGCCTTCTACAGATATAATATCAAGTTTTTCTTTAAATGGAAACGGAATTTTTACCAACTGAGAGAATAATATTGAAGGTGCAACAACACGGTGATTCCATGCCGTTAAATTATTTTCATTATCGATCGCACCTTTCATAACGTGCAGACTCGCAGGCCGATAATAATCATGCTGCATGTCTTCCTCCCGTGTCCAAATCATCTTGACGGGTTTCTCCATTACCTTAGAAATCTCAACCGCGTCATATACAAAATCATTTATGCTTCTTCGTCCAAATCCACCGCCCAAGTAAGTCACATTCAATTCAATTTTTTCAACGGGTAATCCGGTAATTTTTGCAGCTATTTTTTGCGCCCGGGCAGGTGCCTGGGTGGCCGCCCAAATTCGGCATTTATTTTTCTGCACATCGGCTGTACAATTCATTGGTTCCATTGTTGCATGGGCCTGGAACGGTGATTCGTACACTGCTTTAACCTGATTATCAGACAATTTAAAGGCCTTTTTTACGTTACCTTTTTTGTGCGCGATGGCGCCCTGTTTTTTGCTCTTTGCAACGAGCAGTTTTTTTATCTTTTTACTATCTAGCGAATCATTCTCTCCTTTATCCCAAGTGATCTTTAACTTTTTGCCCGCTTTGATCGCAACCCAAATGGAGCGGGCTACAATCGCTAAACCATACTCAATCTTAAATATTTTTATGACACCTTGGATATCGCTGACACTTGCTTCGTCAAAGCTTTTTAATTGTCCACCGAATACTGGCGAGCGCACAACAGTAGCATATACCATTCCTTCCAGCTGCACATCCATAGAAAACTGGGCCTCCCCATTCAATTTGGGTTGGGTATCTTTTCTTTTTATATTTTTACCAATAATGGAAAATTGGTTGGGATTTTTCAGTGATACTCTCCTAGGAATAGGAATCTGGCTTGCTTTTTCTGTTAATGAGCCATAGGACATTTTTCTATTGCTCATATTATGTATAACATAACTAGCCTTTGTCATGCAATCACCTGCTGGCACATCCCATTCTTTTGCTGCTGCTGAAATCATCATTTTCCGTGCGGTGGCACCAGCCTTCCTAAGTTGCTTCCACGAGCTTGCAATCGATCGGCTGCCACCAGTCATTTGTGAACCATACTTATCTTTATCTGCAGGAGCCTGTTGAACTTTAACTGTTGACCAGTCTAAATCCATTTCTTCAGCAATGATCATAGGCAGGGATGTTAAAACGCCCTGCCCCATTTCAGATTTACCAACCATAATAAGCACTGAATTATCGGGATGAACTTTGATCCATACATTCGGTTCAAAAATAGTGGGAGCCTTGGCTTTCCCATTCAGCTTGTTGGTATAGGGTAAATAGAGGCCCAATACCAGTCCAGATCCTGTTGTGGAAACAACCCGAATAAAATCCCGTCTATCCATTATATTATTCATCCGCACTGACTTGTTTATCGGCAACACGGTTTATTGCTTTTTTAATACTTGGATATGTACCACAACGGCAGATATTCATTTTCATGGCCGAATCAATATCTG
>CAYXUK010000174.1:0-2184 GCA_964468295.1 uncultured bacterium | reverse complement strand
TTATTTTTTAAGGAAAAAGAATGAATTATTATCAAAATATTTTAACCTTAATTGGTTTAGGAATTTTGTCTGTAGGATCAATTTTGCAAGCGGAGGCGATGGATGTTCTCGAAAATCCTATTTTAGAGATAAATCGTATTTATAATGCAATAAAGATTGATGGTAACCTTACAGAATTGGAGTGGGGGAAAGCCAAAGGAACTGATTATTTTTTAGAAATTGAGCCCGGGGAAAATATTATACCAACGGAAAAAACAGAAGTAAAGGTTGCCTATGATGACCAAAACCTGTATGTAGCATTCTGGGCTTTTGCCCATCCGGAAGATATCCGTGCGTCATACCAAAACCGTGACCAAGCCTGGATGGATGATTACGTTGCAATTTTTTTGGATATTTACGGTGATGCTAATAATGGTACCATGATTGGATCAAATCCTTACGGTATTCAAATGGATGCATTGAGTAACGGCAGAAATGACGATCCATCGTTTGATATAGTGTATAAATCTCAGGGGAAAATAACAGATAACGGCTACCAGGTGGAAATGGCAATCCCTTTTTCAAGTTTGTCTTTTCCTGATAAAGAAGCGCAGGAATGGAAGGTGGGATTTTACCGTAGCCTTCCCCGTGAAAAACGGTCACAAATCGTCTGGGGCGGGCTTGACCGAACCGACCCATGTATTTTATGCCAAATGGGAACATTAAAAGGTATTCAAGGAATCAAACAAAGAGGCAATATTGAGTTTTTACCTGCAATAGTTGGTTCCCAGATTTCCGAGCTTGATCAAAATAATACGCTTCAAAAAGGTAAGGCACTGGGCCAGGCATCCTTGGGAGTAAAATACAGCCTGAGCTCTGATCGGGTTGCTGAATTCACCATTAACCCTGATTACAGCCAGGTAGAAGCTGATGCTGAACAAGTGGATATGAACACAACATTCGCTTTATTTTTTCCAGAAAAACGTCCTTTCTTTAACGCAGGGAATGACCTTATTAATACCTGGATAGATGCAATTTATACCCGCTCCATCAATAATCCTGCTGCTTCTGGTCGAATGATTAATCGGGGTCAGAAAAACTCCTGGTACATGCTATCGGCCTTGGACGAAGATTCGCCATACATTATTCCAGGAGAAGAACAGAGTTTTTCTCTTTTAGGAGGACGAAGTGTATCCAATATTTTCCGGTTCAAGCGGACATTGGAAGAAGCCAGTAATTTTGGAATTCTCGCCACCGACCGCCGCATGGTTGACAATGACGGCAGCGGATCCGTAGTTGGTTTTGATACGCGTTATAAATTCAATAAAACATATCAGGTGGAGTTTCAAACATTATTTAGTAAGACTCAAGAACCATCGGACTCTTTATTGGTGAGCAACTCAACTTTTGGTGATAATAATACATTTACTTTCGATGGGGAGTCTTTTGCCGGGAATGCGCTGGAAATTGAATTTAGGCGTGATACGGAACACTGGAGCTTAGAAACTGGCTATGACCACAAATCTCCTACATTCAGAGCTGAAAATGGATTTGTTTCCAACAATAACCATCGCCGAATTTATCTGGAAAGTGCCTGGGTTTATACACTGGGTAATGTGATCAGCAAAGTGATTGGTGGATTTCACTCCGGTATAGAATCAAATTTTGATGGCCAAATTAAAACACGATATACAAGTTTTTTTGGAAATGTCACGTTACCTAGGCAGACTCAATTATTTGCCAATATAACCGCTATTCCATACAATCATTTTAAAAATACAGATTTAACAGGACTATGGAGAATTCGCCTTCGTATAAATAGTCAGTTCAATAAAATAATCTCTTTTGGTGGAAGCTTTGGAAAAAGTATTGAGAAAGCAACTTTCCTTGATGTCCCCGAAAAAGGACGCAGTAATTCTTTCTCAGTCTGGACTGATCTGAAAGTTTCGAGCCGAATGCAGTTCTCCATCTTTTCTGAATTCCAAAAAATGACAACTCTGGATAGAAAGGAAGAGTATTATTCTGGTTATCTGGCAGGAACCAGAGTTAATTATCAACTCAATCAAGCAGTCAGTATTCGTCTTTATGGGCAGTATAATGATTTCAGCCAAACCTTTCAGCTGCAGCCCTTGGTGAGCTATCAGCCCAGCCCGTTTACGATCTTTTATATTGGTTCCACTACGAACCAAATCGCTGATAATTTGA
>CAYXUK010000173.1:0-2186 GCA_964468295.1 uncultured bacterium | reverse complement strand
GACTTATGCGGGATGCCAAAATTACCCAAATATATGAAGGGACATCAGAGATACAGGAATTGGTCGTTGCCCGCTCACTATTAACATGAGAAAAAAATGAAAAAACAAAATATTGATTGGGGAAATCTCAAATTTGAAGTATTGCCGACTCGTAGTATGTGGCAAGCAGAAGGTCAAGCAGGAAATGCTTGGGCTAAAGGTGAATTAATTCCTTATGGAAAGGTGAAAATGTCGCCTGCATCTTGTGTGATGAATTACGGACAGGGCGTTTTTGAAGGACTAAAAGCTTATCATACTGCAAAAGATCGAATTGTATTATTTCGACCGCAGATGAATGCAAAAAGGATGGGTCAATCCACCCAACGTATTTGTATACCTGAAATTACTGAGGATTATTTTCTTGAGGCTGTTGGGCAAACCGTTAGTGATAATATTGATTTTGTACCACCTTATAAGCAAGGTAGCATGTATATCCGCCCAATATCTTTTGGTACCAGTCCTTCTATCAGTGTAGGACCATCATCCGATTATCTTTTTATGGTCTTTGTTTCACCGGTTGGACCATATTTCAAAGGTGGTGTTAAACCTTTACATTTAATAGTATCAGAGAAATATCACCGTGCCGCGCCAAAAGGAATTGGGAATGCAAAGGCAATTGGTAATTATTCTGCTTCACTATTGCCCGGTTCTAAAGCAAAATCAGCAGGATTTAACGAAGTGATTTACATGAAAGCTTCTGATGAAGCTTATGTGGAAGAAATGGGTGCAGCTAACCTTTTTTCTTTGACAGGAAACATATTAAAAACACCAAAATTAGGTGGCTCAATCTTACCTGGAATTACCCGTGATTCCGTAATCCGTATTGCAAAAGAATTAATGGGTTTGGAAGTTATAGAGGGAGATTTAACCATAAATGAACTAATCAATGCTGATGAAGTATTTTGTACTGGTACCGCGGTTGTTGTTACACCAATTGGTTTTGTGACAAAGGGTGGTGTAAAGCATACAGTTGGTAGTGGAGAATTCGGTGCTATTACCCTAGAATTAAGAAAAACATTGCTAGGGATTCAACGAGAAGAAATTGATGACACTTTCGGTTGGGTTTATCCAATTACGAATTAATTCAATCGGGATATTTTGTAATCTTTATTTGAAACTATAAATATTAAAGATGAACGTGGCAACAAATAATTCTCATCCTCGAAGACAGGGACGCGAGGCCGTCTTACAGGCTCTTTATGCATATGAAATTGCAGATGAGGACAGAAATAAAGTTCTCCAGGATATACTTGATCGGAAATCCTACGATGAAAATACGTGCAATTTTATTACGAATTTATTTGATTCGACTGTGGATAATAAAGAATGGTGTGAGGGGGAAATCAAAAGCCGTCTCAATAATTGGGAGTTTGACCGGGTAGCACTTTTAGACCGTCTGCTATTGTGTGTTGCCATCAGTGAAATATGTTTTGTAGATGATGTGCCACCAAAAGTATCTATCAGTGAGGCTATTGAAATAGCGAAACAATATAGTACCGAAGAAAGTTCCAGTTTTGTTAATGGCGTGTTGGATAATGTATATAAAACAATAGCCAAAGAAACAGAAAAAAAGCCTTCATGATACAAAATCTGGTTAAAAAGGTTTTCGGGTCCCGTTCAGATCGGGAAATGAAACAGTTAATGCCAATGGTAGATCAAATCAACCAATTGGCTGAAAATCTTCTTTCGAAATCTGATGATGAATTAAAAGCTCGTACTCAGGAACTGAAAGCTACGGTTATTGCTGCTAGAGAAGTGGCAGAAGAAAAAGCAGCCGATGAAATAAGTGACAAAGATGAAGCAAAAAAATTCATTTTAAAAGCTGAACATGATCAATTGGAAGAAATCCTTCCTGAAGCCTTTGCCATGGTAAAGGAGACCTGTCGGCGTATGTGTGGCTCCAATTGGAAGGTAGTTGGTCGTGAATTAAGTTGGGAAATGGTTCCTTATGATGTCCAAATCTTAGGGGGTATTATTCTCCATCGTGGTAATGTAGCGGAAATGAAAACGGGGGAAGGTAAAACACTTGTTGCTGCTTTTCCCATTTACCTCAATGCACTTACTGGCCGTGGCGTACATTTAATTACCGTGAATGATTACTTGGCTCAGCGCGATGCGGAATGGATGGGGGAAATATATCAGCGATT
>CAYXUK010000172.1:0-2202 GCA_964468295.1 uncultured bacterium | reverse complement strand
CCACGGTATCTACCCCGTGCAATCTCTAAATCTGCTTTGCGAGCCTGCTGAATTGCTAACGTTTCCGTGATCATGACGACACATTCCAGTTTAGGGCCATATCGCTTTAAGCGTTCCAAATACATCCGGGTCAATTCTTCTGATTTTATCTTCTGGGTTCGAATGAGGTATGCTAGCTCAGGAATTGTCATGAAAGCACACTGTTCTAAATCCTTAGGCCGCACGGTAGGAATTTCAGTGAATTGAAAACGGTCCCTTCCTCGTGGCATATTACCATCATCCACTAATGGATTATAATACAATGGATATCCGATATGGTTTGGTAAATCAATCGTGCGCAATTGTTCATATTGCCCAAGGCGTTCATTCAAGCCGTCCAATAGGGAATCGCGTTCCGATGCGGTAAAGTTCAGACCGAATACTTTTTCTGCGGCAGCTGCATTACCGGTTGTGATTTCCTTTTTGCTACACCCTGCAATAACGATAATAATCAATAAAAATATCTTTTTCATGGCAATGCCTTTATCTTTTGAAGTTTGATTCTGCCATAAATCTACAATAGTGTTGAGGTCGTTGCATCTATTTTCCATTCGCCGGTATCTTTGGGCTTAGATAGGAGCAAAAAATTGCAAGATCAACTTATTCAATACTTAACTGAACTGGTTCACATTAATTCAGTAAATCCAGACCTTTCCACCGAGGGTCAAGAGGAACGCGAGATTGCCGAATATGTTTCCCGCCACTTTGATCAATTGGGCATTCCAACACAAGTACATACTATTCATGGGGATCGTTGTAATACCACTGCCTTCCTCAAAGGAGCTAACCCAGAAAAAATACTACTGATGAATGGCCATCTGGATACGGTGGGTATTGAAGGAATGAACGATCCCTTTAACCTTCGCAAGGATGGTGACAAGCTTTACGGCCGCGGTACCTATGATATGCTGGCAGGATGTGCAGTACAAATGGGACTGGCAGCTTATTTTAAAGATCAACCTTGTCCCATTTCTCTTGTTTTTACTTTTGTGGCTGATGAAGAGAGCCTGAGTATGGGCATGGAACACCTAGTGGAAAATTATTTACCCTCCCTCCCTGCACAACCATTTTTAGGAATATTTATGGAGCCTACGGAAGAATCCATTGGTATAAGCAATAAAGGATATGCATGGTTTGAAATTGAAATTGAAGGTTTGGCGGCTCATGGCAGTCGTCCGGAACAAGGCATTAACGCTATTTTCCCATTAGCAGCTGCATTACATGAATTGGAACTGATCAATCAGGAATTAGCCCAGGAAAAACCCGACCCATACCTTGGTCATGCCACTCTTCATCCCGGTTTAATTTCAGGGGGCACTGGCCAGAGTGTGATCGCTGCCATGTCAAAACTGAATTGGGAAAGACGCATTTTACCCGGCGAATCTCAAGATAAATTGGATAGAGAATTGAAACGCGTGATATCTGCAGTTGAGAAAACCAACGGTGATCACAAAGTTAAAGCCCGGCAGACATTCAACCGTCCTCCGAATGAAATTCCCAAGGATGATTTGGTACAAAAACTCAAAAAAGCAGCCGGTAACACAAATTATGATGGTATGTCCTACTGGGCAGATTCAGCTCTTGCTTCACAAGCAGGTATACCCTCTATCCTATTTGGTCCAGCTGGTCATGGTGCTCATGCTGTTGATGAATGGGTCAGTTTAGCCAGCTTGGTCAACTGTTATGAATCTATGAAAAGATTCATTCTAGATTTCGATTAATTGTGTATCAATCCGCTGTCGAAATTTTATCTGCCATTCAAAATGGTGAAACCTCATCTGTTGAAATACTCACATCATATCTCAACCAAATAGAAAAAATAAATCCCGAAATCAATGCCGTTGTTCAGCTGGATATAGACCGGGCCATGGAGCGTGCCCGGAGTGCTGATAAAGCTATATCAAGGGGGGATTCCTGGGGTTTACTGCATGGCTTACCGATGACTGTAAAAGATGCTTTCGAAGTGTCCGGCATTGTTTCCACAGGCGGTGCCAAAGTGTGGAAAAATCATATTCCTAAAACAAATGCAGATGCTGTTCAAAAGCTGATTGACGCCGGTGCTATCATCTTTGGCAAAACTAATGTGCCCTTATTTTCAGCCGATATCCAGACTTTTAACGATATTCACGGCACCACGAACAACCCCTGGGATATTACCAAAAC
>CAYXUK010000171.1:0-2223 GCA_964468295.1 uncultured bacterium | reverse complement strand
TTGGATAAGCCTTATCCCCAATCACCGTAACTGTAATCTCTTTACCAACAATAAATTCTTCGATGAGCACTACATTTCCAAATTGGCGTGCTAACTTAATAGCGTCATCTAATTCAGATTCATCATTTACTATAGTCAATCCAATTGTGCTACCCTGATCATTCGGTTTTATTACAATAGGAAATACCATATCACCAACTGAGGATAATGGATCATTATTATCTAAGGAAACCCAGTTGGGCGTTAATAAATTTTTCCGATGAACTAAAGCTTTACTTATACGCTTATCCATGCAAATGGCAGAAGCTTCAGTCTTCGAACCAGTGTATTTCACGCCTAAACTTTGGAGAAAACCCGGGACAACTCCATTCTCGCCATCACCGCCATGGAGGCCATTAAATACCAAATCCACTGCTAATAAATCAGGGACTAGTAATTGCATATCGAATTCTGGATCAAGATCTAAAACGTCATGGCCCAGCTCTTTACAAGCGGCCGATATGGCTTTCCCAGAAGCAAGCGACACTTCCCTTTCGGCAGAATTTCCTCCAAGTAAAACACCAATTCTCATCTAATACCTATTAGTTTGTTTGCACCATCCATCAAATCTTGCACAATATAAGTTGGTGAAATTGATCCTAAATTTTGTTGGGTATCTTTTCCTATTCCTGTTAATACCAACATGGTATCCATTCTTAAATTTACGCCTGCTTCTAAATCGGATAAAGCATCACCTATCATAATACTCTGCTGTAAATCAATTTTGTGATCTTCCGAAGCTTGCTTAAACATTCTTGGGCCCGGTTTTCTAAATTGGGTAGCTTGGTCCGGATGGTCAGGGCAATAATAAATACCTAGTAATTCTATTCCGTTTTCATAAAATTGATTCAATATATAATTATGAATCTCACTCAAATTATCTATTTTAATTTTGCCACGATCAATACCGGATTGATTGGTAACAATACAAAAGCGATTTCCATCTTCGCTTAGATTTTTTAATGCCTGCAGTGTAAAATCGTAAAATACAAACTGATCTAAAACATTAATATATCCTGGATCAGGGTTCAAGGTTCCATCCCTATCAAGAAATATAGTGTCATACTTTTTCATTCGATAATATGTTGACCGGAAATGTCTTTAATATGCACAGAACTCCGTAAAAAATAAATAAATCCAATAATAGCAAAAGGTATAGACCCAACGGCATGCAAAAGTACCGCAAACGCCTGGGCTTCTACCCTTCCTACGGAAAAAAATACGGTCAAAGCATAAACAGCAGCGGCATGGTAAGTACCCACTGCACTGGGTGCAGCTGGTACAGCTATAGCCAATGAAGTTGCGATTAGAACAACACCAACTTCAATCCATGAAAGGTTTATTCCTGATGCAAGAATTACAGCATAGGTGCTACTAAAATAAACCACCCACATAAAAATTGTGTGCAAAACGATTTGTCCCACATGCTTGGTACTTCTAATCGAAGTTAATCCATCTACTAAACTGTTTATAATGGTTAAGATACGATGGGCGAATGCTTTTTCAAAAATAGACCAATTTTCAATACGCTCCATTAAATGAGATTGGGCCCGCCCCAAGGCAAGTATAAATCCAAATCCCAAAATTGTAATTAATACGACAAACAACATTATTTTTCGGCCGCCAGAATCAAATGGATAAAACCAACTAAATACCAGGATCGTTCCAACTAGACCCAGCATATCCAAAGTTCTATCTAATAAAACAGTTCCAAACGCAGCTGATGTTTCTACACTTTTACGGGATGAAATTGTATATGCACGTAATAGTTCACCCAATCGAAAGGGTAAAATAACATTAGCAAAATATCCGATCATTGTTGCCGCAAAAAGTGGATGAAATCGAATATTATCAATTGGTTCTAAAAGTAACTGCCATCTTTCAGCTCGAATCGCTACAGAAAAAATTAACAAAACCGTTGCAATTGCCATCCACAACAAATCCACAGATTTTAAATGGAACCATAATTCATCAAAATCCACCTGCCCAAAAGCATAATATAATCCTACTCCGCTTATACCAATACTGATAATAAATTTGAGCCACTTATTCACGAAGATCAATTACCTCCATCGCTCTCGGACTGAATGTATGATATAACACTATTTTCCCTTTTGTATAGCTGCTAACACTCAAATCAATACTCTGATTTGGGCCATACATAATCTTTATATTTTTTGGCTG
>CAYXUK010000170.1:0-2249 GCA_964468295.1 uncultured bacterium | reverse complement strand
GTTGCCATTTATACATTCCTATTTTTAAAGTGTTTTACTAACTATTTCAGTAAAACCATCTTTTTTGTTTTCACAAAATCACTAGTTCTAAGTTGATATAAATACATTCCTGCACTAACCTGTGCTCCATGGTTATTAGTACCATTCCAAGTGATTGAATGAAATCCAGCATTCATTTGAGATTTATCAATAGTTTTAACTTTTTGACCTAATAAATTAAATATAATAATTGATACATCTATTTCTTTAGGAAGGTCAAAACGAATAGTCGTATTGGGATTGAAAGGGTTTGGATAATTATCATGCAAGGCAAACTGTTTGGGCAAAATGTTCTTTTCTTCATCAATGGCAAGTACTGATTCACCGGAGAAAGATATACTAGGCCAAACACCAACTTGCGTTGCGTAGCCGGAATTATGATCTTCAACACTTCTATCAAAATCACCGTTCAAAACCAGCTTATCTCTACTGAAAAAATAAACGCTATCATCCCGAGAAAGCCCTGACAATGCAAAAGAATGTTCGCCAATAGAATCAATATATGCAGCAACATCGATAGATATTTTCTCATTTGCTGAAATATTGAGAAAAGTATCAATTGGAGTCAAATCAGTTTTATCAACAACTCCAATGTTGCTACCATCAAATCTTTCATTCCATCCTTTAAAATTATATTTATATAGAACAATACCATCTTTTAAAGAAAATACCTTCCCTGGCGTTAGATTCATGTTCACTTTATAAGAATTATCGATTTCTATTGGAATATCAAATTTTAAAAAAGCATAATGGTCTTTAGAAACAAGAAGTTTTTGAAATTGCTGAGGAAGGTAGGTGCTGTCCTGTATAGTTAAATCTAAAGAACGATCATTTAATGGATAAACTTGATCTTGAGCTGTAAATGTCCAACTATCACCTGCAACACCATCAACGGTCACTCTCCATGTATATTTACCTCCAGGCTTTAATTTTACAAACATAACATTATTAGGATATTGAAAAGTTTTTACCACATTTTGCCCTGGACCAGTGATTGCAACTGTAGCAGAGGTGCCACTATAATTTTCTTTCCAAGGATAATTCCATGCAAGACCATATTCTAAAGATACATTTTTGGCACCATCTCTAGGTATCGGAATAGATGGATAAGCAGTCCGAAATCCTGGAATCCAATAGACCGAATCGCCATACTCATAAGGACCGATATCAGGAGCATCTCCAACGTATTTTCTATTTTGTTTGCTGTAAGTTGAAGCATGATAGAAATTTTCATCCTGTCCATCATTAATTCCCTCAATAACTTTTCCAGCATCAATGAAAATCGATCCTTTTCTAGGCCTAAAATCGTAAGATTGAATACGGTCATTCTCAAATGGATCAGAGCCAAATATTGTGGTCAGCTGTTCAGGATGCCTATTTCTGTTGTCAAGCCATGGGTCTTCAAGCTCTAACTGTGGAAAAGACTGCGACCAATGACCTTCATTATTATCTATGGGGAATTGGCGACCATACCAAATTCCTGACTGATTTAATAAGAATTTAGGATCTGTTTTCTTAACGTTTGCTCCATTATCAGTTAACGCTTGATCTCCACAATCTTGTGAAGCGCAATTTAGCATTCTTCCAGCTATTGAATTATGAATATCCGTATTATGATTACCTTTCATATTTTGGACTTTCTTTTCAAACTCACTCGTACCATAATCGCCGCAGTATTTATGAGCAGCAAGATTAATATCCGTATCCCAATTATCATAGGCCATCACATGATAAACATTATGTTTATCTCCTTTTAATCTATATCCTCTTTTAGTTCCAAGTGAGACCACATGATGGACAAGACCATATTGGCCTGCACATTCACCATCGAAACGAAGTCCATTGCGATTTGTGTTTAACATCCAGCTATACCTTGTCGTTGATCTCACAGCTAGTCCGGTTGCCCGACCAATACCTGAGCCATCCGTATTTTGATAGTGATTTTCTATCCACGCATACTCAACCAATGATCTTGATCCAGGTCCTATGTTACCTGATTTATTTTGGCGCATGGTTATATAGCGCCAGGTATCTGAAAAATAATTTTCATCTTTAGTGATATCTTGATTACAATTCTTGCAGTTGTCATTAACTTTTAAGTTCCAATATGCGTTTCCAAACCAACCATTGTATTCCGCGAGGATATTTTCATAAATGGGATATTTAATACCTTTAAAATGGAATATATATGCATCAACGACATATCTAAA
>CAYXUK010000169.1:0-2257 GCA_964468295.1 uncultured bacterium | reverse complement strand
ACTGATTTATTCAGCGAATTGGTCTTTTTTTAGTTCTATTATATTTACGTGGTTTAGATCGGCGAACAGATTTTTTATTCATACCAGTTCTAACTTTAGAAACATGTCCATTATCTAGGTAAATGAGAACGGAAGCAATTGTTTTTAATATTTGATCGCTAGACGCAGTTAATAGAATTGTCGTACCCAATTCTTTATTCATATGACGGAGTTTTTTACGGAATTTATCCTCCATATTTTTTTCAGAAAAAATACCATAATTATCAATCATAAGAACACGGGGATCGCTTTCCACTGCATAGATCATATTTAACCAGTATAATTCACCAGTTGATAAATCAGATACGTTGCGGTCCATTAGTGATGTCGCGGACCCTCTTTGTAAATATTTTGGGTAAATTTGATCAATAGATTGATTCCCTATTTCCTTAATAACTTCAGATACTTTATTTACTTTTGGCAAACTTTCCAATTGGGCCAATTTGATTTCCAGGTTTTGTTTTATTTTTCCAAACCAATTCGTTTTAAACTCATTATTATCATACTTCATTGTTCCAGAGGATTGGCTATCTAATCCTGCCATAATATTCAATAAAGTTGTTTTTCCTGAACCAATCGGTCCTACAATACCATAAATTGTACCACGGTGGAATTGCAAGCGGCCAATACTTAAAACTGTATTTTCTTTATAAGTTTTTTTAAGGTCTTTAAGTTCAAAAATTAAATTTAATTGTTGATCCATCATTTCTCCTTTTATTGAAATGATAAATCGAAAGGTTTTCTAACCGTGCAAGTTCTCTAAATATCTTTCTGCATCTATGGCAGCCATACAACCCGAACCAGCGGCAGTTACAGCCTGACGATAAACATGGTCCTGAACATCACCGCAGGCAAAAACACCCTCCAAATTTGTTGCAGTACTACCATTTTTTGTAAAAATATATCCGGCTTGATCTGCATCTAGATCTTCAGCAAATAAATCCGTATTTGGTATATGCCCAATAGCCATAAATACGCCGTCACAAGCTTCCTCTCTAGTTTTGCCATTCTGAGTATCTTTGAGCATTACGCCATGGACGCCTTTTTTCTGTGTACCAAGAATATCTGTCACAATGGTATTCCATTCCACTTTGATTTTCGGATTATTCAAAGCGCGATCAACCATAATTTTTGATGCACGAAATTCATCTCTACGATGTACAATGATAACCTCAGAAGCAAATTTTGTGAGATAAGTAGCTTCTTCCATCGCAGAGTCTCCTCCGCCTACAACAATGACTTTTTTATCCTTGAAAAAATACCCATCACAAGTAGCGCAGGACGACACACCATAACCTATCAATTCAGACTCACTTTTTAAACCCAACATTTTTGCAGAAGCGCCTGTCGCGATAATGATTGTTTCAGCTGTATGAACTTCATCTGCCACCCAAACTCTGTATGGGGACTTGCTAAAATCAACCTTAGTCACATGTTTAAAATGACATTCGGCGCCAAACCTTTTAGCTTGATCACGGAATTTATCCATCAGTTCGGGTCCCATAATTCCTTCAGGAAAACCAGGATAATTTTCCACATCTGTTGTGATAGTTAATTGACCACCAGGTTGACTTCCTTCAAACACCAACGGGTTTAAATTAGCTCTGGCTGTATATAAAGCTGCTGTTAGACCAGCAGGGCCTGAGCCGATAATAATAACCTTTCGATTCACTATATTAATTAATTTGAAATAACTGTATCGAGTATATCAGTTATTCTATTTTTTGGAACGGCACCCACGATTTGGTTAACTACCGTACCATTATTGAAAATTAATAGTGCAGGAATACTCCGTACACCATATTCCATGGCCAATTGATTCTCATTGTCCACGTTTAATTTGCCAACACTAACTTTACCATCATAGTCATTGGCTATCTCATCAACTACCGGTCCGATTGCACGACAAGGGCCACACCACTCTGCCCAAAAATCAACCAGAACCGGAGTATCAGATTTCAATACCTCATCACTAAAATTCATTGAGGTAATTTCTTTGACATTTTCAGACATGTCATCTCCTTCATTCGAGGTTAAAAATTAGCGAGAAACTTACCGGATTTAATCGATTGTAAAAAATACAAATTCATTAGTCTTGCCATTTTTTTGTGAAATCAGTATAAGGAAATAAAATTACGGTTCAATAAACTTCAAATGGTTTTCCATCGACGGATTTAGGAAATGGTATTTGAATCAATTTTGCGATTGTAGGTGCAAT
>CAYXUK010000168.1:0-2310 GCA_964468295.1 uncultured bacterium | reverse complement strand
ATAATGAACAAAAAGACAAATTATTTTTTCAAAATGCCTTGGACTGGCTGGGGCTACCTGCTAGCCATTTTTCATGACCTTCAAAAATTCTAGATCCTGTGCAAAATCCATGGATCAGAATGATCCACTTGGTTCATACCGAGATAAATTTCATTATCCAAAAAACAATAATAAAGAGAATGTAATATATTTTTCGGGGAATTCTCTTGGGATCCAGCCTAAATCAGTTCGAAAATATATTGAAAAGGAATTGATTGTTTGGGAAAAGAAAGGATTGTTTGGTCAACATAGTCGCTGGGAAAATTTTCATGAAAGACTTATAAAAAACACTGCCAGGCTGGTGGGGGCACAACCATCGGAAGTGGTGGTCATGAATGCTCTAACAGTAAATATCCACCTACTATTGGTATCATTTTACCAACCCAATGAAAACAGAAAAAAAATCATTATTGAGAAAGGAACATTCCCATCGGACCAATATGCTATAAAATCCCAAATAAAATTCCATGGATTTGACCCGGAGGATACGTTAATTGAACTTAGTCCAAGGAAGGGCGAAGCCACTCTTAGAACAAAAGATATTCTGGCTGCAGTAAAGGATATTAATGAAGAACTGGCTACTGTGATTTTGGGCGGTGTAAACTATTATACTGGACAGGTCTTTGATATGCAATCCATTACGAAGGCTGGACATAAAGCAGGTGCTTTCGTTGGGTTTGATCTAGCCCATGGGGCAGGTAATCTGAAAATGAATCTCCACGATTGGAATGTGGACTTCGCGGCCTGGTGTTCATATAAATATTTATGCGCTGGACCAGGATCTCCAGCAGGAATCTTTATACATAATATACACCATAATTGGACAGGTCCAAGATTCACCGGTTGGTGGGGTCACAATAAAAATACTCGATTTGAAATGGGCCCTGATTTTGATCCAATTCAAACAGCAGAGGGATGGCAAATAAGCAATGCACCCGTAATAGGAATGGCACCATTACTAGCTGCTATGGAAATATTTGATGAAGTCGGAATGGCTGCTATCCGGGTGAAAAGTGAAAAACTGACAGGTTTCCTGGAATATCTAATTGCAAAAAACCTACCAGACGTATCGATTATAACCCCAGTAAATCCTGTGGAGCGAGGATGTCAATTATCCCTAGTAGTACCTGGAGGAAAAAATACTTTTGAAAAAATTAAAAAAAAGGGGGTGGTATGCGATTGGAGAAAGCCAGATGTAATCCGTGTAGCACCTCATCCATTATTCAACCGTTATACTGAAGTGTATGATTTTGTAGAACTGCTAGAACAAAGTCTTAGTGAATAAAGAAAAGTTTACGTTGATTGGCGCCGGTTTGACCGGACCTCTTCTCGCTACCTATCTAGCACATCGAGGTTATTGCGTTGAAATTTTTGAACGCCGTTCGGATATGAGGAAGGAATCCATTTCAGCAGGGCGGTCTATCAATTTGGCGCTTTCAGCACGCGGTAACAATGCGCTCAAAGAAGTCGGTCTATACGATAAAATTAAACCCAATACAATTCCCATGAAGGGACGCATGATACATGGCTTAAACGGCAACACCAACTTGCAACCCTATGGACAAAAAGAAAATGAAGTGATCTTTTCTGTTTCCCGCGCCCAACTGAACATGGAACTTATGAATATGGCTGAAGAAACGGGAAATGTCACTATTCAATTTAATCATCAGTTATTATCAGCTGATTTAGAACAAAATAAATTATTATTTCAATTGTCCGATTCATTAGAAAAAATCGAATGGCCTTTCAAAAGAGTCATTGGTTGTGATGGATCTGCATCAATTTTAAGAAAATCCATTGTAGAGAAAGCAAACATAAAATATTTGAAAAAGCCACTGGGACATGGATATAAAGAATTAACAATACCAGCTATGGATTCGGGAAAATTTCAGATCGAACCGAATGCTTTGCACATTTGGCCCAGGGGTAATTACATGCTTATTGCACTGCCCAATAATGATTATTCCTTCACTTGTACTTTATTTTTTCCAATGATAGGTAAAACCAGTTTTGATACTGTAAGAACCGAAAAAGAAATCTTAGATTTATTTCAGTCGCAATTTCCTGATTCGATTGATCTGATGCCAAACCTTGTAGAAGAATTTCAAAAAAATCCAATAGGAGATCTTGCTTCGGTGTATTGCAAACCATGGCATTGGGAGGACAAGGCACTACTTATTGGTGATGCAGCTCATGCAGTGGTCCCTTTTTTTGGTCAGGGTATGAATGCATCATTCCAAGACTGTTCTACTCTAGCGAAATTGATGGGTC
>CAYXUK010000167.1:0-2321 GCA_964468295.1 uncultured bacterium | reverse complement strand
TTGTAGATAATGGAAACACAGTAGTAATCATCGAACATAATATGGATATCATCAAGACCGCAGACCATATTATTGATCTTGGCCCCGATGGGGGAGATGGAGGAGGTTTCCTACTAGCCGAAGGTACGCCAGAAAAAATCGCAAATTCTAAAAAATCTTATACAGGAAAATATTTAAAAGAATATCTTTACTCTGGATAACCTTTCTCAAATAAATTAAAACGGAATTAGATGGGTGCTGGTTCCATTCACAAACTAATTAGGGGATCTATAATCAACTTCCATCACTATTTTTATTTACAGTCGATATGATCTCCAGAAAAAATACTTGTTTTACAAACGAGCATGAAAGGCTAGAGCATTATGAAACTGATTCATAACTGGCGCTTTGATAATTTACATGGCGATATCTTTGGCGGCATAACAGCGGCGATTGTGGCATTACCCCTAGCCTTAGCATTTGGAGTTCAGTCTGGTGCTGGCCCGGTCGCAGGACTTTATGGCGCGATCGCCCTTGGTATTTTTGCCGCCATTTTTGGTGGCACATCAACCCAGATAAGTGGACCAACAGGGCCGATGACAGTTGTTTCCGCATTGGTAGTTATTAAAGCAATTGAAGAATATGGAAGCCTGGAAGCCGGGATGGGCTTTATTGTTTGTATTTTTGTTTTAGCTGGTTTAGCGCAAATTGTTTTTGGAGTCTTTCAATTAGGTGCCTATATAAAATATATTCCATATCCCGTTGTTTCAGGTTTTATGTCAGGGATTGGCGGCATAATTATTCTCCTCCAGATATTTCCATTTATTGGTCAAGCTTCGCCTAAAAATGTTATCGATATTTTAAGTCATATACCGGATGTCATGCCTCTAATAAACTGGGACGCTGTAATTATTTCCAGTTCTACAGTTGCGATAATATATTTATTTCCAAGATTCACTAAAGCAGTTCCAAGCACAATGGTGGCACTTATCTCTATGACTATCGTAACAACTTGGGTTGGATTGGAAGTACCGGTCATAGGGTCTATTCCTTCCAGCTTACCTGAAGTGAAACTAGGTACTATAGTCAATATTAATGGAAGTGATATAACATTAATTATCGAACTTGCTTTGACACTCGCTTTATTGGGAGCGATAGATTCACTGTTGACTTCAGTAATTGCTGATAACATCACTAAGACCAAACACCATAGTAACCGTGAACTGGTGGGTCAGGGCATTGGAAATATTATGGCTGGTTGCATAGGCGGATTGCCAGGTGCCGGGGCAACAGTGAGAACACTTGTGAACATTAATGCAGGAGGTCGGACACCTCTTTCTGGCTTAACCCATGGGATCGTTCTTCTCACTACATTGCTGGGATTGGGAAACTATGCACAAGAAATCCCAATTCCAGTGTTGGCTGGGATATTGATTACGGTAGGAATCGGGATCATCGACTATAAGGGGTTCCGCCATATAAAATCAGTACCGCGTACTGATGCCATAGTGATGTTGATTGTTCTAGGGATGACGGTTTTTGTAGATCTTATTCAGGCAGTTGCAGTGGGCTTGATCCTATCGTCTATTCTCTTTATGAAGCAAATGAGCGATCAGTTGAGCAGTGAGGTTCAGGTTTTACCATTAAAGGAAAACTGTAGACAATGGTGGAAAGAAAATATTCCAGAGTCCATTGCCGATAACATTTATGTCAAACATTTCCCAGGGCCATTATTTTTTGGATTTGCCCCAGCTTTACAGGCGATGGCGGAAAGCCTTCCCAATATCCGAGTAGTTATTTTCCGAATGATGAATGTTCCGCATATTGATCAAACAGGCCTGTATGCATTAGAAGAAGTTATTTTGAGTTTGGAAAAGAGAAACATTGCTGTCGTAATGACAGGTTTGCAAACTCAACCCTACCTCATGTTGAAGCGTATCAATCTAGTGCCTGGTTTAATTCCTGAAAATTATTTATTTGATAAGTTTGAGGATTGTATCCAATGGCTGGGAGAAGAATTACGACAATCAACAGGTAGCGAGGAAGCATTTTTTGAGGAATTAGGATCCTTTAGGAGCGAGAATAAAAATCCAGGGAGCATGGAGTAATGAAAGCTTTTAGGGTCCATGAGTATGGAGAGGTTGCAAAATTTATTGAAGATGAAGTTAATAAGCCTAGCGCAAAACAAGGACATGTTGTTGTTGAGGTGAAAGCCTCAAGTCTGAACCCTATTGATCATAAGCTCCTTAAAAGGGACTTGGGAATTAACCCTACTCTACCTGGAACTCTTCATATGGATGTGGCTGGGATAGTAACAGAAGTGGGAGAAGGAGTAACTGCCT
>CAYXUK010000166.1:0-2355 GCA_964468295.1 uncultured bacterium | reverse complement strand
TTAATGAAACTTCTATGAAAATATTAATCCTGATTCACTCAACTTGGATATCCACTCCATTTGCGCTTGTAATTTTCTTTGCCGGTCTTCAAATGCTTAGGCGTGATTTAATTGATTCAGCTTCTATAGATGGAGCAAACAGAGTACAGCAGGTTTGGTATGTAATTATACCTCAGCTTCGCTCACTTTTTCTTTTGAATGCTATATTTTCTGTTATGGATTTGCTGCGTCTTTTCGACAATGTATTTGTTCTAACCAGAATGAATCCTATCTTCCACTCTGATACAATGCAAACTTATCTATACAGGATTGCTATGACTGTAAAAAGATTGGGGAAGGCTAATGCTGGTGCTGTATTGACAGTGGTAATAATAATGATTGTTCTCATTCCTCTTTTAATATACTTGTACCGAGAACAGGTAGAGGAGCGCTAAAGTGCAAAAGATAAAAAATCCAATTGGCAGGTTAATTATTCATCTTACATTATGGATTTTCATACTCTACAATAGTGTCCCCTTTTTTTGGACATTTCTACAGTCACTGAAAACAAAAAAACAGGCAAATTCCCGTACACCTCTATTCTGGTTTGAACCTACTTTAGAACATTATAGTGAGTTGTGGCTTGAAAAGGTTCCTGAAAATTTTGTGGTAATGGTTTGTTTTATTATAGCAATTTTATTTTCACTATTTCTGTTTTCAATATTTGGAAAACATCTCTCAGTTTCTTCTCTTGTTATTAGACTTATTATTTTAGGGACTGCTGTAATTATACTTTTTTCAATCCCATTTTTTATCGAAACAGCTGAATTTTATGATTATTTTGTTAACACCATGATTGTAGGTGTTGGTACAGTAATTATTTCAATCAGCATGGCAAGTCTCTCAGGATATGCACTTTCACGTTATTTAGGCATTGCAGGTGTAGTTCTTATAATTTTGGCACTTGCATTTAGATCTCTTCCCCGGATGGCATTTGGGTTACCATATTTTTGGATGGGGCAAATAAGCGGTTTGTTTGATTCTAATATTCTTGTAATAGTAGCTCTTGCTGCGGTAAATCAACCTTTTGCAATTTATATGTTAAGAAGTTTTTTTAAGGATATCCCTAGAGAAATTGAAGAAGCAGCAATGGTAGATGGAGCATCTCGTTTTGAGGCCTTCATCCGTGTAATAGTCCCGATTATGTGGCCTGGAATTATAGCCACGTCTTTGTTCACATTAGTACTTGTATATCATGAATTCTTACTCGTGAGGATTCTCACTTTAAAAAACTGGACTCTTGCTGTTGCAATGCAACAGTACCTTGGTGGTATAAGCGATTCTGGTTCTCTTCCGCTTAAGTCGGCTGCAGCAGTTTCAGCAGCCCTACCCCTCCTTGTTATTATACTCATTTATCAAAAGCATCTAATAAAAGGTATTACGACAGGATCGGTCAAAGGGTAAAAATATTTTCAAAGAAATTATCTTTTTTTAAAAAATTCTATAACAAGTTAAAGCATAAATTATTATGAGAAAACCAGATTATTATGAAAATAACCCGGAAGCCAGACCGTTATCTAGAAAGCATATGCCTACCAACTATGATATTTCTTTATCTGAATATACTGGAAAGGGGACAACAAACGAGAAAAGAATACCCGAGGAATATGGACCAAAACAGTCTTTAAGAGGTTTTGAGGAAACTTATCAGAACATTATTGATTACATAGTCAGAATAACATTCAAAATCTGGGAGGAACGAGAAGTTGAATATATCCTTGACACCTATTCTGAATCATCCAGAGTTTTTGATGACTATGGGCTTCAATTAGGGAATCAAAAAATTGTTGATGATACGAACCACACAACCGGGGCGTTTTCAAATATAAAATTGATTGCAGATGAAATAATATGGGCTGGTGATGACGAGATCGGATTTCATACCTCACATAGAACAATCATTCGCGGTAGGAATGATGGAAGAAGTAACTACGGCCCTGCAACAAATAAAGATATAGATGTTCTTGTCATTGCTAACTGTGTAGCACTGGAGAATAGAATTTTTTTGGAACATGTATGTTACAACACTTCCAGTATGCTTCTTCAACTGGGGATGGACCTTGACAGAATGGTTCCAAAACTCTTATCTACTGCACCGGCAGGCTGGCCAAGGGATCAAAAAACATGGAATGATTTGAGACTGTCGGCAAGTCCTGCACTTCCGATTTGTGAAGCTGATAAAATTGATGGCTTTGATATAGACCGATTTTTGAGGGAAACATTCGAAATAATCTGGAATAAAAGGGATCACAGTGAACTTAATCAGTTTTTTGATCAGGATTTATATTTTGAAGGACCAACCAACAGGAAATTCAA
>CAYXUK010000165.1:0-2390 GCA_964468295.1 uncultured bacterium | reverse complement strand
ATTTTCATCAATCAAGATAAAAGATACCACGATCACATAATACTTTATCATCAAGCAAGATTTTAGGCTGTAAGATTGTCCAATCCCAATGGACATCAGATTTATTAAGCGTTACACCTTCAGGTAGTGCCCATAACTCACCAAGCATACTAAAATCCCCCATGCCACAGGTTACAGAAGTATAAACTCGTTCCCATTCTTGACTTTGTGATAAAACAGCATTTGGATTATTGCCAATATTAAAATGTACAGGACCTCAGTAGGCTGAGTCATCTCAAGATTTTCTAGCCACATTTCAAGTCGCGATGAAAGTAACTTGTCTCCTCCAATTTCTTTCAAATATCCATCTTCAAAAGTAAGGCGTAATGGAGAATCGGGCACTTCATGATAAAGTGGATGATAGAGCAGGGTGCCATCAACATTAACTGATCCACTGCCAATACCTTTTGGGACTAAAATACCCGGTTGTGCAGGAGGCAAAAATGTCCATCGAGATTTCCAATCCTTTTTGTCGGGATCCCATAAAAATCCACAACCTGCGTGTCCTTCAACCTTTGAAATATCCATGTTAAATTCATCGTTTTCAGTTATTAAAGTACAATTTTTAGCTTCAGTGAAGGCCTGTGCAATTTGATCGGCTTCGCGTCTAACTGCATGAATATCCGTATGAAGCATGGTCCGGATAAGAACATCATCCATAAAGGCACCACCAATGCCATCACCCGGACAAAGTATTCTTGCGCCATTTTTTATTGCGGCAGCAATAAAATCAGCATAACCGACAGCCATATCAATAATTAGATCAGCTTCTAGTGCAGCTACTTCTAACATTGAAGGCCATTTTGAACCTGGCTGATAAGTTGCGCCTCCCTTGGGTATCTTACACTCAATAACCACGGCTTCAGCGCCCATCGCTAGGCCCATTCCTTGAAACGTGGCAACAATATAATCAGGGGTTCTGGCGTCGCTTATAATCAGCACATTTTGGTCAGGTTGCAAATTACAGAGTTCTTCATAGATAATTTTTACTACTTGAATTACTTCAGGTTTAAGTCTGCTGGAAACATCGGGTGATATATGAGCCATAAGTTTCTCCTGTTTTTATTAATTCAATATTATCTTTATTTTTTCTAATTAAGGTATTTCTTTTTTAAGATGTTTACTTAATGAAAGCATAATTGAAAAAATATTCTGTTAAACATATATTTTCATTAGTTAAATAACTAAGAATTTATTATGAAATGGATAAAAGATGCTTCTCCTCAAAATGAGGATATATCAAAAAAGGATATTGAATGTACGTGGGTGGAAAAATATATTACATTTCGACAGGATCATTCAGAAACACTCCATTTAACTGATGCTCACTTTCTTGCTGAAATTCTTATTGAGGGTGAACATGACTTTGATTCAGTTTCAGCCTCCTTATTTGTTAATGATTCTTCTATACCTATGGTGAACTATAGTGGAAGTGACAAAATTGCTTTTTCACAAGCACCTTTTTTTTATAATAGAAAATCAAAGTCATTTGATGATTTAGATGCATTGGAAAAAAAACACCCACCATCTGATAAATATGTATGGGAAATTAGTGGTCCAAATGGATTTTTTAGACTTGAGCCTATTCGAATAGGTGGTCCAGAAGCAATCACACAAATTCCAAAAGTCAGCAAAATTAGATTGAATCAAAACAAAATAGCTGTGAGTGATTATATGAATATTGACCCAAATACTGATTTAATGATCGAGTGGGATCCCTTTAATACTGGAAGCGATTTTGATGGAAACGGATGGGATGACATTATGTTTGTCTTGGTTTCTAATTGTTATGGCGAAATTATTCTTACTGGTGGAGCAGCTGATACCAATGATCCTTTTATCAGTTGTCATGATGTTTCAGCTATATTACCTAAAGAAAGAATGAATCCTGGAGAGGAATACACTGTTTTCATTTCACAAGTCAAAATTGTTGATCAAAATCATAGCAACGGTATTCACCAAGTTGCAAATAATTCATTTGCAACAGAGCTTTTGATAAGGACTTCTGGCAATTCAACGGATCAAAAAGAATCCCTTTTAGTCAAGCCAGCACAACATCTTTGGTCTAGAAAGACAATCGGTAACGACATGGAAAGCTGGCCTACATTGGTTGACTTCTATTAATAAATATGAGGAGAATGATCATATGAATGATAAGAGAGCATTTAGTCTATTTATGGGGTATGGGGATGGTTTTACCTTCCCTTTTTATCAGACAGTTGCCTTAGAAGCCGAGAAACTGGGATTCGAAACGATTTGGACTCAGGATAATATTACCGGCCATGCCCCACTACCTAGAGACATTGAGATTCTGGATACTTGGAGTTTTTTGTCTGCAATTGCTGCGACTA
>CAYXUK010000164.1:0-2424 GCA_964468295.1 uncultured bacterium | reverse complement strand
CATCTCGGCTCATCACCATTTTTACTGGACGGTCTGCCTTTTCAGAAAGTTTGACTGCCAGGGGTTCAAGATAAATTGTGGTCTTTCCACCAAATCCACCTCCAATCTCTGCAGGGATCACCTTTATCCTTGATGTATCCCAGTCAAGCATATTTGCAGTGGCAGAGCGAACCATGAAATGCCCCTGTGAAGAACACCAGATCTCTGAACGTCCATCTTTGCCTGTATCTGCTAAACATGCATGTGGTTCTATATATCCCTGATGAAAAGCCTCTGTTGAAAATTCATGTTCGAAGATGAAATCAGCCTCTTTAAAACCTACATCAATGTCTCCACATTCATAAAAGTTGCTTTCAGCAATATTTGAAGGTTTAGCTTCTTTAGGATCAATACCTTTCGTAATGAGATCCTCATGAACCAAAGGTGCGTCTTCAGCCATTGCTTCATCTATTGTCATGACTGCAGGCAATTCCTCATAGTTGACTATAATCTTGGCTGCAGCCTCTCTTGCCTGACGACGTGTTGTTGCAGCAACAGCCGCAACTGCCTGTCCCTCGTAGCGTACCTTGTCTCTTGCAATCAGGTTTTTCGGCCTGTGTGGGAAACCTTCATCTTTTTTGGGTAAGGGAAAATCAGAAGCAGTGACAACTGCCTTGACCCCAGGCATAGCTTCGGCCTCAGTTGTGTCTATTGAAAGGATTTTAGCATGGGCATGTGGCGACCTTAAAACATGACCATGAATCATTCTAGGCTTTATTATATCTGCAGCAAATCTGGCTTTGCCGTTAATCTTCTCCAACCCGTCGTGTCTTACAGGACGGGTACCAACGTATTTATATGATTGTTTAACTCTGTTATCTTCAGCAATAATACTCATAATCTTTATCCTTTCATCGGGTTTTGTTTCATTTCTTGAGCGGCCACAAGGACGGCTCGTACTATTTTGTCATAGCCTGTGCAACGGCATAAATTTCCTGCAATCGCATAGCGAACCTCAGTTTCTGTTGGATCTGGATTTCTTTCTAATAATGACTTAGAGGCAATAAGAAAACCTGGTGTACAGATCCCACACTGTAGAGCTGCATGTTCTAAAAATGCTGTTTGTAAGGGGTGTAGTTGTTCTTCATCAGCCATTCCCTCTACGGTTTCAATAACACCTCCCTGTGCCTCTGGAGCAAAAGCAAGGCAGGCACAAATCAAATTTCCATTCATGATGATTGAACAGGCACCACAGTCTCCGGTCCCACAACCCTCCTTAGCACCGGTGAGTCCTACTTCATCCCTGAGAGCATCAAGCAATGACTCATCTGCATCACATAGAAACTCTGCATCATCCCCATTAATTTTACATTCAACATGAATACGGCTCATTTATTACCCCCTTTTATCTAATGCACGTTTTTCTGCCAAAAGAATCACTCGTTTTGCTAAAACTCCAGCGACCTGACGTCTATATTCTACTGTTCCACGTTTATCATTTATTGGATTACATGTTGTACTTACAACTTCCATCACCTCTGCAAGCAACTGATCATTAATTTTTTTGCCGTGTAAAATTGCTTCTGCTTCAGGAACCCTGATCACTGTTGGAGCTGCAGCACCTATAGCAACTCTGGCTTCTTTACAATTTCCACTTTCATCAAGGCTAATCCTTGCCGCAGCATCAACCACAGCAATATCCATTTCTGTGCGAGGTATGAAGCGCTCATAGGCGTCCGACGTTCTAGAAGGAGGTTGCTCTAGTAAGAACTCGATTATAAATTCTCCGCTGGCAAGAGAAGTTGTTCCAGGTCCCGTGATCACCTCATTAACAGGAATTGTCCTAGAACCATCATTAGCGGCAATCACGGCCAAGGCTTCGTTGACCATCAGAGAGGGCACTGTGTCTGCTCCGGGTGATGCAGTGCAGACGTTACCCCCCAGAGAAGCCCTGTTTTGAATTTGATCTGAACCTATCAAAGCACTGGCTTCAGAAAGACCCGGGAAATCTTTTGTCAATTTTATATTATTTTTAATCCTGGCAACTGGTGTCGCAGCACCTATCTTCCATGTCCCATTTGAAAAACCAAGGTCCACTAAACTTGGAATGTTCTTTAGGTCAACTAGCAATCCTGGTTCTGGCATTCCACCACGGAACTGTGGAATGATGTCTGTTGCTCCTGCAAACACAGCCGGGTTTGGATGTGAATTCAGTATTGAAAGAGCCTCATCAATTGATTGGGGTAAAACATATTCCATAATATTACTCGCTTTTACTTTCATTTGTTCAATCAATTTTTTATCATATTCTTTCAATATTTCAAATTATTTGTTTTAATTAAAAATTTTTTTAATACTAAAAACGAGAGTGCTTTCCAGCGCTATAATTTAGTTACAGAGGAGAAAATGAATAGTATGAAAATGAATAGTATGAAATGGTAATAT
>CAYXUK010000163.1:0-2445 GCA_964468295.1 uncultured bacterium | reverse complement strand
TCCGGTTCAACAATGATTGCACCATACATATCTGCATGGCCACGAGGTTCCCACATAAGTGCTTTTCGAAGATCATCATGATTTTTTTGGGCATGAGTTCGTTTTTCTAGCAACGTCCCACCAACTAAGTCAGGATAACCGTCTAAGATAATCCGCAATGGTTCTCCACCTGTATGGGCATCAATCGTTGTAATCTCCTGACAACTTTTTGGAGGAGACCAGTTTTTTAATTTAGAAATATTAATCATGCTTAAGATAAAAATTATTTGCCGGTATCGGCATTAACTCAAATCCAGGGCCCGACCACTGTACATGTAGATATTCCTGACCACCCCGTTCAAAGAACTGAACCTCAAAGGGATGTCTCCCTTTTTTTAACTCAATTGATTTAGAAAAGGTTTTACGGCTATGGAGGCCATCGTTATCGACAAGAATTTTGTGATTGATCAGCAATCGTGAGCCATCATCTGAAGTGGTTTGAAATTGATAAACACCATTTTTCTTGATATTAATATATCCTGAGAAAATATAACCGAAGTTATCTTTTTTCTTGGAATCAAGTGTGAAGTCATATACAATTTTTTCTCTATTCGAATTTGTCATTACCATGTCATTCAATGTATCCCAGGCACCTTCATAATATTTTCTTATTAATCCATTTTGGTCTGTTAAAAAAACTACTGGAATAGATACAACTGCACTTGGTTGATATCCTTTCTTATAAGCCTGCACTCTAAGAACTGTGTTTTTACGAATGAAAAAAGGCCTTTTATATTTCTTCCCCTTTTTAGAACTCAAGGGCTGATTATCAAAACTATACCTTAAAAGCACCCCAGAATTATCTGCATCAAGATTAACTTTGGTGTTAGATCGAAAAGTTGGGTTTTCTGAAATGGTTATTTTTGGTTTTTCTAAATAAGGCATCACGGGAATTTTAAAAGTATATACAGGTGAGTCAAATTTGGATATTTTTGAAAGATCAATCCGTAAACCTTCATCCATGTTTTTCCAAGAAAGTCCCTGTTCTTCTCCTAGTAACTGTATAGGTTCATCACCAATTGCTTCAACACCCGGTAAAACCAATTGTTTTTGAGGAAGATTATTGACAAACGCAAAGAGTGTTCGTCCATCTTTGGATAGGGTAAACTTAACTTCACTATTATCTGATCGAGTTATTCGGTTAACCGTTGTACCATAAATAGCTTCACCATTATTACTCAACCAACTTCCTATATCCAATAATCGATCAGACATGATCTTCGGGATCGTTCCATCAGATTTGGGTCCAATATTCAATAAGAGATTCCCCCCACGGCTTACAATATCAACCAAAAGTCGGATCAGTGCTTCTGATGTCATATAATCTTCTGGCCCTTCATTTTGATTGTAGCCAAATGACATTCCGATCCCGCGGCATTCCTCCCATCCTCGTTCTATGAATTGCTCATTTAAAGATCCCGAATTAGGGTCATATTCAGTGGAATAATATCCGCCGTGTGTAAAACGCGTGTCACTTCCCCAACGGTCGTTCACCACCACATCCTTGGGTGCATTTGATTCATTATACAACCAGGATAAGAATTCTTCACTTCTCCATTGGTCACTACTTCTATCCCATTCACCATCAGAAAAAATGATAGACGGCTCATAACGTTGGACTACATCCTTGAATTGGGGGAGCATATAGTTATCTACATATTTTTTTACATCAGCTGGATAAAGCGGATTATCCCATTCATACAAGGAATAGTAAAAGCCCATTTTGATTCCGGCTGACCGCACTGAATGAGTAAGGTCACCCAATAGATCCCGTTTGGCTGCCGATTCAACTGAATTATATCCATTGCTTTGCGGGTTGGGCCATAGACAAAATCCATCATGATGCTTGGAAGTCAATACCACATATTTTGCTCCTGATTGTTTAAATAAATCAGCCCAATCATCAGGGTTATATTTTTCCGTTTTGAACATATTAGCAAAGTCACGATATGGGAATTTCTCGCCAAATTTTTCCTTATGGTAGGCCAAGCGCAGAGTATCTCCATGATTGATCCCATTGAGATACCACTCCGCATAACTGCCTTTAGGCCCCCAGGCCGGAACCGAGTAAAGTCCCCAGTGGATGAAAATACCAAACTTCGCATCTTTGTACCATTGAGGCGTTGGTCGGGAATCAAGAGATTCCCAATTGGGTTTATAAGTCTGTGCTGAAAGAATTGAAATGCAAAAAAGTATATAAAACCAGCGCAAACAATTCATTTATTCCACTTTTTTTTTAAGAAGACACCATAGTTAATAACAAATATATCCCTACTGTGACACACATAATAGCAAAAGATGCATTTTTGGCTTGGGCCCAAGGTTTCATGTCTACCGGTGCAGGGTCACGCTGGTCACTAATTGCAATTTCTTCTGTTGTTTTTGGCTTCACCTTCCCAATAATCA
>CAYXUK010000162.1:0-2456 GCA_964468295.1 uncultured bacterium | reverse complement strand
ATATTTATGATGGAGATATCGAAGCCATCATCATGAATTTAAATACTTCAACCAGTGGCCCCTGGACATTAAAATCGCTTGAAATCTCATCCTTTTCAGGGAAGCCAACAACAGCTACAGTATGTCTAAGTGATGAAGACGGTAATGATAATAAAAAATCCAGTCAAGCTTCCGGACCAGTAGAAGCTGCATTCAAGGCAATTGAATTGATTACAGGCATTAATTTGACTTTAAAGAAATTTGACCTTCATAGCCCAACAATAGGATCTGATGCTCAAGGTGAAGTAACAGTCAATGTCGAGCATGAAGGTCAATCTTATAGGGGTTCGGG
The DNA here is from genome assembly GCA_964468295.1 of uncultured bacterium. Lineage (GTDB taxonomy): Bacteria > Fidelibacterota > Marinisomatia > Marinisomatales > TCS55 > TCS55. The sequence continues at coordinate 2,125 of CAYXUK010000162.1, read as the reverse complement.
AACCAGTATTGATATAGTTGAGGCTGGAAGCAAAGCTTACCTTGGGGTTGTTAATAGAATTATCAGAAGGCATGAACAAGGTATAAAGTCTGTACCACAAGATAACAATATTCATCATGCACCAATATAGTTTACTAAAAATAATTAATATATTTTTGTATAAGGGAGCAAACTTATGACATTTAAAAGTGGAAAATTTATTTGGCACAACGGTCAAGTAGTTAATTGGGATGATGCGAAAGTACATGTTCTTTCTCATGCCCTCCACTATGGGTCTTCTGTATTTGAGGGGATACGTCTCTATAAGACCTCAAATGGCCCAAAGATTTTTCGATTAACGGATCATATTAAAAGACTTTTTAACTCAGCAAAGATATATAGAATGACAATCCCGTATTCGGAGTCAGAGATAGTTGATGCGTGCAAAAGGATTACCACTGAAAATAAACTTGTAAATGGAGCTTATATCAGACCAATCGCATTTCGTGGTTATGGGGAAATAGGATTAGCACCAAAAGATGATCACAATATCGATGTTTCTATTGCGGCCTGGGAATGGGGGACATACTTAGGTGATGATGCACTGAAAGATGGGGTTGAAGTATGCGTATCTAGCTGGCAAAGAGTTGCACCAAATACTATACCTACAATGGCAAAAGCTGGCGGAAACTACTTATCCAGCACTTTGATCAGTACAGAAGCAAAAAGACTTGGCTTTGACGAAGGCATTGCTTTATCAACTGATGGCAAAGTATCTGAGGGTGCAGGTGAAAATTTATTTTTAGTTAAAAATGATGAAATATTAACACCACCAGCCTCCTCTGGAATCTTAACTGGTATAACTCGAGATACCGTCATGAACCTGTCTGATAAAATTGGATTAACAGTAAAAGAAACAGAAATCAATCGTGAAACTCTATATCTTGCTGACGAAATGTTTTTTACAGGCACGGCTGCTGAAATTACACCAATCAAATCGGTTGATCGAATCATAGTGGGAAATGGAAAAAGAGGGACGATAACAAAAAAACTTCAAGAAGAGTTTTTTGGCTTATTCTCTGGAAAAACTGCAGATTCGCATAATTGGCTAGAAAGTATATAAATCCTGCAGCAAAAATATTAAATAAAAATGACTGCAGCCAAACCACAAACACTTTTTGAAAAAGTATGGACAGAACATATCGTCGCACAAGAAACGATATCTAACCCTGCTATTCTTTATATTGATTTACACCTCATTCATGAAGTGACAACTCCTCAGGCTTTTTCATTACTTAGAGAAAGAAATCTCAAAGTAAGAATGCCTAATTTAACAATTGGAACAATGGATCATTCTACACCGACAGTACCTGTTAATAATTTCAAGGATATTGAAATAGCTGGAAAAGATGCGGCAAATCAAGTCAAAACTATGATGAAAAATTGCAAGGACTTTAATATTGAATTATTCGGATTTGAAAGTTTAAATCGTGGAATTGTTCATGTTATAGGGCCAGAACTTGGATTGACACAGCCAGGAAAAACAATAGTTTGCGGGGATAGTCATACCAGCACCCATGGAGCATTTGGGTCATTAGCATTTGGAATCGGAACAACTGAAGTTGGTCATGTACTCGCCACTCAATGCTTACTTCAACGAAAACCAAAAACTCTATCAATTGAAATAAACGGCAATCTTAAAGATGGTGTAACTTCCAAGGATCTTATTTTAGCTATTATAGGAAAAATTGGAGTATCTGGAGGAACAGGCTATGTAATAGAATATCAAGGCAATACAATAACCGCAATGGATATGGATGCCCGAATGACCATATGCAATATGTCCATCGAGGCAGGCGCTAAAGCTGGGATGATTGCGCCAGATGACAAAACTTATGATTTCTTATATGGCCGTCCTCACTCGCCAAAAGAAAATGCTTGGGATCAAGCTCTCGTCAAATGGAAATCTCTTCCCAGTGATAATAATGCATCATATAACAAACGTGTAAATATTGATGCTAACTCACTCGAACCAATGATTACCTTTGGCACAAATCCAAGTATGGTTATGGGTATTAATGACCCTGTACCCATAAAAACAAATGATCCGTCATTCTTAAAAGCGATCGAGTACATGCAAGTCACC
>CAYXUK010000161.1:0-2464 GCA_964468295.1 uncultured bacterium | reverse complement strand
CATCTTCTTGGTCTGCACAAAGTCCCTTGACTGTATCTGGTATATGTAAACCTCAGTGTTAATAAATTATCCCAGGTTGTTGTAATTTTCCGATTCAATTTTGCGGATAAATACTGATTTCTATCACCCCTGTCCTTTATATTTTTGGAGCGTGCTTTCAGCTCTAAATATGCATTCTCCAGATGTTCCTCTGCAGTTTTTGATTTCCCCAATGACTTATAAACTCTATACATATTCCAATTGATTGTAATTATTTGTTTTTTCTCAGGGTCATTGTCATTATAGATTTCTTCAAACTCTTTTGTATAAGCTTTCGTTTTTTCAATATTACCATCGTTTGATGAAGCTATCGCCATCCATGACAGAACGGTTAGTCTGTTAATAGGATAATCGATAAAATAATTGTCAGCCATAGTTAAATAGTGTGCTGCACTATCATAGTTAGAAAGATTGAAATGGGACGTGCCAATGGCAAGATATCTTTTGTTGATATCAGGGATATCCTCAAATAATTTAGTGATGGCGAGTGACTTTCTAAAGTTAGTGAGTGCATTAATATAATCTTCATTTTCAAAATAAGCTTCACCTAATTTTAAGAGACTAGCTTTCAACCCTTTTTGATCATTGAGTTTCTCTTTTAGCTCAATACTTTTGTTAAAGTAGTCAATAGAATTTACGAAATCACCCAGGTCGTAATATACCTTGCCTATATTGTGCAGTGTTTTCCCATAATTCCTTGTGTCTCCAAGTTCTTCCTTTATCAGCAGACTTTCATTGTAATAATCAATGGCTTTTGAATATTGAAAGTCTTTCCAATGCCATATCCCTAAATTATTTACATATTTTGATATTTTTAGTTTATCATCAAACTCCTTCGCAGTATTATAGGCCTGTAGCCAGTACTCAAGTGCCTCATTATACCGCTCGGTTTTATAATAAAGTATAGCAATGCTATTCATCGACTTTGCAATATTGCTCTTGTCGTTCATGACCTTAAAAATAGAAAGTGCTTCATTAAATTTTTCCAGAGACTTTTCATAATTACGAAGTTTTCTAAACATTGCACCCTGTCTTCGTAATGCGTCTGCAATATTTGAATTGTCCTCCAGTTGCATGCTTTTAATGAGTGCTTGCTCATACAATTTCTCAGCTTGATCGTAGTCTCCATTGTCATAGTACATAGTCCCCAGCTTAAGCTGTGCAGATAATAATTTATCCTCCAAGGTAATGGCATCTTGCATTAACTGCATAGATTGTTCGGTTTCCTCATAATCCTTACTTCGGAAATAAAGGTTTTTAGCTTTCAGATACAACTGATAAGCTTCCGGATTATATTCAACCTTCGTCAGCTCACTATCGATATCCAGATCAAGAGCTCTGATTATATTTTCTACAAGGACACTTACAATTGACTGGAGACTGTTTGCGTCAATATACCATTTATTTTTGAATTTGTCAGTACCGGTCGATGCCTCAACCAATCTACAGCGAAGATTAAAGCCATCTCCATATCTCTGGAGACTGCTACTAAAAACATATTCTACACCCAAACTTTTTGCAATTTCAGAGGTCTCCAAATTTGTATTCTTTAATTTTGCAACATCACCGGATTCTGACACTTTCAACTTTCCCGGCCATGCGCTTGAGAGGTCAAAAATAATATCCTCTGTTATAGTTTCAAGGTACTGATCTTCTTCATTTCCCCGAATCTCCATGTACATTACTGCTACAGAGGAAAATGATGGTTTATTTGGTATAAGAAAATATGTTGTTATTCCAATTAAAATGAGTGCAGGTAAAATATAATACCACATCGGAGTTTGCGTCTCGAGTTTGGCCGAGACATCAGAAAGTATTGTTTCAGGGAGTCCCTGAGAGATTATACAATATACCGTGATATCCTGCTCCACTCCTTTAAGCTTTGGCTTCCCAACAAATTTCGTCTCGAACTTTACGTTACTGGCAATATCCTGCTGGACCTTATTGGAAATGGCAATCCCACCAGGAGCAGAAAATGGTTCTATCCTTGCAGCAACGTTTACATCATCACCAATAATATCTTTTCCATCTATGATCACTTCACCCTGGTGAACACCGATCCTGAGATTAAGGTCGTCTATTGTATTGGCAATCTCCTGAATCTCTATAGAACACTCAACCGCACTGGTTGCACTATGAAATGAAAGCAGCATCCCATCTCCCATCTCTTTTAATAGTTCGCCATCGTGAGCTTGAATAATAGGTGTTAAAAGAGCTCTTTGTCTCTTAATAAGTTCAGCTGCTTTGGTCTCATCTTTGGCTGAGAGCTTTGTAAATCCTACAATATCGGTAAATACTATTGCAGCAAGTCTTCTCTTCGGTTTAGAACCTTCTGCCATGTGTCAATTTAAAATTAAAAAAATATTGTTTTTACCCAATATTTGAATAGATTTAATAATCTAAAGCAAAGGGGGTGCCCACCAAA
>CAYXUK010000160.1:0-2478 GCA_964468295.1 uncultured bacterium | reverse complement strand
CGGCATGTCCCATTAGTCGAATCGTTTTCATATGGAGAAAAATTGGTGTCCGATGTTTTCTACAATACGATTCTGCCTCTTTTGATTTTTCAATCAAATCAATTAGGTTTAATCCGTCGCACACGATATACTTATAACCAACACGATTGCTGAAAGAATCTCTAATCCAATTTTTAGGTGTGGGAACTGAAATACCAATACCATTATCTTCACAAATAAATACAATCGGAACATGCCCTCCCTGGTGTGTTACCCAGCTAGCCGTATTGAACCCACCCAGAGCCGTAGAATGATTTATACTTGCATCGCCAAAACTGCAGACTACAATGCTGTCGTTTTTTAATTCTCTTTCCTGAATATCAAGATCACGTGCTCGATCTATGGAAAGAGCTACACCGGTAGCTTTAGGAATGTGGCTGGAAATTGTACTGGTTTGCGGCGGTATGTTCAGCCTTTTACTACCAAATACCTTATGCCTACCACCACTGATGGGATCATCCGCGGATGCAGTAAAAGAAAGTGCGAGATCGTATAGTGGTGTGGTTCCCGGAATTTGCCGTGACCGCTCTATAAAAAATGCACCGCTACGGTAATGCAAAAACGCCATATCTGTGTAAGAGAATATCCTTCCGAATACTGCATTACCCTCATGTCCCGAACTTCCGATTGTGTAATAACACTTCCCCTCGTCTTTCATGAGCCTTGCTTTTAGATCCATGTGCCTACTTAAAACCTGAGATTCAAATAATGAAACCAAATCCGATGGTTTTATATTCGTATTGGAAAGAGGAAAATCTATTCGGGCTTGTGGGAGGTTCCCCGATTTCACAAATGATGTGAAATTCTGATCAATGATTTTGGCTCGGTTAAATAAGGACATCTGCCCTCAAAATATTATAATGTTTGAGACTATTTTTTCAGCCGTTCCAACTTGGTTTTGAATTCGCGTAATTCACGTACGTTACCAATTTTGATCTCTCCTGATGACCACTTAAGCTTGAAGTCATCTTCGGAATCACTTCCGCCCTGCTTTTGATAAAGGGGAAACAGGTCTGAATCTTCCCTACGTTTATTACTGTGGAGAGTTGCGGTGATCTGGTACGCCACATCTTCAAGAATATCATCAATAACTCGATCGGGAAGACGTTGCTCTAGCAAGCTCTGCTCGATCCGTGAAAAACGCAAACCACTAACCACATAATCCTGATAAGCTTCCCAAGCGAATGGAGCTATTTTTTTTACCGCTTCCGCCATGGCATCGGAGTATACTCTAATTTCATACTGGGCGTGACTATCAGAACGCAAGCCAATAAAATGCAACAGGTTATGCAGGTCATTCTTCCAATACCATTCTGTATATAGATTCACCGGTAGAATGGCTCGGATTAGTTCTCGCGCCAAGCCAGCTTCATTCAGTTCCTTGTACATATCGAAACTGCGCTCAGATATTTCCTTGAAATATTTCAGTACTTTATCAGTGAGTTCTTTGGGCACATTGCCTGAACGACCTTGTTTATTGAGAGCGCTTTGGAATTGAATATGTCCGGGATCGGGATAATAAAACTCATCCCGGGCTTCTGAGTAACGTAATGAATATTCATTAATATTGGCGGTACGGTGCCGGACCCATTGGCGGGCTACAAAAATTGGCATCTTGCAGTGAAATTTGAATTCCACCATTTCAAATGGGGTGGTGTGTCGATGGCGCATCAAATAGCGGATAAGGCCTCGGTCTTGATTCACTTTGCTGGTACCCTTCCCGTAGCTCACCCTGGCGGCTTGTACAATAGCATTATCCCCACCCATGGAATCCACCAAACGGACAAAACCTTTATCTAGGCATTTAATTGCATCTTTTGGTATTTCTGCCATCTTATGTATTTGCGTTAAACACTTTATAAGTTTTATCTACAGCTTGGATATCCCCGGCAATCAAACCCGGTTCTATTAAAGTCTTTTCCTGATTAAAACTAATATTATTGCCGTTCAGGTCAATCACTTTTCCACCTGCTTCCCGAATTATGCAAGTCCCAGCACAAATATCCCATTCATTTTTAGGACGCAAAGTTGCGAATATGTCCGCCTGCCCGGCTGAAGTAAGGCCAAGCTTGTAGGCCACAGAACCGATTGCTCTCAGTTCACCAAAAGTACCTGCATATGATTCCCAAAGTCCCTGGCGGGTTTCAGACCTACTATTCAGGATAATCATTTCACTTACCATTTTCTTTGCTGTACAATGGATCGGTTCACCGTTCAAATAGGCGCCTTTTTCCTGTGTTGCTGTAAAAATTTCGCTGGTCACTGGATTGTATAAGACACCGATAATGGGTTGACCGTTTTCTACCAAAGCAATACTGACAACAAAATGGGGCACTCCTTCGATAAATTCCTTCGTTCCGTCCAGAGGATCCACTACCCACACGCGTCTTTTTTCTAGTCGTTCTGCAGAATCCACCGTTTCTTCAGAAAGCCAGCCGT
>CAYXUK010000159.1:0-2480 GCA_964468295.1 uncultured bacterium | reverse complement strand
GGGGCGGTGCAGGTTTTTCAACTGGTGTGAAATGGGGATTTATCCCAAAGGATTCCAATAAGCCCAAATATCTGATTAATAATGCAGATGAAAGTGAGCCTGGAACTTTTAAGGATCGTTTACTCATGAATAAAGCACCGCACCAAATGCTGGAAGGTATGGTGATTGCTGCTTACGCCATCGGTTGTCATACATCCTTCATTTACATTCGCGGAGAATTTTACAAAGAATATAAAATATTGGAAAAGACAATAGCTGAAGCATATGAAAATAATATCTTAGGCCAAAATATTCTCGGGTCAAATTATAATTTGGATGTAGTTATCCATAGAGGCGCCGGTGCCTACATCTGTGGTGAAGAAACAGGGTTGATCGAATCTCTTGAAGGTAAACGAGGATGGCCAAGAATCAAGCCGCCTTTCCCAGCGGTCGAGGGCTATCTTCAAAGCCCTACGATAGTGAATAACGTTGAGACTCTTTCCTGCATTCCTCATATTATTAATCGTGGATCAAACTGGTTTAAATCCATTGGTCCTGAGAAAGGACCAGGACCAAGACTTTTCTGTATATCGGGATGCATCAAAAACCCAGGTGTCTATGAAGAACCTATGGGTATACCTCTGAAAGACCTGATTTACGAAAAGGCAGGGGGTATTCCAGATGGTAAGAAGTTAAAAGCTGTATTCCCAGGTGGTTCCTCATCGGCGATTCTTACGGCTGATGAAGCATTGGATGTGAAAATGGATTTTGAAGATTTGGTAGAAAAGAAAAGCATGCTAGGATCTGCTGGTGTTATTGTAATGGACGAAACGGTAAATATGGTTCAGGCATGCCTCAATATCGCCCGGTTTTATGCCCATGAATCTTGTGGTCAATGTACTCCGTGCAGAGAAGGTACAGCATGGTTGGTGAAAATGCTAACCCGGTTAGTTAATGGTGGGGGTAAACCAAACGATATAGACATGCTTTTTGAAATTACCGATAACATCGGTGGTCTTATTGATTTTTCAAAAGGCAGTTATGGTAAGACCATCTGCCCATTTGGTGAGGCAGTGGCCTGGCCAGTAAGAAGTTTTGTTGAGAAGTTTAAAACTGAATTTCTAGAATATTTGCCTGAAGAAAAAGCAGTTGCATAATGCCTTTATTGAAAATAGACGATAAAGAGATTCAGGTAAAAAGTGGCGCTACCGTGTTGGAAACCGCTGAGGCCAATGGCATAGAGATACCACACTACTGTTACCATCCGGCTCTAGAAGTTGTTGGTAGCTGCAGGATGTGCCTTGTACAGGTTGAAGGAATGCCCAAACTGCAAGTATCATGCAATACATTTGTTGGTGATGTTCATCCAGATCGTAAGGTGGATGGCAAATATGATATGGTGGTGCACACTCAGAATGATCTCGTGGTACAAGAGAGAAAAAATATATTGGAATTCCTTCTATTAAATCATCCTCTAGATTGCCCTGTATGTGATCAGGCTGGTGAATGTTATCTTCAAGATTACTCTTTCAAATTTGGCAATGCCCACAGCCGATTTGAAGAAAATAAAAGGGTACGATCAAATGAGTATCTTGGATCACAGATTGTTATTAATCACAATCGCTGTATTTTGTGTAGTCGTTGTGTTCGTTTTACACAGGAAATATCAGGCACCAGCGAATTATATGTTGAAGCCCGCGGATACAATTCAAAAATCGCGGCATTAGAAGAAAAACCCCTTGATAATCTTTTAGCAGGTAATGTGGCAGATATTTGCCCTGTAGGTGCACTGTTAAGTACCGATTATATCCACAAGAATCGTATTTGGAACTTGAAAAAACAACCATCTGTGTGCCAGGATTGCAGTGTTGGATGCAATGTTGATGTGTTTTCTCAACAAAATCAGATTTACCGAATAAACCCACGGGAAAACCATGATGTAAATGGTTACTTTATGTGTGACATTGGGAGATATGGCTTTCATCGCTTTGAAGAAATTGAGCGTGTTACCCAACCCATGATTAGAAAAGGAGATTCATTTGTGTCGGTTGCATGGGAAAAAGCTATTCTGGATACTGCTAATACGCTTAATAATAAGGAGGGCAAAGTTGCTGGTGTTACATCTCCTTTCCATACCAATGAAACAAATTTTATGCTGGGATTAATGGTTGATGGCATAATTGGTAATCTCTCTCAAATTGATGATGAAGAAATTACTTACCCATCTGGATTTCGAATTAGTAGCGACCGTTCTCCTAACAAACGTGGTATGAAAGATGTCTGTCCAGAAATCCTGGAAGATTTGATTTCAGAAATCGATAAGCAGAACGTACGGATAATATATATTTTGGATGATGGGGTTGATAGAGATTTTAATAAGGTCTGGAAAAGTACTTTGTCTAAAATGGATTTTGTAGTTGTACAAACCTATAGGATGACGACGATTGCAAAGTCAGCCAACATAATTTTACCTGGTCTAGCACCCTTTGAACGCGAGGGAA
>CAYXUK010000158.1:0-2481 GCA_964468295.1 uncultured bacterium | reverse complement strand
AGCAAGATCATTAGTATTAAGACCTGATTATCTTCTTATGGATGAACCATTATCAGCAGTAGATGAATTAACCCGCGAAGTTTTACAAGAAGAAATACACGCACTTTGGAATAAAGATAAATTCACATCTATACTTGTAACACATAATGTTGCAGAAGCAGTTTACCTATCTAATCGTGTTATTGTAATGTCTCCTCGACCAGGAAAGATAACACACATCGTTAATATTCCATTTAAAAATCGTGATCGGAATTTGAGATCTAATACAGCTTATACAAAACTTGTTAATGAAATTTCAGGGAAGTTGAGAAAATGGAAATAAAAAAGATACTTCCACCAATATTGGTTCTTATATTATTTTTAGGTATCTGGTCTTTAGGGGCTAAGATTTATGATATGGCTTTCCTTTTGCCTGGCCCGGTGACAGTTGCAAGAGCATTTATAAAAGATTTTCAACTCGTTATCGGAGGTCTTTGGATTACTTTTCAAGAAGCATTATATGGTTATCTTCTAGCAATTATTATTGGAATGACTTTTGCCGCAATTATGAGTCAATCAAGAATATTAGAAAGAAGTTTTTATCCTTATGCAATACTGTTACAAACACTTCCAGCCGTTGCAGTTGCACCATTGATTGTTCTGTGGTTTGGATTTGATATGCAATCCGTTGTTATTATAAGTTTAATTATTTCACTTTTTCCAATTATTAATAATACTTTGTTAGGATTAAAATCAACATCTATTACTTTAGTTGAACTTTTTCAAATGCATAATCAATCACGTTTTGTTAATTTTTTTAAACTTCGTTTACCAGCCGCTATTCCTAATGTTATTGCAGGATTAAGAATATCAGCAGGATTATCTGTTATTGGTGCAATCGTAGGAGAGTTTATTATTGGCTCTGGAAGTGAAGGTGGCGGATTAGGTGTTATGATTATATACGCTCAAGCAGATTTAGAAACACCATTAGTAATCGCACTTATTCTTACAGCCACTGCTTTAGGATTTGCATTTTTTAGTATCGTATCTGTATTAGGTCATTATCTTTTACATAACTGGCACGAGTCGGAGATTGCGTGAAAGAAGTACCTCTCATAGATATCGGTCAGCATCGCCACGAAGTAGCTGAGATGGTTGATGAAGCATGTAAAAAATGGGGTTTTTTTCTGATCACTGGTCATGGCGTTCCAAATCAATTAATTGACCGTATGTTTTCGGTTTCTTATGAGTTCTTTGATCTGAGTGAAGAAGAAAAACTTCAATATGATTCTAAAGGATGTAAAGGAGGACGAGGTTATTTCTCGGTTGGAAAAAAGGCTTTGGCTAGGTCATTTGGGGATCTAAAAGCACCTGGTGATCAGAAGGAAACTTTTGTCGCTGGAGCTGAGCCAATAGACGGTGATCCCTATTATTTTACTCCAGAGGCTGAAGGACATTTTGCGGAAAATATTTGGCCTACATATCCATCTGATATGAAACAAGTATGGATGATGTATCGTGGTGCTTGTCAGGACTTAGCGGACAAACTTTTGAATATCATGGAATGTTCGTTAAAATCAGACAAACCTATCAGTACTTTGATTGTTCATCATTACCCTGAGCAGAAGACTCCACCCGAAGGTATGCGTGCTGGGGCTCATACTGACTTTGGTACATTGACCCTTTTGATGACTGAAGATAGTCCAGGAGGTCTTCAAGTAATGGGGATGGATAATGAATGGCATGACATTCAACCGATTAAATATGCTTTCATCGTTAATATTGGTGATCTTATGGAAAGGTGGACAAATGGAGCTTGGCGTTCCACTTTACATAGAGTAGTCAATCCTCCTGTCAATACCGGATTAGAATCACGTAGAATGTCTGTTGCCTATTTTCACACACCGAATTATGAAACTCAGGTAACTTCTTCAAAATACCAACCTATTACAGCAGGTGCTCACCAAAAGGAAAAAATCAACCTTAACAATAGCGTGAGGAAAATTTGAACATTGATCAAGTGACGATGCGCCGTAGGAGATGTGGAATGACAGGTATTGATCCACGTCTAACCGCAGGTGGATACACTTTGTATGCAGGACAGACGGCCGGAGGTCGCGTGGATTTGATCAATATCAACGGTGAAAGGATTCACGAATGGCAAATGCCGGTGCGGCCGGGCCGTGACGCGGTTCTCCTACCTAACGGTAATCTTGGGTATAATGGAAGTCATGTAAAGTCAGCAAATCTTTATCCAGCTTGGGATATTTGGCATGGCGGTGATTTTTATGAAGTGACCCCTTCTGGAGAAATTGTTTGGCGACATGAAGACATTTTTCATCACCACGATGCGCAATGGCTTCCAAATGGGAATCTACTCTATACGATTGCCGCACCGCTACCATTGGAGGTGGCGGCCAAGGTCGTTGGTGGTGATCGGCGTCTTGATGCGCCTGACGGTGTTATCCAATCAGATATTGTTAGGGAAGTGAATCGGTCTGG
>CAYXUK010000157.1:0-2504 GCA_964468295.1 uncultured bacterium | reverse complement strand
CGACCTGCTGATTACAAATCAGCTGCTCTACCAACTGAGCTACACCGGCAAGTCGTAATTCAATCTTAGTTAAGGCAACCGGATTCGATCCTTCATTTGGATCGTTTTATTATCGATTATCAACACACATGGCACACTTATTGCACGCAATGAGCCCTGCGACAGCGGAAAAAAGCCTTGAAAATTAGTTTATATTTTTTTCAATGACAATTAGTTTTATAGACAAAAGTAGAGTGAAATAACTCCTATTTTACAGATAGCTTGGAACCAGAAGGTGTATCTTTTACTAACCATCCTTTGGAAGCAATCAGATTCCGTAACCGATCAGATTTTTCCCACTCACCATTTTGGCGGGCATCCTCCCTTTCATTAACCAAATCAAGAATATCCTGAGGAATAGATTCTTTTTCTGGTAATAATCCATAAATTGAATCAAAATAACGAATGAAATTCAACCCTTCTGCGGCCCTTTTGGCAACCAATTTATTATTATCCAACTCAATATTAGTTCTCCGTATCCAATCAAAGAACACAGACATCGCTTTTGGTGAATCAAGATCATTTTCCAGAGCTACATTAAAAGAATTAGTTTCTTCTGGAAATCCTGTGCTGACACTTGAACTGATACTTTCCAAACGGTATTTCAATTCCTGAATCCTTTGTATCACCTTTTTAGCTTCGTGTTGTTTGTTTAATCTAAAATCTACTTTTGTTCGATAATGTGCACTTAATAGGATATATCGGATTTCTTCAGTTGTTATACCTTTCTCATACAAATCCGATAGACAATAATAATTTCCAAGTGATTTACTCATTTTTCCTCCATTCACCAATAAATATTCTGAATGTAGCCAATAATTGACAAAAGGTGTGCCTAAAGCACAAATGGATTGGGCGATTTCATTTTCATGATGAGGAAATTTATTATCGACGCCACCACAATGAATGTCAAAATGATTTCCTAAGTATTCAATTGACATTGCTGAACATTCAATATGCCACCCTGGCCGTCCTCTTCCCCATGGTGAATCCCAAAACACATCAATATCTTCTTCTTTATAAGCTTTCCAAAGGGCAAAATCTCGAGGATTATCAAGACTGTATTCATCCGATTCAACTCTCTTTGATTGACGCATTTTAGACACATCAATATTGGTAAGTGACCCATAATCCTTAAATGATTCAATAGAGAAGAATACCGATCCATCGTCAGTCTTATACGCATGCTCTTTATCTACCAACTGTTGGATCATGTTAATCATACCCTGAACATGCTTTGTAGCAGCAGGATAAACATCTGCTGGAATAATTTTTAATTCAGCTGAATCACGCTTAAATATCTCTGTATAATGATCTGTAATTTTTGAAAGGGACTTTTGTTCATCTAGAGCCTTTTGAATTGTTTTATCATCCACATCGGTAATATTCATGACATGGAAAACCTCAAAACCAAGTGCTACTAAAACTCGTTTTAGAAAATCTTCAAAAAGAAAGGTGCGGAAATTTCCAATATGAGCCGTGTCATATACAGTGGGGCCACATGTATAAAGTTTGACTTTCCCTTTTTTATTGGGTACAAATTTTTCTTTTTTTTGCGTTAAGGAATTATAAAAGTGGAGCACGTTTCCTTCCCACTGATTGGAGAAATTTAGTGTTAATATGAATAGCGATAGCCTGCTGCAAAGCATCAATTTTAATGATAAGGCGATCTTTGCCTTTTAATCGAGAAACAATTCCTTTTGCACCTTTCATTTGACCTTCTATTACTTCTACATCATCACCTACCGTAAAATATTCCGTTGGCTCTAACTCATATCCACCCTCTAAAGCCAAGCGTATTGCATCGATAACTTCATTGTTAATAACAGCTATATTTCCATTAAAACTTACAATAGTACTCACACCATGAGTCTGGAGAACATATATTGATTCTTTTAATTCTATTTTAACAAACAAATAACTGGAAAAAAGAGGCAGTTCCACCCATTTTTTTCGATCAGACCATTTCCGACGTTCTTTTACCAAAGGTAAATAGGCCTCAATACTTTTTTTTAATAATTGTTCAAATGCTACTTTTTCAGCCCTAGGTTTAGATCGGACGGCTATCCACTGTTTATTCATCAATTTTCTAACGCTTCATTGATTATAGTTTGAATTAATTCAGGGAAGCTTAACCCACTTGCTTTTGCAGACTTGGGCACTAAACTGGTTTCTGTCATCCCAGGCAATGTATTCAGTTCCAAAAACCAAGCTTTTCCATTTTTATCTAAACGGAAATCCACTCTTGAATAGTGACGACACCCAAGCAATTTATGAATTTTAAGTGCGGATTCCTGAATAGCTTTTGTCAGATCTTTATCTATATTTGCGGGACAAAAATACTCTGTCATTCCCTTATTATATTTACATTCATAATCATACAGGTCGTGAGAGGGAACGATTTCAATAATTGGATAAGCCTTATCCCCAATCACCGTAACTGTAATCTCTTTACCAACAATAAA
>CAYXUK010000156.1:1385-2570 GCA_964468295.1 uncultured bacterium | reverse complement strand
ATGGTCAATATTTATTGAAAATTGCAGAAACCAGGTAATTTTCCTACTTTGGTTAATAAGATAGGGAAATAGATCAAGCTTAAGTTTCTTTTATTTAGCACCTCTTTTTTTAGGAGGTCAAACTACAGCTAATCAAGACTCTGCTCTCCCCCCATTTCTATAAACGATTCAATATGTTTTTTGATTTTTTCCCTTGTTTCTCGAAATGTATCCAATTGATTAGAATCAAAATTCCATCCGCGGAATGGATCATCGATACTCCAATGAATACGTTTAACATTTTCAGGGAAAGTAGGGCAAGCCTGATTTGCATTATCACATACAGTAATTGCAATATCAATACCGCTATGTAAGTAAGAATCGATAGAATCAGAAGTGTGATAGGAAATATCAATTCCAATTTCTTCCATAACGGCGATGCTTATTGGATGAACGTGGCTGGGATGAGTCCCTGCACTGCATACCTCGAATTGATCACCAGCCATATCATTGAGTAATCCATGGGCAATCTGTGAACGGCATGCATTGCCTGTGCATATAAATAGCACTTTTTTCTTTCTTGGCATTAATAAATCTAGGTCAATAAAATATTCGATGGAATTCATGTTTTCTTGTATCTCTCCATCCTAAATTTTCCCCTATGTCTATTGAGAAGAACGAACCATTATTCACCAATCCGCTTGAAGCAGTACGTGGATTATCGGTCAATGATCTGAATAAATATCTACCTGCTGTCCACAAAGTTGCAGATATTTCTATGACGCCTGAAAAAATGCAGGAAGGCGTATTTTTGGGACTGGGTTTAGATGGAATAAAAAAAATTCCGGATAGTACCATTGATTTGATTATTGCTGATCCACCTGAATCTCCATGGCGTAGTACCGATAAGCGTGGTAACCCTATGACAATCCAGGAATATTATGAATGGAATGAAAATTGGCTAAAAGAAAGTGCTCGTATTCTAAAACCGACTGGAGCGATCTACTTGATTGCAGGCTGGCGATATTCTGGTATGTATCATTCCCTTCTTAGCACAGATTTTCATATTCAAACCAGAATAACTTGGCGTAATTCAACATCGAAGGATCAGCCAAAACCAATGACCTGGATCAATCGAATTTCAGATATTTGGTATGCTACCAAATCAAACAAATTTATGTTTAATCAAGAAGCAGTTACTGATCG
>CAYXUK010000156.1:0-1285 GCA_964468295.1 uncultured bacterium | reverse complement strand
TTAATGGCCATGAAACGAATCGATAATGAATAATAAAATGAGCTTATTTGAACAAATACAGAATGATATGTATGCTGCTATGAAAGCAGGAAAAAAAGAAGAGTCCAACACATTGCGAACGACACTGGCAAAACTAAAAGACAAACGCATTGAAAAACGAGATGACCTTTCAGAAGCGGAAACAATCAAGGTATTGCAAACTTTAGTAAAACAAAGAAAAGAGTCTGTTGAATTGTTTGAAAAAGGCGGCAGACCAGAATTGGCTGCTTCCGAAAATGGAGAAATTGATATTTTAAACAGCTATTTACCTCAGATGATATCTGAAGATAAAATTAGGAATATTGTACAGACAGTGGTTGATGAAGTTGGGGCAGTATCCATGGCAGATTTGGGTAAAGTCATGCCGAAGGTGATGGAGCGAGGAGAAGGATTAATTGATGGTAAAACCGCCCAACAATTTGTTCGGGAAATATTAGGATAGATTATTCAGGCTATTCAGTAAGAATGCCCCGTGAAATTAAAAATCGTAAAACAATAATATATGATTCAATTTTTGGATGCTCTGGCAGTCTTTTTCATTGTAGCAATGGGATTAGTTGGGTTCCGCCGGGGATTGGTGGAAGAAATGGGGCGCTTAATTGGGCTCATCTTTGCTACTATTTTTGCCTTGCAACTTTATATTGGTCTCGGATCTTTCCTGATGCCATGGGTTCCGATTGACGTATGGGTGCTGTTTGTTTTGAGTTTTATTATTATTTTTTCAGCGATTCTGCTTTTTGCACGAATGATTACAAAATTGATCCATTTTTTATTTCTATCAAAAAGTACAAAACTAGCAAACCGAGTGATGGGGACTACATTTGGGTTTGCAAAAGGTCTTTTGATCATCATGATATTTTTTTGGATGATTGAATTACTGCCTAATCGTGATAACGCTGATATTATAATAAAAGAATCCAATTTAGCACAAAAGTTGATCCATTTACGCAAAACTATCATTACTACGTTTCATTGGGATGATCCAGTGGATTTAGGTGAAAAAACAATTAAAGAATTTTTAAATATTATAGAAGAGAATCATGGCTAGAGTTCCTCAGGAAACAATTGATCGTATTCGTGACACCGCTGATATTGTTGATGTGGTTTCTCATCATGTTGATTTGAAGAAGCGTGGCCGTAATTTTTTTGGACTATGCCCTTTTCATAATGAAAAAACACCTTCATTCAGTGTAGCACCAGATAAAGGGATTTATCATTGTTTTGGATGCGGAAATGGTGGAAATGC
>CAYXUK010000155.1:0-2574 GCA_964468295.1 uncultured bacterium | reverse complement strand
CACACTCATTTAGATTATATGGCGAGTATACGGGAGGAACAAGAGCCGCATCTCTGGGAAAGGTATTAAACCAAATACGTAGCCAAATTTCATCGAAACTCCGAAAAATGTTTTTATTAAAAAGTGAAATTTTGGAAAGAGATGGAAGCAGGCTTACCATGTTGCTGGGATCAGAACTCGGAGTAAAAAAAGGTTCCATTTTTGAAATAATGAAACCGGATATCCACAAAATAATCCAAGACAGAGAATTTATTTTACCGGGGAAATCGGCAGGACTAGTGAGAGTAGTAAACTCAGGAAATAACGTCAGCGAGGGAACCATTATCCGACAATATAGAGGAATTAAAGAAGGATATTCCTTAATTGAAAAGCCTCAGTATTTTGGAGGGTGGGTTATTTCGGGGATGTATAACGAATCTGTGAATGAAAAACGACTTGATATGAGATATGAGTTCTTTCCCTTCAGCCGATACACTTTTTCAGCCGGTGGGGCTTTGGGGGTTGTAACAGACTCTCGTAACGACAAAGATTTTAAGGGATCATTAATGGTGGGGATGAATTTCAGGTTTATTCATACCCGCTTTATATCATTTGGAGCATCGCTAAATCTTCCCTTCAGCTTGATTTTCAGACAGGATGACCAACCAGAAAATGTACATAAGTTTCAGTTTACCCCTACTCTAGGACTGAACACAGAATTTCTTGTGTCAAAAACAAAAGATGTTGTTTTTGGAGTTCATTATGTTTTTGTTGACAAATCAGACCGATGGGTATATACAGAGGGGAAGGGGGCAGAAGCAACAAGCCTTCATGGAGTATGGAGTGATGGAGTTGAGCCTTCGGTTGACCCTGCAGGACTTTATTTATCTGTAGGAATTCGGATAATTAATTTTTAGAAAGTTATATTCTAGTATAAAACAATTAAGATAACCTTAATCAGATAAAATTAAATTTACCCAAGAGTAGGACATAATATTTTTTGTGGAAAAACTAAACAATTTTTTTTAAATTGGTTTAGTTGTTACTATTAAATTTTTTAATACTTATGGAGGAAAAATGAATAACTATCGTCTATTACCAGTTCTTTTTATTGTAACTCTTATCTTTCAGGGCTGTGGTGCTACTGCGGATAAGTTATTAGATAAATCAGATAGTATGATGTTAAATAATATAGCTAAAAAGATTGGGACATCTTATAATGAGTATACTTCAGGTGCGGTAGGAAAATTGTCGTTTGGAGAGTCTCGGGTTACAACAAACCTAAGTGATGGTTCTGTGTTTTATTTACATGTAAAAGCAGGTACTGCTAGCGGATGGACTGCTTTTGGAGTAATTGGCCGTGTATCAAAACTATATTCAATCTATGGATTTAAAGTAAAAGATGGAAATATTGAGGATGTTGCATATGGTTCTTTCTTGCCAGACTATCAGGGTTGGAAGATAGGTTTTTTTACTATCTATAATGATGAAGGGATAATTGATGAAATAAAGGATCGTTATGGTGAATTTCTTAAGACACCAAAAGGACAAAATGTGTCTTCTTGGAATTAAATAGATATAATTTTCATAACTTAATTCATAGTAATAATACAAAAGCCTCCAGAAATGGAGGCTTTTTCATTGATAATTTCTTCATTCTGTTTGAATATATTGATCAATGGTTTAAAAGGCATCTTTATAATAACTGCTAGCTTCTGAATGGAGTTTTAAGTAAAATGATGAGTTTTGGGTATACGATATATTTTTGTTGACAAATCAGACCGATGGGTATATACAGAGGGGAAGGGGGCAGAAGCAACAAGCCTTCATGGAGTATGGAGTGATGGAGTTGAGCCTTCGGTTGACCCTGCAGGACTTTATTTATCTGTAGGAATTCGGATAATTAATTTTTAGAGTTAGTAAGGAGATTTGGAGTGGTGTGCTATGGAAATTGATAGTTAAACGTTTAAGAAATAAGTTTTCATCTCTCCAATTCCCTTATATTCCTTTGTTTTACAGGGGATAAAATCAAAATCTGTTTTTAATTGATGCATCACAGTATGTGAAACATGAATTTTACCAGGGATTCCAGATGATTCCATTCTACTAGCAATATTCACAGTGTCACCCCACAAATCATAAACAAACTTTTTCTTCCCAATTACACCTGCTACAATAGGGCCGCTATGCAAACCTATTCTTATTTGCAATTTATTGTTCCCTGTATTAAACTGATTCGTAAACTGAATCATTTCCATTGCCATATTTAGAGCATGAAAGGCATGGTTAGGGTTGTGTATAGGCAGTCCGGAACCAGCCATATATGAATCTCCAATGGTTTTGATTTTTTCCAGCCCGTGAATTTCACATAGGTCATCAAATGTTCTGAAAACTTTATTCAGCATATTTACTAAATCAGATGCAGATAATGATTTGGAAATTTTTGTAAAATTCACCACATCGGCAAACAGAATGGTTACATCATCCAATTTATCAGCAATGGTTGTTTCTCCAGCTTTTAATCGTTCGGCAATTTCAATTGGCAGAATATTTAATAAAAGCCTTTCTGATTTTTCCTTTTCATCACTTATGGTT
>CAYXUK010000154.1:0-2660 GCA_964468295.1 uncultured bacterium | reverse complement strand
ATGTAGATGCGGATACACCTTTACTGTGGGTTTTGAGGGATGAACTAAATTATACTGGTACCAAATTTGGTTGTGGGCGTGGTTTTTGTGGTACGTGCACCATCCATCTTGATGGCGAGGCGACGCGGGCTTGTATGACTGATGTAGAATATGCTGATGGAAGCACTATCACTACCATTGAAGGTTTATCTTCGGATAATTCTCACCCTATTCAAAAATCTTGGATTTCAGAGGAAGTTCCTCAATGTGGTTATTGCCAATCTGGACAGATCATGACAGCTGCAGCTTTGCTGGATCGAAATCCGAAACCTGATGATGAAGCCATTGATTCTGCTATGAAAATGAATCTATGTCGGTGCGGTACTTATGATCGAATTCGTAAAGCCATTCACGTGGCTGCAAAGGAACAAAAATGAATAAAGGTTATTCGCGGCGGGATTTTTTAAAGGTTTCTTCTGTCGCTGGTGCCGGATTAATAATTGGTGTAGTTCTTCCTTATAAACATCGATTGGTAGCCGCCGGTCTTGTTGACCAAACCTTTGATCCTAATGTATGGATAACAATTCATCCTGATAATACTATTACAATTTTTGCAGCTAAATCTGAGATGGGACAACATGTTCGTACTTCTCTGCCTATGATTGTGGCAGAAGAACTAGAGGCAGACTGGTCTCAGGTTAGAGTAGCTCAGGCTGATGCACATCCAGATAAATATGGTAGTCAGGGAACGGGCGGCAGTGGATCAATTCGTCGTTCTTTTACCCGTTTAAGAAAAGCTGGTGCGGCAGGACGGGAAATGCTAATTCAAGCTGCTGCAAACAAATGGAATGTTTCTCCAACAAATTGCCGTGCTGAAAGTGGAACCGTGATTCATTTATCTACCGGCAACTCTTTTACTTTTGGAGAACTTGTAGAAACAGCTTCAGAACTGCAAGCACCAGAAAACCCTGTATTAAAAAATCCCAAAGATTTTAAACTAATTGGAAATTCGATGCCTGGTTTGGACACTCATTCACGGGTGAATGGTTCCGCCATATTTGGTGTGGATGTGCAGGTTCCCAATATGGTTTATGCTACAGTGTTACGTTGCCCTACTTTTGGTGGAAAAATAAAATCGTTTAACCGCAAGAAAGCTATGAAAATCAATGGGGTTCTTGATGTGTATGAAATTGATGAAGGTGTTGCAGTAGTTGGAAAAAACACATGGTCTGTAATCAAGGGTCAGCGTGCTCTAGAGCCAAAATGGGATCATGGTGAATTTTTATTTTGGGATAGCGCTCGTATCAAAAACATGATGGAAGAAAAAAGTACTGGTAAAGCTGTGATAGCACGTGAAGATGGTGATTTAACAAGTCTGAATGGTGATGAAAAAATTCAAGTGCAATACGAAGTGCCTTTTACTTCCCATGCCACGATGGAGCCTATGAATTGTGTAGCCCATGTAAAAAAGAATTCCTGTGAAATATGGGCCCCAACTCAATCACCTCAACGTGTTCAAACAACAGCTGCGAATACTTTGGGAATTGATACAAAAAATGTAATTGTACATATTACCATGCTGGGTGGAGGATTTGGTCGTAGGCTATGGGCTGATTTTGTAACTGATGCAATCCAAGTTTCTCGAAAATCAAAGAAACCTGTTAAATTGATGTGGACCCGTGAAGATGACATGGGTCACGATTTTTTTCGTCCTACCAGTATCCATAAATTAAGCGCAACACTTTCAAATCGAGATGAACTTACATCTTGGACTCATCGAATTATTGCACCATCTATCTCGGGACAAAGGGCACCGGAACGATTTAAGGATGGGGAACTAGATCGTAGTGCTGTGAATGGTGCCAGCAACATACCTTATGAAATATCAAATGTTTTGGTGGATTATATTATGACCAACACAAAAGTACCTGTAGGTTGGTGGCGATCTGTTTATAATTCTCAGAATGCATTCGCCAATGAAGGGTTTATTGATGAACTTTCCCAAAAAGCGGGAATAGATCCCTATCAATTCCGCCTCAATTTATTAAAGAATGCACCACGTCATTTAGGTGTATTAAAGTTGGCCGCAGAAAAAGCGAATTGGGGTAAAAAAATGGCCAAGAGACAGGGAATGGGTATTGCTTTACATGAATCATTTGGTTCTTGGGCTGCTCATGTAGCAAAAGTTACGGTAACAAAAACAGGGGAGTTATCTATAGATAAAATTGTTGCCGCTGTGGATTGTGGATTGGTTGTTAATCCAGATGGAGTAAAAGCCCAAATGGAAAGTTCTATTGTTTATGGTCTTACTTCCACTTTAAAAGGTTTGATAACAATAGAAAAAGGAGCTGTTGCTCAATCTAATTTTCACGAATTTGAATTATTACGTATTGATGAAATGCCAAAAGTTGAAGTTTATATTGTTAAAAGCGCCGAACCACCTGGAGGCGCTGGTGAACCGGGATTGCCTCCAGTGGCACCTGCTGTAACTAATGCTATTTTTGCTGCAACAGGCAAACGCATTCGTAGCCTTCCGATTAGACCAAAAGATTTAATCTAAAAAATTCTAGTGAACTCCGATTGATATTGACTTATAGATTATTTTCTTCTCGATAATTTTTAATTGATGGATTTCCGCGATAAACACCGTGATGTTTATCCGGTAGAAGAGCCGCAATCCG
>CAYXUK010000153.1:0-2673 GCA_964468295.1 uncultured bacterium | reverse complement strand
AGCCACTTCCGGCTAATCCAAAAAAAATTCTGGTTCAAGCACAAGAAAAAATTGGCGATGCGGTTTTATTGTTTCCCACCATTAGTGGATTACGAAAGCTTTTTCCTGAATCAGTAATTCACCTTCTATGTTCAAGGATAAATGAGCCGCTTTTTCAATCAATTAAAGAAGTTGAAAAAACAATGGTTTATAGATCTGGGCGCCAATTTTGGAATGCATTAAAAGAAACAAAATATGATTTATTTTATAACCCAAAAGATCACCCATCAATTACTGCCTTTAAAATTTCAAAAAATGTTAGAGCAGATGTGAAGGTATGTATTGCCCATAGCCGAATGGAACAACATTATCATCATGGTTTGACCTTGAATAATGCTTATCGAATTCTAGAAAAGAATGCCATGATTCTTCGGGCTTATGATCTCGATTTTACAATTAAATCATTTTTCCCCGATGTTGAATTGAATTTTCCAAAAAATGAAAATCAAATTTCAATTAATTTATCTTCTGGAAGTGGATTACGTAAATGGCCATTAGAAAATTGGGTCTCATTGATTGCTTTAGTCATAAAAAAAAATAAGCACTTTCAAATAAATCTATTTGTGAACGGAAAAGATTTGCATCTAGCAAAGCGAATCGAAAAAAAATTTAGTTCGGTAATTAAGCTGATCCATCCCTTGCATTCCATTCTTGAAGCAGGGCCGGTTATTCAAAATTCAAACCTGTTGATTTCTCCTGACACGGCTATGATTCATATTGCTGATGCTGTTGGTACGCCGATGGTAGGTTTATTTTCAGGAGATGACCGTAATGTAAGAAGATACAAACCTTATTGGGTCAAATATAATATTCTACAATCGTCAACATTATCCATTCAAGATATTGAACCCAATGAGGTTTTCAATGCTTTTGAAGAATTGATGAATTAGAGCCAAAAATGATCAAGGTTCTGTTCGAAAATCATCATCTTTATTATTTACCCCATTTCATTCCCATAATCGATGAAATGAAGCGGAGAGGTGGTTATGAAATTTTGGCTTCCATTCCATTTATGATGGAAAAAAAAGAAAAGCAAATATTCCATTCCACTTGCAAAAAGCTGAGGATCAAAACTGTGGATGAAAAAGATGAAGATTCCCGCATTAATGTATTAAGACAAAAGGCATTTGACGTAATGGTGGTAGGCAATGTGGGCCAACTTAAACCAATTATTCATAATAAAACTTTAGCCGTAATGGTCTATCATGGGATTGGTTTAAAACAATCCTATTATAGTGATATTGATGAACGAATTAATTTACGTTCTGTAGAATCAGAGTTGCGTTTAAATGAACTGAAAGAACATGGCCACACTAACCTAGTTCTTACTGGATTTACCAAATGTGATCCTCTTATTACTTCGAATGACTCTGAAAAATTATTATTGCAAAAATTCGGGTTAGATCCAAATCGGAAAACAGTTTTGTATGCCCCCAGTTTTTATCCATCATCGCTGGATCAATTGGCACCAGTATTAGGAAAACTCAGTTATGAAACCAATGCTATTATTAAACTTCATAACTTCAGTTGGTATCAAGATCGGTATTTATATCAAAGCAAGAAAATGCAAAAACTTTCCAGTGAATATGCAAATATTGTTTTAGTTCCGCCCGAAGATTATAATATAGTTCCTTTTTATTCTATATCTGATTTACTGGTTTCAGATATTTCATCCGCTATGTTTGAATATCTTTACCTGAATCGTCCTATCATTATGGCTGAATGCCTTACCCTGAGATTAAGGCACCGAATTATAAAGAAACGATTTTTAAAAAAGTTGGATTTGGTCCGTATGGAAAATATTGATTTTGGATTACGTTTGGATAAGGCTGAAGACTTACCATCTCTTGTTTATCATGCTCTGGAATATCCAGAGGATTTAGAAGCGGAGCGGTTATCTGCCCAAAAAGAATATCTTTATCAGTTGGATGGAAAAGCTTCATTTCGATTAGTGAATGCTATCGAAGAAAAGTTGGCTGAGAGTTTATTTTGAGGATTGGTGTTTTTTGTCCCAACTGGGTTGGAGATGCTATTATGTCTTTTCCTTTTTTTCACACTTGTAAGAAGGAAGAAACAGCCGCCACTATCCTGGCAATATGTAAATCTTGGGTAGCACCCCTTTTTGAAAATCATCCTTTAATTGATGGAATAGTTTCTTTCAATGAAAATGAATTGAAAGGGATCAGGCCAACTGGAAATGCGGGGCGGACTTTACAAGCTCTGGAGTTAGATAAATTTTATTTGTTATCCGATTCATATCGCGCCGCTTACTTAGCCAAAAAATCAGAAACAGCTCACCGGATTGGATATCGTGGACAGGGAAGATCGGGTTTACTTACACAGATTGTTTCAAGGCCGAAAAAGAAAATGCACCGATCCCAACAATACGTTTATTTATTAAATCAATCTCATAATAATATGGATCATAAAATTTCTGGTGTTCAATTAAGTAAGGAAGAAAAACAATGGGCCAGAAATGAATTGGCACAACTCAGAATTTCTCACCCTATTGCATTTTTCCCTTTCAGCATTGCACCCTCACGCAGTATTCCTGAATTAAAGGTTTTGGAAATGCTAGGAATAACCAATCAAACAATTTTGATTTTTGGTGGAAAGAAAGATAAGGCAAAAGGA
>CAYXUK010000152.1:0-2724 GCA_964468295.1 uncultured bacterium | reverse complement strand
GTCCAAAAAAGATGAAAATGGTAATTATATCATGATGCAAGAAGATATTGATCGAGTACAAGAATTTCGCAAGTGCATCGAGTGTTATCTCTGCCAAAACGTATGTCATGTATTAAGAGATCATGAACAAAAAGATAAATTTATTGGTCCTCGTTTTATGATCCGTCTAGCAAGCCTTGAAATGCATCCTCTTGATAAAACAGATCGAATTTCAGATATAAAAAATGAGCATGGATCTGGGATGTGTAATATTACTAGATGCTGTACTGATGTGTGCCCAGAACACATTCAAATTACTGATAATGGTATTATTCCATTAAAAGAACGTGTAGTAGATCGTTATTATGACCCAATACTCTGGATTATTAGAAAATTGTTTAAAAAGAAATAATAATCTCCCAAAAGGCGGGAGATTTTAATATATAATTAACTTTTCAATCGAAAATTTACGGGGATTGAAATCCAAACGCCCACTGCCCGTTCGCGCTGTTTTGCTGGTTTAAAACGTACAACACGAATTGCGTCCGTAGCGGCTTCATCCAAGCCTGTATTAGGAATCCCTTTCAAAATTACTGTTTCTTTCACACGGCCCTTTTCATCAACAAAAACTTGCACCACAACCGTTCCTTCAATGCCTGCTTCCTGTGCAATCTCAGGATATTTTGGTTTAATTGGTCTTAGTGGTACGGGCGGATCATCATATGGAATAAATTTTACGCGTGGTCCTTCTGGAGGGGGGGGTGGCGCATCCCAAGCATCAAATTCATCTAAAGTAAATTCCTCCAAGGTAACATCATCTGCGATATCTTCACTTTCAGACTCAACTGGTACAGATGGCCGTGCGGGTGGTGGTGGTCGATCAAATTGTTCTGTCTGAGGAATATCAATTTGTTCGATGATTATTTGGATTTCCTCATCTAATTCAACTTTGTTTACTATTCTTGGAAATAATAAAAATGTAACAATTAATAATATAATCCCAGAAATTCCAGTAATACGAACAACAACTGGATATAAAAATTTTAACGACGCTGATTGTACGTTACGCATATCAATCTACTGCGGTTTTTGATGAATAATTTAGTTTTAGGGCATCTGCTTTTCTCAATTCCCCATGTATTTCACTTATTAATCCCATTTTAGCTCGTTCATCTGCTTTTAAAGATATAACAAGCTGTGGATCAGCAACTCTTTTTTCATACATAACATGTCTTATGCCATCCGAAGCATACAATTTGTCTTCAATAGAAATTAAGCCATCTTTGGAAACCCAAATATGAGAGGTGTGGCGTTTTGATTTTAATTTCTCAATCCGCTTTGCTTTTGGCAGTGAAATTGGTAATCCCGAATATTCCCTTAAAACTGTCGTAACCATGAAAAAAATCAATAACATAAAAATGATATCCGGCATTGATGCCGTAGGGATTTCTGAGTCTAATTTTGTTTTCCGATTAACTTTCATCAGTTTGACTCGGCAATTGATATCCGCGTAGCATTTGCCCTTTTTAATTGGTCAATTACAGCAATATAATCATGATATGAAGTTGACTTGTGGGCTTTAACTGAAATAATTAGTTTATCGTTTTCAACCAGCTTTTGCCTAACGGCTTTAGATAGATCACGAATTTCAATGCCGTCACCGCCCAATAAAACATTTCCTGTAGAATTAATTAAACAATTAAGAATATTCTTTTTACTGATTTCCATTTCTTCTCCTTCTGCGGGTAACACCATCCCCAACCCTTTATCCATATCGATTGTGGTCGTTACCAGAAAGAAAATTAAAAGTAAAAAGGCAATATCAGCCATGGAGGAGGTGGGAATATTACCCCCCTTAAATCTACGTTTTTTAGCCACGGATCAGTTGTTATTTGCTTTTTTTGGTTGTATTCAATTCAAAAAGTTGATCAACCAATTTCACAGAGTTTTCTTCCATATCAAGAATAAGTTTATCAATTCTTGAAACAAAAAAGTTTTGAAAAAACTGAATAATCATTGCCGTAATTAAACCGAACGCTGTAGTAAGCAGGGCCTGTGAAATACCACCCGCAACAACTGCAGGAGAAATATCATTGGCGGCTTTAATTGCATCAAAGGCCCCAATCATTCCAACAACCGTTCCAGTAAAACCAATCATAGGCGCAACAGTAATAACCGTATTTAACCAAATCATGTTTTTTTCTAAAAACGCCATTTCGAGCGATCCAGCATTTTGGATTGCTTTTTCAACTTCGTCTAAGCCGCGATTGGTCCGCAAAAGACCTGCGTGGAAAATTTCAGCTACTGGCCCTCTAGTTTCATTGCACAACTCAACAGCTGAATCAACGCCTTTGTTCTGTAAAATCTCCGAAACTTCTGTAAAAAATTTCTGCGAGTTAATAGAGGACATGACGAGGGAATATGCTCTTTCTAAAGCAAATCCAAGTCCGAAGACAAGTGCAATTAAAATCGGCCACATGAATGGGCCTCCATCAATAAAATATTGAACCATTAAATACCTCCATTTATGTTCAATTTAATAATAAAGTTATTCCTACCTCTAAGGGAAGTTAAATTTTTTAGCGCGGGAATTTAATTGCTCTCAGTCAAGAATGCATCAGCTTCGTTAAAATGTTTTAAAGCGGCTATTAGTTGGTTATCAGCGGCAATTCTAACCCCCCAAAGTTCATTTCTGCCCCATTTTGCACCTGCTATTTCTGACTTAAGCATAATTTTTAAATAACT
>CAYXUK010000151.1:0-2739 GCA_964468295.1 uncultured bacterium | reverse complement strand
TCTGTGTATGAGGCTGATAACACATCCACATCTCCATCCCCATCAACATCTATAGCAAAGACAAAATTGGCTCCGGCGGCACTGGTGGTAATAGTATGGGCCGTGAAACTTTCTGATCCATCATTTTCGTACCAAGCAATTTTGTTATCTTGGTAAGAAGCAGATAGCACATCCATATCCCCATCTCCATCCACATCAATAGAAAACACAGATCGAGCCATATCAGCATCGGTCGTAATGCTGTGAGCCGTAAATGTGGGCTGCGCCACCAAAAGAGAAGAAAACGAAAGTATAAATAGGATATTACTGCGCATCAATCATCCCTTTACCATATCCATTCAGAGGAATTGACTTTGCATCGGGGTCAAGAATAATACTTTCCTGGTTAATACTAAACTCCGTCTGCCCCATGGATCGTGCATTAAAACTAATTAAAGCGATATCCCCTGTTCCACTGACAGAGTTGCCGCCTGGTCCAAGATAGGTAATATAAATTGTCAGAACACCATTGCTGGCATCATCTTCAAATATGAAAAATGGCGAATTTCCACCTTCGAAAAGAGATCCTTGTGTTACAGATTTGACTGAAAGTTTATTGGAATCATAATTCACTTCAATCTGGGCCATGCCTACCTTTTCAAGCTTCATGGCATAAACGTTCACTCCTACCGTACCGCCAACTGTGGTCTCTACTCTACTGGGATGAAATACAAGTGCGGGAGGAAAAATTCCTTTTTCAGCCGCTG
Organism: uncultured bacterium; assembly: GCA_964468295.1. Taxonomy (GTDB): domain Bacteria; phylum Fidelibacterota; class Marinisomatia; order Marinisomatales; family TCS55; genus TCS55. Next base: position 1,993 of record CAYXUK010000151.1, on the reverse strand, counting down.
ATTCCAAATCCAGAGAATTGTCAAAAAGTGGCTCATGTAATTCACAAGAGATCACAAACAAACAGCAAAGAATGATAATTTTTTTAATCAAGCGCAATATAGAACCTCAATTGAGGGCTTTTCAGTTGTGGGTTATACACCAAATCAAAACCGGATTTCTCAACAGCTGCTTCGTCTCGAACTTGTCCAGATAAATAAGCATGCACCATATTGAAAACCCAAACGGCACCACCAGCATATGCAACCATGAGGAGCTGATCATTCGCCGCGGATTCCTCATCCAGCACTTTTCTTACTTCAGCTTTTAAATTCGCAATTTCTCCGTGATCGGTGGCTGCCTCGTAATTCGGATATATGATTTCCAGTTCATCATAGGCATCTTGATATTGAGTATAAGTCAAGTAGGCAGCGCCACCAATTGCCAATTCGGATCCAAGCCAAATCCATCCCCATGCTTTTCTTCCTGAATAGAACTGCCCCCATCCTGGTAAAACGGTCGAACGTAACAATGACCCTAATTTGGCTTGTCTTAGTCTCCTTGCTGCTTCTCTAGCCGCTTCTGCAGCCCTCTGTTCAGCCAACAGTCGTGCTTCACGCTCTTTTTCTGCTTTTTCTTCCAGTAAAGACTGGGGCGAAATTTTATTCATTAAATTCCAGGCAAGCAGTCCAATCTCTGTAATTAATCCATTTGGATCACCATTATACAAGGATTTCCTGGATTCAACAACACTACCGGTTTCTACAGATATTAAATCAACCTCCATCGTAAACCACTCTCCTGCTTTGATAACAGACCCTATAACGACATGATCTACTCCTAAAAGATTTCCGATTTCCACTGCACATGATTCGTTAGTACAGGTTTCATCTGATACATCACGCTCCTCAAGTATTTCTTTTACAGTCTCTTGTGAAACGATGGCACCTACTGATTGGGTGTTTTCTAATGCAATAGTGAATTGATCTGTGAGGACCTCTGACTCTAATACACTGATTCCCTCGTTTTCAAATACCAAAACAGCCATAGTATTGTAAGGTCTATCCTGTGCAATGAGCAGGACATTAAAAATGAGAAAGAAAATGGCAACCTGTGCCTTTATATATTTTACATTGAGCTGCATATTAAAACTGATTAAATATATACATAGACCAATGAATAAACATATTAGTGAATATTATTAATTCTAAAGCCTATCTATAATTACAATTCTGATAAATAATAAAGCAATTTTTCTCTGCAAACTATAACAGCCAAATAAATAAGCTATTCGGTATAGTAGGGTTTAAATCGCTCAGCCCTCCATGTCCAAATTGTAATGCGACCCTGGTATGAAGAACGGGACTCACTTTGATAGGTAGTAATAAGCTCATCATCAAATTCATTCACTTCTCTTGTGGAACTCCACATAATATTTCCAGCATTATCATAACGTGTATAATAACTTATAAAACCATCCCATGTACATTCGCTGTCTATATTTCCATTTCTACTTCGTTCCAAAATTCTTTTCCTATAATCTGTATCCCATTTCCAATTGTATTCATCAATAATATTTCCAGTAGAATCATATCTTTCTGAACTCAATATCCTAGATGTTTCATCAAATGTTTCCTTAAATAATAAAACACCTTTAAATCCGTCATAAACTTTTACTTCAAGGCTGTCATTAGACCAAACTGATGAATCTTTTTTTACTAAATTACCAGAAGAATCATATTCTTTGAAGCTCAGTACTTTATCCTTACTTCTTTCATAAACTCTTTTTGTACCTTTAGAACCATCTGGCTTATAATATTGATATTCTAAACCATATCCATAATCATTGTTTTTTACTTCTATCCATAGATCATTATCTCTATATCTACTAAAATTATTTCCATCCCATACAAATTGGTGAATACTGGTTGTTCCATCTGGATAATGTATTACATAGGATGCTGGTTTACCAACACTGTATCCATCCATTTCAGGTTCATCATCTTCAAATGCGTC
>CAYXUK010000150.1:0-2913 GCA_964468295.1 uncultured bacterium | reverse complement strand
AAATATGGGAGATTTAAGATGAAACGGGTTGTGGTAATAGGCGGTGGCGGTGCTGGAACAGGCGCAGCTACGAATGCGATTCAATTTGACCGCTCATTAGAAGTGACTTTAATAACTGAATTTGAAGATATTGCTTATAGCCCATGCGGCATCCCATATGTTTTTGGGCGTGATATTAAAAAGTTTGATGGATTGTTTCTGCAGCCACTCGAATTTTATCGGGAAGAAATGGGAATCAATCTCAAGACTGAGACTGTAGTAGAAGGTATTGATATGGACAAACATACTGTATATACTACTGAGGGAGAAAATTATCCATTTGATAAATTAATCCTTTGTACAGGTTGGGAATATGAAGTCCCGAATGTCGCTAATGTAGATTTGGATGGAGTTATTTTTATTAAGAACATTCGCCGAGCCATGGAGATTGATGATCGTTTAGATAATGTGAAACAGGCTGTAGTCTGGCAGGCCAAACCGCTTGGTGTAGAGTTGATCGAAGCTTTACCTAAACGGGATATTAATACACATCTTGTGGATTCAGGTTCTTGGCTTATGTCCGAGTTTTCTGATGCTGACATGATGGAGCCTTTGCAGGACCATTTGGTCAATGATCTTGGTGTCCAGATGCATTTTGGAACGGATTTAAGGGGTTTTTCAGGCAAAGATGGAAAACTAAAATCTGTTCAAACAAGTGATGGCGATATAGATGCTGACATGGCTTTCCTTGTAGCTCCCATGAAGCCATCAACTAAACTGGCGAAAAGTATTGGTATCAAAACTGGCTCTACAGGTGCAATCATTGTTGACAATCATATGAAGACAAATATAGATGATGTATATGCAGCTGGTGCTTGTGTTGAAACAATGCATGGTCTCTTAAACATACCGGTAAATCTTATACAAGGAACCTATGCATACACTCAAGGACGACTAGCTGGAATTAATGTAGCTGGAGGAGATGAATCGTATAATCCTGTATATGTCCCTTGGGCACTGGGATCTAAAGTTCAGGTTGGCGGAGCTCTCATTTCTGAAACTTTAGCGAAAGCTACAGGTATGCCATATATTATTGGAAAAGCAAAAGGGATAACTGCCGCACGGTATCATCCCTCTGTGGAGCCCATGCATGTGAAACTTCTAGCGGATCCGAAGTCAAAGAAACTTATTGGTGGTCAGTTAGCCGGTGGGGAAGGAGTCAAAGAAAGGGCAGATTTTCTTGCATTTGCCATTCGTAAAGAAACCACTCTGATAGAACTTGCAACAATGGAAAATGTATATTCTCCACCTATAGGTGCACTTGTTGAACCTATAGCGGCGGCAGCTAAAAACGCTTTGGCGAATATCTAATATGATAAAGTTTTTTCAATTCGGCATATGCGAAATGCTTATCATGCCAGTAATATTTTTCACTACACTTAAACTATAGGAATAAATTTATGCCCATCACTACACGGAAACCGGCTCACCCTACATTGCTTCAAAAGTTTCGTTCTATTACAGAAGGGTACTTGCTTCAGGTTGCCCAAAGTGAGATGGTACGAAAATATCCAAATACAGGATCAAGTCCAGCATCGAAGAAAGGTTTTGTTTACAAGTTGTTGCCGATTCTATTTTTGCCAGGCTTTCGTTTAACGCCTTGGTTCATAAAGAATAAGTTGCTCAGGTTTTTCTTTGTTCATCCTGAACAACATTGGCCGAAACAACCATGGGAAGAATCTTGAGGTAATTTTTATGTCCAATTTTAGGACCGTTCATGTTCGATGGATGGGTCAATATCGTACGGACATTAATATACGAGGGGTACATCAACTGGAGGGTGATGAAACACCAGAATATGGTGGTAATGATTCTGGGCCCATGCCAACAGAGTTTTTCCTGGCGTCTGTTGCTTCCTGTTTATGCTTGGCGGTATCCCATATTGGGAAAAAAAAGAAAATGGATTTGAATACCATTGAAGTAAATGCCAGCGCAGAAAAGGATACAGAAATTTTTCAATTTAAAGAGATTCATCTTCAAGTAAAGGCAGATATTCCTGAGGAGAAACTGCAATTACTTGTGATGCAGGCAAAAAAGTACTGTTTTGTCAGCAATACTATCATAGAAGGTTGTCCAATAAACATTACCACCAAATCAATAATCCAGTAAGAATAATGCCAATAAGAGAAATTATCTGATGACCAATAAAGTGATAAAATTTCATGAGGACCTTAAAGTAATAAATATAGGCCTTGAAGGCTTTGCCCAAGATATAAAGCAGCAGGATGTGAAAGTAGTTGAAGTAGATTGGTGCCCACCAGCTGATGGACAAGAAAATCTTATTAAAATTCTTAAAAATATTAATTATAACCAGGATTTAGTAGAAGAGATCAATAGTGCTAACAAAATGGTTATTGAGCGCATCCAGAATGCGAATCCCCAAGTTATTGATATACTTCCTGCTGGAGAAGCAATGAAACTGCCGATGTATACGATACTGCATTCAGGTCCACCAATTTCTTGGGATAGAATGTGTGGTCCTCAAAAACGTGCAGTTCTGGGAGCGATTCAATTTGAGGGTTGGGCTGAAAATCTTAATAAAGCGATTAAGCTTGTGGAAAATGGAAAGGTAATCCTTCATCCTTGTTATAAGTATAATGGAATAGGGCCAATGACAGGGATAATATCACCATCAATGCCTGTATTGGTTACCAGAAATGAACCGTATGGGAATTATTGTTTCTCAACCTTCAATGAAGGACGTGGAAATACATTATGGTTTGGAGTATGTGATAAGGAAACCCTTAAACGTTTAAAATGGATACGGGACACACTAGGTCCGGCCATGAAAGCGGCTGTAAAAAAACACGGGCCAATAAATGTTTTTGACATTGTGGAAAAAGGATTGCAAATGGGAGATGAATGTCATGCTCG
>CAYXUK010000149.1:0-2915 GCA_964468295.1 uncultured bacterium | reverse complement strand
TGTAGAAAGTTTCACAAAACGCCGGCGATTCATTATACCCTCCTTATTTAGCGTTTAAGTTTATTTTAACAGAAATAATTTATTTTTAATGAATTTGATCTACTTGATTCACAATTAATAACCTTCTGCATGGCTGTTTCTTCTAGGGTCACCGCAAGCATGCCGGACACCTTTGTCATCAATGTATATACCCTCAAATGAGCCATGATGCCAATTCCAAGGATTCACTAAATCAAGTTTTACACCCAACTCTTTGAGGCTTTTCTGTATCTTTTCAGGCATATCCGCTTCGATTATCATGCCCCCTGGCATATCAAGTGAATTACCGCCAAAACGTGGTAAGTTTACTGATTCCCGTATTGAAATATCAAAATCCAAAACGTTTGTGGTATTCTGGAGGATATTCTGCATAAGTGAAATGCTAGGTGATCCTGAAGAAAGAACTGCTTTTCCATTTTTTAAAATTATAGTGGGGCAAATCCTTGCATTTATTCTCTCACCTGGTTTAGGAAGACCCATTCCATAATGGGCGCCAGCAGCAACAATACTAACACCATCTACAAACATTCCATTACTCCATGGCCAAGACATAATTGAGTGCAGTATGGTAGCGACATTTCCATCTTTATCTACTACCGTAACATGATTACTGCCTGATGGTGGTACTTGTTGATTAAAAAGATCTAATAGATTTTTAGGTTTACCTTCTAATTTATCAAAACGTTCCTTAGCATAATTTTTAGATAGCAGTTTATTCAAAGATGGAATTTTATTTTCTTGTCGAACCAAGTATGCTGATGTCAACACTTCTCCAAGAATTTGAAGGAACTTTAATGTGGTTTCAAATGATTCGCTCGCTGGGCCAGTTTTCTGCAAATCCATTAATTCAACCATCTGTAAAATTTCGATCATGGTGGAACCACCAAAATCTGGCGGTGGTGAACCGGCTAAATCATAATCTCGATACGTACCCATTGCAGCATCCTGCCACATAACTTCATATGCTCCAAAATCCTCAGGTGTAATAAAACCACCGTTTTTCTGAACAACTTCAGAAAAATGTTTTGCAAAATCACCATAATAGAAAAAATCGTTCCCTTCATCTGCCAATTGTTCCAAAGTATCGGCTGCTCTCTTTTGATAAACTTTTTCTCCCGGGCGAATCAGTCTTCGGTTCGGCATATAGATCTCTCTCCCTTGAGCTGACTTACTGACATTGCGGCTTTCAGCAAAAACTTCTCCATAGAGAAAAGGATGAACCTCAAATCCTTCTCGTGCATAATGAATAGCAGGCTGAACCAATCGTTTTTTGGGAAGAACTCCATATCGTTTACTTGCCGCCTCAAATCCAGCCCAAAATCCCGGAGTTGTCACGCCTCTTCCATCTTCTAAATACTCTCTTAATTTTAAAGGATCGAAATTGTCGAGACCATTTAAGGGACGATTATTACTCCCATTCATATGTAACGTTTTTCCTGTAGAGGCATCAAAATAAAGCATTGAAAGGACACCTGTGATTGCCGTCATGTGCGGCTCAACAACAGTTTGAGTTACTGATGCAGTCAATGCTGCATCACAAGCATTACCCCCCTCCTTTAGAACTCGAACAGCTTCATATGTAGCTAAAGGGTGGGAAGTAATCACCATACCTTGTTCTTCTCTAGCTGGTTTTTTTTTGCCAAACCGAGCTATATCAATTAAACGTAGTCTTTGATGTCTGGACAAGGGTCGAAACTTCCTAATTGGTAACGGTCGACCGTTACCAATTAAAACACCCGGCACACCAAAAGCAGCTAAACCTGCAGTTCCAATAGTTGTATTTTTAATGAATGTTCTTCTATCAATCTTCATATTTCTCCAACTACTTATTCAGCACTTAAGTTAATATGAAAAGGATAAAAAAATAAATTTTTATAATATCATTAATTACAGATACAAATAGACGTTTAGAATTAAGCGTATGGCAATCAAAGTCAGAGCTACTTTGAATAATATGATAAAAGTGTTTTCTGGTAATTGTCCCAAAAGCTTTTTGCCAATATGAGTGCCAAAATAAACTGCAATTATAAGCGGCAATAAAATAGTCAATTCTTGAAAATAGTTCACACCAAACAAATAGATAAAAATAGGCATTTTGCCTAAGTGACCTAAAGCCTGACAGGCGGCTTTGGTAGCGATTACATTTTCTTTTGTGAGATCTTTAGTGATGAAAAAAGGTGCGATCAATGGTCCTGCCGCACCAATAAAAACAGTCACCAACCCACTGAGTCCTCCCATCCAAATAAATGCTTTTTCTGGCGCTTTTTTATTTTTGTTTCGCAAGTATAGAAACCAAAGAATGTAAATCCCAATCAAGGGTTTAAGATAGTCAATTTTTATTTGGCTGGCCGATGATACACCATAGTATTGCATCAATCCATAGATCATGATGGCAGCAATAATTAGACCTGGGATAACGCCCACCAAAAAATGGCTAAATATAGGCCGGGCGATATAATCTCTATAAATAGTCGCTCGGGTCACGTTGCTTACCAACTGGATGATTCCATGGTAAGCCACCACCAAATAGCCTTCAGGTATTATAATGGCCATGATTCCCAGTAAGGTCACACCACCGCCCATGCCAATTACAGCTGAAATCATAGATGTGACAAAGGCTGCAATGATCAGGATAATCGTTTCAGTCATTTCTCATTGCCCACATTAAAGGTTAAATTATTTTGAGGGCCAAGTTATCTTTTCCAAAATCATTGAGCTTTCCAGAAGATTTTATTAAAAGATTGTAGGAGGTCTACGTGTATCAGGCTTGAGCACGAGTAAAGACTGGCTGAAAAGGGCTTGATAATGAATCATTATATCCATAACCGCCGAAATCAAAAGCCAATATATCATCTATGTTTTCAATGCGGTTTTGT
>CAYXUK010000148.1:0-2933 GCA_964468295.1 uncultured bacterium | reverse complement strand
GGCCCACAGGGATTCGAACCCCGAACCTACGCATTATGAGTGCGGTGCTCTAACCGTTGAGCTATGGGCCCAAAAAGAGAAACAAAATTAAGGTGATTGGATCATATGTTTCACATCTTCTAATATAGAAGTAAACTGTTTTGAATCTTCAAATATGTTGAATTGATCTGTTTCAACTTTCAAAACGGGGATTCCTTTAATATCCTTAATCCATCGGTCATAAGCTATATTAAGTTGATGTAAATATTCTGGATCTATAGAACTTTCATAATCCCGACCCCTAAAATGAATCCGCGTCTGCAGTGTATCAGTTGATGCTCTTAAATAAATGATTAGATCAGGTTTTCTTAAATAATCCGTCATGATATTGAATAAACTGTGATAGTTTTTCCAGTCACGATCATCCATTCGACCCATTTCATGAAGATTGCGAGCAAAAATTTCTACATCTTCATAAATCGTGCGATCCTGCACTACACCGCCGTTTAGTTTAGACATTTTTTTTTGGGTTTTAAAACGATGATGCAGAAAATAAATTTGCAGATTGAAACTCCAACGTTTCATATCACCATAAAAATCACTGAGGTAAGGATTATCCGCTACTGATTCATAGAATGGCGACCAACCAAAAGTTTCAGCCATTTTTTGTGTGAAAGTTGTTTTACCAACACCTATGTTTCCCGCCAGCCCCACAAAAGGGTTTTCAACCATTACTGATACACTTTCCAAGTAGTCTCAAGCAATGTTTTTAAATCGGAATATTCCGCCTCCCAGTTCAACGCTTTAAAAGCTTGGTTAGTACTTGCATAAAGTTTTGCGGGATCACCAGGACGTCGGTCAACAATATCAAAAGGAATATCCCTTCCGGAAATTTCTTTGGTCAAGTTGATTATATCCATTACTGAATGGCTTTCCCCAGTCGCAAGATTTACTGTGAGGCTCGCATTTTCATTTAAATATTCAATGCATTTCACGTGGGCAGAAGCCAAGTCTGTAACATGAATATAATCCCGCACACCGGTCCCATCATCAGTATCATAATCATCTCCAAATACTTCCATTTTTTTTCGTCTGCCTGAAGCAACCTCCATTACAATAGGAATTAAATTTTCCGGGTTATTTTCCAAGGATGTGATGCGCCCCAGAGAATCATAACCTGCGGCATTAAAATACCGTAACGCAGCAAATCTCAATCCTTTTAATTCACCATACCATTCAAGAATTCTTTCAATCTCAAGTTTTGTAAAACCATAATAATTAATGGGTTCCAGAGAATGATTCTCATCTAAAGGTAAATACTTAGGATAACCGTAGACAGCAGCAGTAGATGAAAATATAAATTTATTTACACCATGTTTTACCATTGCATTGAGAAGTGTAATCGTTCCGGTAATATTGTTATGTGAATATTTCTCTGGATGAATCATGGATTCACCAGCCGCCTTAAATGCGGCTAGATGAATCACGGCATCAACATCATTTAATCCTTTTGAAAGATCGTTATCGTTGAGCGTGGAACCTTGAATAAATAATGCTCTTTTATCCACAGCTTCGCGGTTACCTGTAGAAAGATCATCCAATACAACAACATTGTTTCCTTCTTCACACAATGCCAAAACAACGTGGGAACCAATATAGCCTGCACCACCTGTAACTAATACTTTCAATTATTGTCGTTCCTTACTAGCAATAACGCGACGCTCAATCACTTCACCCTTACTATTGATTTGCGAAATAATTATTTCAGCCTTACTAGGGTATTCATAAGCGATGGCATTTTTTATAATACCATTTTCATTAAAATACGTGATTCGGACAGGTTTCTTATTTTTACCGAATTTTACAGTATGACTTCCTACCAAAACTGAATCTGCACGGTAATATTTTGAACGCAGCGCATTTTCCCCATAGCTGAATTCATAATAATAATAGGTGTTTTCAAATTGATCTAATACGCTTACACCTTTAGTCGTACCCTGACTGTTTATATGATATCGTGCTATCCATCCGGGACGAATAGTACTTAAATCAGGAGCAAATAACTCATCATTCAATTCTGATAAATTCCGATTGGAATAAAACTCAACATCATATTCCGTCGACTTACCTTCATCATCCCAACGCATATGATAAGTCCATAAATTTTTCCCGTATTGGTTAAAATAATCCACATCCTGAACTAATCCTTTTTCATCCAAAATTGCACGGTAGTGAGGTTTGCGTACTGCTTCTTTTTTAGTAATACCATCGATTAATTCCTGTTTTTTTGGATTCCATTTCAGATAGTATAATTTCAACTTTTCAGATGACTTTGCTTTTTTTCTCCGGCCTTTATCCCAATTGGCGGGAATAAATTCTACACTTTTTAATTCTCCTGATGGATAATAAACAGCGCGAAAATGAGCTTCGCTTCTTTTAACTGATTCTTTAGATTTTCCAGCAAGAATATTGGTGCGCATCAAATCGGTTGAAAATAATTTCACCGTTGAATCCGTCTGACTGTATCCTATACTAATGGACAAAAATATCATTCTAAAGTAGCAACGCATTTACATTAAACCCCATGTCATTAGGCTAAAAAGAATAAAAACCATGCCAAGTCCAACCCAGCGGCTACTAGAAAGTTTACGTTCATACTCTATAGCTTCCGCCTCAATTGTACGATAGCTTAAAACTACCCGGACTGTTTTGCCTTCGTCAACCAAAACATCTTGTCGAGCTAGTTTAATCATATCACGCATTTTTCTATTTTCAGATATGGCGCGAATATTTACTGTCATTTCAGGCGGAAAATAACTCACTTGATGCCATCCTGGTGCAACTTGAACAGGATCTTCCACAGGTGAAGCACCAACTTGAAGGCCATCTACATATATGGGGATGCCTTCTGTATCACAATAAATCTGAATCGCCGTAATAGGATTTGGTTTTTC
>CAYXUK010000147.1:0-2952 GCA_964468295.1 uncultured bacterium | reverse complement strand
CGATATTGCTTTAATTCATTACGCTCTTGATCTGTTAGTAACTCCAATTTATCTAGGAGTGACATGGATGAAGACCCCAGCGCACGCATATTTCCATCCAGCACTTTCACAGCACAACCTAGAACAGAGCCATCACTTTGTCGAATTCCAAACCCACGAAGCGCTTCACCGCCGACTTTGCATACGGCCCTACCTTTCATTGCTGCGATGAAGTCCGTGTCAAACCGCTTTCGACCCGCAATCAAATAGGGAAATTGATTCATTGCTAAATAAAGTCGCTCTAGCTCAGGGTAGTTTCCAGAAGTTAATTTTTGAAATAAAGCGGCTATATTAGATAAGGTAAGAAAAGGAGTTGGTGCACTGCATCCATCAATAGCGGTGGATATTTTCTCCAAGCCGGTATAGCTTTTTACTTTTTCTAAAATCGCTTTTTGCACTGGGTGATCCGGATGAACATAATCATCAGGATCAGAATTTAAATATTTGCTAAAGGCCAGCATACCCGCATGTTTGCCACTGCAATTGTTATGCAATGGGCTGGGTTCAGTGCCATTTTTTATTAAGGTGTGGCTGGCTGGCCTATCATAAGGCAAATGATTACCGCAACAGTAATGGTCCGTTGTAAAACCAAGCTTATTCAACATAGATTGGGCTGTTTCCACATGAATATCTTCACCATTGTGGGAAGCACACATAAGTGCAATCTCGTCTTCGGAAAAACCGGCATCATCCACAGCACCGGACTCTACGGCAGCAGAAGCCTGAAAAGGTTTAAGGGATGAACGAACACAGGTCAAATAGTCAGGATCACCCGTACAATAAACTACATTTTCATCCTGATCTACCGCCACACCGTAGGCGACATGGACACTTTCAATAAAATCTCCCCGCAATACTTTTGATAATATTGGCATTGATAATCTTTAATTCACAATGTTTGATGCAAACTCAAATTGAAATCCTTCTGCAAGCAATTTGGGGATTTCATTTTTCAATACTTCTAATGTATTAGGCCTCGCATGGCCAATACCCAAAGCCGATCCTTGCTTGCGGGCCACCTTGACCAATTTATCCAACTGAGCGGAAATTTTTTCCACATCAGAATCATTATCCAAAAATACATGGCGACGTGCGGTAGGCACACCTAAAGAACGCATGGTTTGTTCACCAACCGTTTCAGGGGTTGTGCGGCTATCGATAAAATATTTCTTATTCTTTTTTAGTACAGTCCCAATCACACTCATTACTTTGCCATTAGTAGTTACCTTTGATCCCTGGTGGTTATTCATACCCACCGCTTCGGGAATTTCCTTTAACACTTCACGCATACGCCATTCAATTTCTTCGCTGGTCATGCCGGCTTTGATACTATAATCTTCCTTTCCAGATGTAGGAATACTTGATTCCATGGGCATATGAATGATGACCTCTTGGCCTGCTGCACTCGCTTTTTGAGCAAACTTCGATGTCTGTTCATGTCCGGGAATAATGGCGCAGGTAATGGATACCCCCAGTTCTAAAAAGCCATCAGATATATTATCATTACGATATCCAAAATCATCAATGACCAAGACAATCGTTCCAGCCAGCTTCTTAGGCTTAGATGCCGGCACAGTCTTTGAAACCGGTTCTTTCACAATTTTATTTACTAAAGGTAAATCCCCTTGTCTGGCCTTGTCCAGATCGCGGAGAGTCAAATAATTGGTCATTAATAAAAAAAGAATTGCCACGGACAAAAAAGTGATAATTTTTTTATAAACTGCCGGTTTGGTACTCATGGAAGGCGTACCGATATATCAATCATCTGAGGCATGCCTAAATGTTGGTCTCCCCATTGAAATCCGTATGTAACAGAATAAATACCAAATTGAATACCTACTCCTCCTGAAATGGACTTTACTCCTTTCGATATCATGGCTGTGGTCCCAAATAACAAATTATTATAGCGCCCATTACCACCTACATAATAAATGGGATTTTTTACATAGCTATTGTATTCCACTGCGCCAAAATATCTATTTTTTGATTGATCGTATATTATTGAACTAATATACCGCCGAGGTAATTCAGGTAACTCCGAAACCATTTTACCCATCTTACCCAAATTAAGGGCAGATATGTTGAATCGAATTTTATCCACTGGTTGCCATCCCAGTCCCAGGTCTAAAGCAGTACCATTCGATTTTTCCTGGTAAATCTGGAAATTCAGTAATTTCAACCCGACACCCAATTGAAAAGATCCTTTTGTCCAGCTATATGTTCCTTTAGCCGACGCGCCGTATGCGGCATAGTGTCCTAAAGGTTTGGCCGTTGGTTTATCAGAACGCAATTCCATATCGTCCAAACCTACATAACGAATATCAATCCCACCGCTCCCACTTTTAATTTGACCTTTCCAACGAAATCCAAATGTTTGCACTCCAGCTAACCAATCCCCATACGCCAGACTCAGTTCCGGCGCCAGATTTATCTGGTTTAATAGAGATGGATTACGCCAGGATGAATTAAAATAAATCAAGTCCCGCGCAGATGGAGGTATAGATAGGAACTGAGTACCAACAGCTCCCAACCCGGAAAGCGTAATACTAAACAATAATAATTTAAAATGTAAACGCATAGGTAAATATATGGGCAGTACCGGCGGGATTTTCAAACACAAAGGCATAATCCAGTTTAGCATCATTATCTTTTAGCAGAGACCAGTCTACGCCAATACCTACTGACATACGGCCATTACCCAATCCTGCGCGGATAAAATAATGATCCATATAAGGATATTCACCACCAATTCTTATGGTATATCCTAATAATTCTTTCCCGTTCATAATCATTCCTCCATCCGCTGCAACATAAGCTTTGCCATAATGGAATGTTGTCCCTGCACGGTAGATAGTGGGGAATTGTTCAACGTATTCTTTACCCCGCTCAAAGATTTTATCTGTTTTCCAATGG
>CAYXUK010000146.1:0-2953 GCA_964468295.1 uncultured bacterium | reverse complement strand
TCTAAAATAAATTCTGGAACGTTTCTTCCCATAATCTGCTTGATAATTTATCAATACCCTTATAGGTCTTTGAATTAATCCATTTAGCAACTACTTTTGCTGTATCAGGGTAATTAACTGATTTAATTGAAGGCTGACTGATCCATTCTTTTAAAATATCTCGATCAAGCTTATTCATTACCGATCCCCATTTTAATTTACTGATAGCAGCGGCATTCGATAATTGCTCCATCTGACCAATAAGCGGCTTCATTAGAATATTTTTTCCTAAACGTAGTGCTTCACTGGGAAGTTCAAACCCGGCATTGCATATTACCTTCTCTGAGGTTAATAAATCTGAATTAAAGCTAGACCTTGAAAATGGATTTAAATGGATATTCTCATAGGATGTTGATTTATCAATATTACAATATATATGAAACTGATAGTCATTAAATGGTTCTACTAATTGTAATATATCATCTAATTCTTCAAAAGGTAAATAGACTAGAATCTTTCCTGAAATACTTTGATTGTCATTATTATCTAAAGGTGGAAGAATTGGTGGAACTATTGTCTGGTTAAAATGATGCCAGTGCACACCAAGATTTATTTTTGCTGGAGCAAAATTTTTCATGATAAATTTCGTAATCATATTTTCACCAACCATTGGGATATCATAATAAAATGCATATTGATGACCTATTCCAATGGATTGAACTTTTTTTATTTTTGCTGCCCATGCAGATACCGGTTCAAAGTCTGTTATAACTAGGTCAATATCTTCTAGGTCTAGTTTGCGCACATCGTTTAAATATTTAAATAAATGTAAGCTTTTAAATGATTGAAAGTAATTTATTCTACCTTTCGATGTCTCAAATGACAACCCTTCAATTATTTCAAAAGGTTCTATTTGTTCTAATCCAAAAATTTTATCCTTTTTACGACCACTAATAATAACCCTTACATCATTTCCTAGAGATCTCAATTTTGGAATTAAGGCCAATCCTCTAGTTAGGTGTCCATTTCCTGTTCCCTGAATTCCGTAAACTATGTTCATAAATTTATTATAGCTGCAATATCAAAAAAATTATGCTGATTCCTTAGATTAAAATCTCTTTAAATATTTCTCAGTAAATATATTATCTTTAAGCCCTTGATCGTAGCTAACCTTTAGTACTTCCATTTCAGTAGAATTGCCATTTAACAAATTTTTCATAATTTTTTTAGTTGGTGTCCAATATTGATTATTTTTTACGTAATCAAGTTTTTCCAATATCTTTATTTTTTCATTATCGCTATTATAAAATTCAACTTTTCTTATTAGATAATGATTCTTATCAATCCAAAAGATTCTAGATTGATAATTAGACCCATCATTAGGAGTGGCCTTAACAACATAGCATTCATTCCCTGAGAAAGAGCCCTGACCAGTTAATTCGTAAGAGTCCAATTGTATATCTCGCTCTATAAAATCACCATAAGTAAACTCACTTCCTTGAAAATTTCTAGATTTATCCGAAGGGCGAATTCGTTTTACTTTTCGTAATTTTGGTATGTATAACCATTGATCGTCATTTTTTTCTCCGATCCGATCCCAATTTAATAAACTAGACCCTTTTACTTCCTTCGGCTCAATAAATCGTAATAAAAGCTTGGATTTAAATTTTCCGTCCTGATATCTTTTTTCTATTTGCTTCATTAGCCTAAAGTGGCTTTTTCTATTATTTTTTTTACTATTTGATATAAGGGTCATTTTGAAATCCATTTCAATATCAACTGGCTTCAATTGCTGATCCATTTTAAGGATAATGGATTGACCTGATGGTTGTGCATATATAAAAGATAAATATGTAAAAAAGGCAGCTAGGGATATTCTAGTCATATTAGAATATAAGAAATCAAAAATTATACAGTATACCCATTCTTACATGATTAAAGTCTTGCATTAAAGTAAATGGATTTTCCGGACTATCACTTCCATTAAACTGGGTAGTGCCTAATTCAAATTTCCAGTTAAGCCAAGGAGAGTAGCCTAGCGTTATGCTCAACATTAATCCTGATTCGTTTAAATTAATCATCGATGATCCTATTAATTCTAGTTGATCATCCATCATAACACCACTTGAGCTGATTAAGACTGCTTGATTGGTAAACATTGCAAATGGAGTACCCATCCCAGGATTAAATGGCAATACTGGGAATTCGATATTAGCAGAAGGAGATTTAGGCATGAACCATTGATTTTTCTCATTAAAAGTGTTACTTCCAATAAATTGCCCAGATACCATAATATCTGTTGCCGTGGTATATTCAAGCTGTATGACATATTGAGAATAAATTACATCTTGAATGATTTCTAAATAACCGTCGGAATTAGGTGGCCTATCAATAGAAGCGCTTTGAGTGTTATATAGCGCTCCTTCTGCTCTAATGGTAAAATCTCCTAAAAATGTCACAAAGTCCGAACCTAAAACCGTTGTTTTTCTATATCCTAAATCAAAATTGCGAACCATATTAGATGTTATTGGTAAATATGCAGATTGCACACTAGGCATACGGTCTGAACCTTTAAAATACGAAAGGCTTATGTCGCCGCCGGCAAGAGAAGTTTGAAAACGAACCCCAAGCTCTAGTTCGTTTTTAACAGGGTATTTAATCAATGGTTTTTTATCTAAAGCTAATGGAAAATCTTTTTCTCCATAAGGGATTCTATTTGGGGTAAAATAGGGACTCACAATTAATTCAACTTGATAATTTTCTCTATAAACAGTTGAAGCCAAAGATAATTTACCAATTTTTTTTCCAGTCCCAGCCTTGAACATGTAATAATAATCATATGGGTTTAGATTATCGGTTGGATTAATTGCATCTGCAGCGCCCCATGAATGGATTTGTTTACCAATTTTAACCTCTCCCCAATTAGGATAAAATGCAACATACGCTTCTCTTAGTTCAATAGAATGCTCGCGCG
>CAYXUK010000145.1:0-3088 GCA_964468295.1 uncultured bacterium | reverse complement strand
GGGAAATTTGTTTCTGATAAATGGATGAAAGAAAAAGGATTTAATATTTAATAATGATATAATAAAAAAGCCCCCAGTCGGGGGCTTTTTTATTTTGATAAATTCTACTACTTCAATAAGACCATCTTTCGATTTTTAACAAAACCTTTGGCTTGAAACTGATATAAATACACACCCGCACTTACAGATTCACCTAGATCATTGGTTGCATTCCATTTGATTGAATGAGTACCAGCTGATATACTTTTCATATTAAAGGTTCTGACCTTTTGTCCCAACATATTGTATATCACCAAACTTACATCACTCACTTCGGGTAAATCAAAACGTAGTGTAGTTGTTGGATTGAATGGATTTGGATAATTCTCATATAAAGCAAATTTCGTTGGAATTGCAGATGAATTAGTTGATAAATATTCATAACGATTTACATAAACAACTCGATCGCCACCTGTTACTTTTATCGTATCCGTTCCTTCAATTGCAACAACTGAAAATTTCACGGTTGCTGATGAAAGCATTGGGAATGGTTCAAATGCACCTTCTAAAAATTCTTGATAAGTTATCGGGAAATTAGTTGCAGTAGTATCATGAATTTCATCATAAGGGGTACTACCTATACTTGCATAGACCTTATAATGTAGATCACCAAACTGATTATTACTTTTTGCCCATTCTAATTTATATATCTCAGTTAGATTGGATGTTGTAAGGTTAATTGTATCAACAGCACTGCTAATCCATTCAAATGGTTTGGGGGAATCGCAACGCATATCAAAGGCACCCATATTGGCTCCATCTTTTCCTGTACCTAAGCATGGAGAATTTTCCCATAAGCTATAATTATTAATTTGAGAGATATGATTACCAATTTCTAAGTTGCAGAAAAGCGGATCAGCTATAATGTTACCTTCTCCCTCCCATCCTTTTTCTATCATTGAATATGTAGCACTCAATGATGATTCTGGATCTTCAAGGTAGATAACATTGGATTCGGTACCCATTACAATTGAATTTTCTAATACCATTTGCGCTCCGTCTCTTAAAAAGATTGCATGACCACGATTGGTAGTTGAGTTATTACCAACAAATGTTATATTGCTTAAATTAGATGAAGCATACCAAGAACCAATTCCTCCACCCTCATAGGACGAATTATGTGAAATTAATGCATATTTCAAATTAAAGGAAGTTGTATGCTTGCGTACAAATATTCCACCTCCTCTAACTGCTGCAACATTATTAATAATTTGTGCATAAGAAACCGTTACCTCAGCTCCCTCTCCAATATAAAGACCACCAGCAACTCCATCAGAATTATTTCCTCTTATAATTGTATAGGATATAGATGCTCTAGCATTATTTATATAAATACCACCCCCATTTGTATGACTTCTATTATCGTGTACAATTACATGATTTATCACAGGGTTGGATTTATTTGTAATTTTAATTCCACCCCCGTTCTTTGCTATACCATTCCTGATCATAAATGCTTTCAACAGTGTTGTTGAATCTTCACCGCTTTCAATAGTCACCACGGTACCGCTACTATCGCCATCAATAATGGTTCTAAATTTATTTTCACCTATAACAGAAATCTTTTTTCCGGTGAAATCAATATTTTCTACATAAGTACCAGCATAGACTAATACTGAATCTCCATCTTTTGAATGATTAATACCTTTTTGAATCGTGTAAAACGGATTGCCTGAAGTACCATCACCTGTCAAATCAGATCCTAATGCTGATACATATAAAGCCGAACTTTCTGCATGTCCATATATACCTGTGCGGATCCAGGCGCCGTTAAATAAAATACCATTTTCTTCCCATGCTGACAATATGCGCAGTTTTAAACTATCCGCTTCACTGATATCTAATTTCATTTTAAGGACACCAGTGGAAAAAGATGGCGTACTCGTATCGCAGTCTGAAGCACTAATTGTAAGACCATTCTGTAAATAATCGTCCAAGTCCTTAGCACATCCACCACTATCCTTTGAGAGATGCGTCCATGTTGCGATTACCTTTTTTCCGTAAAGAATTTGTAAATCTTTAGGTCTTTTACTGTGCCAATCACTGCCTACAATAAAATCAATGATATCTCCAGTATCTGATATAGCTGGAAAAGACCAATTAATTGGTTTATCAAGTATTCCATTTGCATCAATTGTATAATCATCTGATTCTATGGAGGTTGGATATGGACTTAAGCTAATCGGACTTTTATTCTTAAACAAGCCAGGACAAGAATCAGACCAAACATAAGGCCAGGCATCATTGCTTTGAAATGACGTATGAATCGCACATTTGTTTTGATTTGACAATGCATTTGCTTCACTTGCAGTACCAAACATGTCTTTCATATTCGTTACATTCGAAACATTCCAACCTGAGATATCCTGATTAAAACTGGTGGCAAACCTAAACATACTCTCCATATCCCTCACGTTGGACACATCCCAATTTGATATATCTTGATTAAAAGTGTTAGCAGACAAAAACATCCCATTCATATCCGTCACTTTAGATAGCTTGCTGCCCCATTTTGATATATCTTGATTAAAACTTTCTGCATCTCTAAACATCCTATACATTCTAGTCACATTTGACACATCCCAGTTTGAAATATCCTGATTAAAAGTTTTTGCAGTATCAAACATTCGATACATATTTGTTACGCTGGACACATTCCAATTTGATATATCTTGATTAAAGCTAGATGCATGAGAAAAGGACCTCCACATGTTCTTTGCTCCAGATACATTCCAATTTGATATATCCTGATTAAAAGTTTTTGCACCATAAAAAATTTGCCTGAAGCTCGTTACATTCGATACATCCCAATTACTGATATCACCATTAAATGTAGATTTATCCTTGAATAAGTCAGACATATCTGTAATAAGCGATACATCCCAGGTATTGATCTCACCATAGGTAGAAAGAGCAGTGGTATTATCCGAGACCCATAAATCCACCGCTGTCTGTAGTTCTTCTTTAGTCTGTGGTTGGAAGGTAATACAAGAACTAGACCAGTCGTATGACCAGTTTGCATTAGAACTGAATTTTGTATGAATCGCGC
>CAYXUK010000144.1:0-3145 GCA_964468295.1 uncultured bacterium | reverse complement strand
GTGTATTTTTTCATCGTTTCGGTCATCTGTGAAATAGATATCAGGCAGGATCCTGGAAAAATATATTTCTTAATGAAATCAACCGAGCCCTTATATGTATCAAATTCCTGGTCATTATAGGTAATGCCCTGCATAGCAAAGAGTCCATCTTTTTTCAATAGAGATGATACTTTTTTCAGAAAAAGTGGAACAAACTGATGTCCCACTGCTTCTATCATTTCAATGGACACGATCTTATCGAACTGACCACTAAGATTACGGTAATCATCCTTCAATAAGGTAATTTTATGCTCCAGACCGGCCTGCTGGATTCTATATTTCGCCAATTCATACTGGGCATCCGATATAGTTGTTGTTGTGATGTTACATCCATAGTTCCTAGCTGCGTGGATGGCAAAGCTGCCCCAGCCGGTACCAATCTCTAGAATCGAGTCTTCCGACTGAATATTCAGTTTCCGACATATGCGGTCCAGTTTTTCCACGGATGCATCCTTCATAGTGCTATGTTTATTCTTAAAATATCCACATGAATAGGTCATCGTTTCATCAAGCCACAATTGATAGAATTCATTGCTCAAATCGTAATGAGCGATAATATTTTGTTTACTCCCAGATAAAGAGTTTTTTTGTAACCAATGGATAAACAGATTTAGAGGCTTCGCCAATAAGGCCCAGCCAGAATCTAACCGGTTCATTACATCTTTATTACGAAATACGGTGCGAATCAGAGCAACCAGGTCATTGGCCTTCCAGCATCCTGCCGTGTAGGCTTCCGCAGCTCCCAAAATGCCGCCACTGCCTAGTAGCACATAGAAATCAGATGATAGAACATCAACTTGTACCATTGATTCCGATTCAGAATCACCAAACGAATAAACTTCTTTTCCATCAGTAAGCTTAATATGGCCAAATTGAATATATTTAAATTGTTTAAGAATTATAGATTTGAAAATAGCAGACAAATAATTTACTTTTTTGTTTGCTTTCAAGCTGTCAGCTACAATATCAACTCTCATTTTGTTTTCCATTAAATTTTTCCTGCTTCAACTTATCTGGATGTGTATAAAATTGAGCCCCCTTTAACCATAGCTTAGCAGCATTCCAATGAATTCTCCATACTACCCTTGCTGTTATAAATGGAAATCGTAGCGACTTCCCCATCAAATTTTTTACAGTCATCTCTCTCCGTTTCATAGATAAGGTGGCATCAAAAACTTTCTCCCCATCTTTATAATTCTTCATATTTACCAATAGGTTTTCGCCCGGCTGGGTAAACATCCACTCATAATCATGATCCATCCCCCAGAACGGGCTAACGTGAAATTCCTTTTTCATCTTGGATGTAAGATTTCCGTCACCGTTCAATCGATCAGAAACCATGTAAACATGCCTTTCCTGCCAAGGTGTATTGGTCACCTCTGCCATTACGAGCTCAACATCATCATCCTGTTCATTAAAACAATAATAAAAACTAACCGGATTGAAGCAATACCCATAAAAGCGCAAGTGGGTAAGCAAACGGATGGGTCCCGTAATATCCTTTCCCATTTCCTTCTTGACCGTGGACCGCACAGCAGAATCCAGCGTCTGCTCTTTATTACCATGGTAATCCCTGCGGTAGAATGATACAATTGATGGTTTATTTGTATTCCAAAACCATGATTTTTTAAGCATATTCTCCACCTTGGCAACATCAAAATAGACCATGAAAATAGGATAGGTGAAAAAATGGTCAAAGGGAGTAAAACGTCGATGGCAGATGGAACCGGTGTAAATGTAATTACTGTTTGAAAGGTTCACAGGGTAGCCCCAAAATGGCTACACACCTCCAATGCACTGACAACACCATCTTCATGGAATCCGTTTCGCCAGTAAGCACCACAATAATATGTATTTTTGACACCGCTAATTTCATGTTTTCTTTTTTGGGCTTTGATACTTTCCGAGGTGAACTGTGGATGATCATAATGCATTGTTTTTACCACTTTTTCATCATCCACTAGGTCATGATTATTCAACGTAACACAGTAAGTATTTTCGGAGTCTAGGGTCTGCAGCATGTTCATATTATAGGTCATTGACATTGGCTTATATGATTCCTGATCTAGATTATAATTCCAGCTGGCCCAAGCAAGTTTACGCTTTGGTAAAACGGATGAATCTGTATGTAGCAATGCGTCATTGGATTGATAAGGCAATGCACCAAGAATTTCTTCTTCCTGCTTTGTGGAGTCCGCAAGCAGTCGCAATGCCTGATCGCTGTGGGTTGCTATGACAACCGCATCAAAAATTTCTTCTTTATCAGCAACCTGAATTGTGATCTTGTTCTCTGATCGACTTATGGACTGCACCGCAGTATTCAACCTTATCCTAGAATCAAATTCTGCTATCATTTTTTTCACATATTCCTTTGAGCCGCCCTTGATGACCCACCACCCGCTGCGGTTTTTTACCTCCATCAGGCCATGGTTGTTAAAAAAACGAATAAAGAACAGCGCTGGCATATCTAGCATGGACTGCGCTTTAGTGGACCAGATCGCTGACCCCATCGGTATGATATAATGATTGATAAATGATAGTGAATAATTATTCTGTTTTAAATAATCCCCAAGCTTTATTTCTGCTGAAAGATCGGGCAGGTCGGCTTTCCCCTTTTTGTTGAACCGAAGAATGTCCCGCAGCATGATCCAGAACGAAGGACGTAAGTAATTCAAGCGCTGAGCGAAAAGAGATTTTAAAGAATTACCAGCATATTCCAGATTCTTTTTCACTGATTTTACACTAAATCCCATTATCGTTTTTTGCCGCTGTACTCCCAATTGATCTAAAAGCTTGATAAAATTAGGATAGGTAACTTCATTATATACAATAAATCCAGAATCCACGGCCAGTGTTGATTTCTTTGTCTTGATGGTATGCGTATGTGTATGACCACCGATATAATCATTTTTTTCAAAAACAGTTATCTCGTGCTTGCGGTTAAGTAGATAAGCGACAGTCAAACCAGATATTCCCGTGCCAATAATTGCTATTTTCACCAGCCTTTATTCCCACTCCTGCACCATTTTTTGGATCTTGGATATATCATAACCAATTACTGCCAATTTTTGTGTTATGTCTGAAAAAGTATCATCAGACAATATGG
>CAYXUK010000143.1:0-3157 GCA_964468295.1 uncultured bacterium | reverse complement strand
CCTTCATCTGAACAATCCCCGCAATCGCAAGAACCATCGCCTATTGGCAATTCAGCTAATTTTGTTACTTCTTCAACAGAAAATAATAGTTCGCCCGACTTACAGTATATTTGATTATCTCTTACATCAAATCGACTCGACACTTGTTTATCAGTTGAAAATAAGGTGATTACACCCAAACCGTCTGAAATATCTGCTATCCCTTTTTTCGCACCATCCTCATACCACCAATATGAAAACCCATCTGGAGATCCTTCAATAAAATTAGTTTGTTCCTTTTTTTGACCAGATTCGTACCATCTCATAAAGTTCCCAGATAGTGCACCTTTCAAAAATCTACCTTCAGCAAATTTATTTCCATTCTGATACCATTGAGTTGTTACTCCATCTTGATGACCTTCATGCCAAGTAGATGTTTCTTTAATGGTACCATCCGCATACCACCATGTAAACGGTCCATTTCTTCTGTCATTGAGATAAGGCCCATCAGAAAATATCTGACCATTTTCATGCCATTTGGTTAAGGTGCCTTGTGCTTCACTATTCAATAGTTGAACAAACACCTTGGGTGGAAAGGTGTAATCATATTCATCTCGCTCCTGAATTAAATATTTTCCATCGGCCCTAAGAGAGTCAGCCGAGTATTTGATTGGAGTACCCACCCATGTCCGGTCATTTTCATTGTAGTTTGCTGAAATGATACTCCCATCAGAAAAAGTAAGATTATAATAACGGTGTTTTGATCCCTTGATATAATATTTCCAGACGCCTGATTTCTTTCCTTTTTCATACATTCCTTCCATGCGTAACTGGCCATCAAAGAAGTTTAAATATGCCTCCCCGAAGAACGGTTGTTCCGTATCTGGATCAATAGCAATACCATCCTTTGCTTCCAATTCACCGATCGAGGTCGGTTTTGAGCATGAAAAAAGAAATAATACTATTGGAATCAGTTTTGTTAAATGTTTCATATTTTATTTATTTGAATTATTTGTTAGCGGAGAGAGAGGGATTCGAACCCCCGATATCCAAAAGATATACCGCATTTCGAGTGCGGCGCATTCAACCAGACTCTGCCATCTCTCCAAAATCATGGCGAAAAGTTACGCGTTTCTGCGAACTTTGAAAAAGTCTTGTAACATCGCAAGTGTCTGCTTTTCCATTACACCACCCTTAACCGCTACTTTGGTCTTAAATCGCGGATCGCCGCATAATTGATATAATGAACCGCAGCAACCCTCTTCTTCATCATAACAACCAAAAATGACCATTTTTAATCGAGCATTGATAATAGCTCCAGCACACATGGCACATGGTTCTTTGGTTACATAAAGAAAACAATCATTCAGTCTCCATTCTCCTAATGTATTGGCAGCTGCAGTAATGGCAATTATTTCTGCATGTGCAGTAGGATCATTCAATTGCTCCCGCTGATTATAACCTCTTCCAACGATTTTATCTTTGTGAACAACGATTGCACCGATTGGAATTTCCTTCGCTTTGTATGCCTTCTCCGCTTGGATAAGAGCATGTTTCATCCAGTATGAATATCCCTGTTTCAATACAATTTTATTGTTTGAGTAAAGAAGTTTGGAGAGAGCTGATTTGTTCCGCCATTTTTCTCCTACCTTCAAGTGATGTATCTGAAATAGCAATAACGCTCGAATTAAGCGAGTCCAAGACAATTTGAACTTGAAAACTTGCTGAATCAAATTTTCCAACGGCAAAATATGAAGAAGCTAAAGTAATACGAACATCAAGATGATTTAATAGTGAATCGTGGCTGAATATCCATCCAGGTGTAAGCGGCTTGGCTGTAGAATCAATAAAAGCCCTGCCATATGTAACGGCAGCAGCATCTAGGCCCTTTGCATGATAGGCAAAAACCAATCCTGCCAATATTTCAGATTGAACATCTGTTGTCATCCACTTGTCTTTTTCTGTTGCTAGACCGGTAATAAAGTGCGCAATACTCGTGTCAATTACCATTAATTTAGCATAGGACCATCCAAGACCGTTATATCCATCCTTCCATTTATCATTTTCTACAATAGAACTTTTGAACCACTCATTACTACTCAAATAATCTTCTGCTGTATATAAAACCCAGCCATATTCTGTCATATCTTCAGCCGTGGCGTCATAGTTTTTCCGACAAGCATCAATGGAAATAACACCAATGGTGATCATGAATAATAAAGTTGTTTTACGTAGGCGTCTTATCATCGTAATAGCATTATTTTCTTGGTTTGACTGCGTCCTACGTCCGTTAATAAATGTATAAAATATATACCAGAAGCAACCGGAACACCGTTTTGGTCCCTGCCATTCCATTTCAAGCGATATCGTCCAATACTCTGCTGTTCATTTACCAGTGTTTTTACATTCCTGCCAAGTATATCATAGACATTCAGACTCACTCTCTGTAAGGGCCCATCTACAAAACCCAAATCATATGCTATAGTTGTTACTGGGTTAAAAGGATTTGGATAGTTTTGCTGTAATGCTGTTTGTCCTGGAACTATTAACGTTTTTGGTCCCATTCTGAAATAGCCCATTTTTTCCGTATATGCCATTACCCTATTACCTTGGGTTATAGATGGCAATTCAGTCCATCCAATACCAATTGTGTGCTGATATATAGCCAATTCTTCAATTCCACCAGGCATGGATATTTCAACTGATTTTGTAAAGCGAAATGCCTCATTACCCAATAGATAAGATGCTCTGTCACTAAAGTGAGGCACAAATAATGTGGAATCCAGGATCATAATGGTTTGATCAAAATCAACGGATCCGTTTCTTCCCATTACTTGAAATTGCCCATCAGCACTTCTACCCGTCCATGTACCAAACATTTTAGCCAATGTTAACGCAATTGGTTTCTTGATAGTGGTATCACCAACGATGCCATCTGCTTGCACCTCAAAAATATAGTCTCCCTTTGTTTTGAAATTATGGTGCGCGACATAAGTATATGCGGCCGCCGTGTCCAGCTTAACAGCTTTAGACTGTATTTCAAGTGTAAGGTCCTTTGTTTTTCCCACCGAATCAACGAGAAAGATCTCGTAATAATTGGTGAACGCATTGTTTTGGACAACGTACATGCGGATCTCAGGACGCGGTACACGCTGGACGCGGACGATAAAAGTGTCTA
>CAYXUK010000142.1:0-3168 GCA_964468295.1 uncultured bacterium | reverse complement strand
TAATTCAGGAAATATGATAAGTGAAGAAAGAGCAATCAAGATCCATGGCCAAGGGCGCAACGCATAATGAGCTACATTAAATAAAAATGTGGCAGCTACTGCATTCGGTTCATCCTTAGCAGAAAACATTCGTTGTGCAATATAACCGCCACCGCCTGGTTCAGCACCAGGATAATAACTGGCCCACCATTGTACGGCTAAAGGAACCAGCATTACCGGCACCCAAACATTGGGATCAGAAAAGTCCGGGATTAATGAAAGTTTATCAGATACATTGATATGTGATATAAGATTAGACAGGCCACCAACCTCTGGTAGATTTAATATATAAAGCATGGCCCATACCGAACCAATCATAGCCAATATAAATTGAACGAAATCCGTGATAATAACCGCTTTAAGTCCGCCCAACGCAGAATAAGCCAACGTAATAGAACAGGCAATGGTAAGCGTCATCCACCCTGGCAAGCCTAGAACAATTTCACCGAATTTTACTGCAGCCAAACTTACTGCAGCCATGACCAATACATTAAATACCAACCCCAAATATAATGCACGGAATCCACGCAAAAATGCAGCAGCCTTTCCACTGTAACGGAGTTCATAAAATTCAATATCTGTAAGCACACCGGATCGCCGCCATAATCGCGCATACACAAAAACCGTGAGCATACCGGTTAGTAAAAATGCCCACCAGGCCCAGTTCCCGGAAACACCATTCTGACGAACAAGATCCGTTACCAAATTTGGCGTATCCGTTGAAAAGGTGGTAGCTACCATACTCACACCTAGAAGCCACCAAGGCATATTCTGACCAGCTAAAAAGAAAGATTTGGTATCTTGACCTGCTTGCCGTGAGACCCAAAGTCCCACCACGAGTGAAAGCGCAAAATATGCCGCTATTATAGTCCAGTCAAATGTAGAAAGTGTCATTAATAATCTGCATTCAACCCAAAAATGGATTGATTATTTTTCCACTTCCCACGTGTAAAATCAGGAATTTTTACGGATGCACTATTTAACGTTATCGACTTTTCCGATAAGGGAGAAATCACGCTCATACTGACTGCATCATAAACATCGATCACAGGTTTACTATCTCCCTTGATTGCTTCAATAAATGCTCGAGCGATAAAGAAATCCATACCGCCGTGGCCTGCGCCAGCTGCCTCATTTTCAAAGCGCTTCCATAATGGATGATCATACTTTTTTAAGTATTCCTCATCTGATTCCCAACGATGGGCCTCAGGGCTCATTCCCTCAATATAAATAGATTTATTATCTTTCATCCATATTCCCTTGGTCCCCTGGACACGAAAGTTCAAACTATATGGCCTGGGTGAATTAGTATCGTGGCTCAACATGATTGTTTGCCCGTTGGCGCATTTGATTATAGTGGTTACAATATCACCCAACTTAAATTTTACTTTTGCATTGGGGTGCTGCTCTCCACCATTATCCACAATATACTTATGGAGTCCCCGAGTTTGTGTTGCAGTTGAAGACAGATGAAGCATCCGATTCCCTCGATTAATATCAAGCATGGGGCTCACGGGCCCTAAACCATGAGTAGGATAAAGGTCCCCGTTTCTATCCACAGAATGTTGCGTCCGCCAGCGGGCCTCTGAAAATCCTTTTTCTCCAAATTCTACACCACCACCATAAGCGCCATTTCCATCATTAAATTTGACGTGGCGAAGATCATGTTGATATCCACCCTGACAATGGAGCAATTCACCAAACAATCCCTGGCGTACCATATTCAATACAGCCATGATGTCCCTTCGGTAATTCACATTTTCCATAATCATGCATAGTTTGCCGGTTCTTTCTGATGTATTTACCAAATTCCAACACTCTTTAACCGTAAGGGCTGCAGGCACCTCTGTTCCCGTATGGATATTATTTTCCATAGCGGCAATGGCCATGGAATGGTGCCATTCCCAAGGTGTAGCAATATAGACACCATCCAAGTCTTCATTTGCAACCATATTCCTGAAATCTTCTGGTCCATCCTTATAGATCTTTGGTGCCGGCCGACCTGCCTTTTCAAAAACAGCCAATACCATTTCGATCATGCGGTCATCAATGTCACAGATCACAGGAATATCAATATCTGGACGATCCAAGAAAAGACGAGTCATCCATTGGCCTCGAAATCCTGTACCGATAATTCCTAGTTTAAGTTTCTGAGATGACATCCCAAATAATATGTTTGGAATCATGGTTGCGGTCGCACCGGCAATAGCTGTGGTTTTGATAAAATCTCTTCGGTTTATCGGTTTTTTCATTATTACTCCAAATTATTTTAGCTTCATTAGCGTAGAATAAATCCGCCTTTCAGTGGATCATCCGGATCAATCCAAAATGTATTCTTCCCAGTAATATGGGCATTTCCGCCTACTTCTGGAATCACAGCATCATAGGGACCTAAAGATGAAGACTCAGCAACCTTCACTGTAAAAGTAGAACCAATAATACTTTCAATCGTGATGGATTCACCAATTTTAATTTCGCCTCGTGCATAATGAATGGCAGCACGGGCACTTACACCGGTCCCAGTAGGACTCCGATCTACTTGGCCATCAGCAAAAATGCAAACATTCCGGCTATGGTGGTTTGGGTCCTTAGCAGAACCGGTAAAAATTGTTCCATAAAGAAAATTCATATCTGGCTCGGTTGGATGCGCCATACTTACCTTATCCATTACCGCTTGTTTGATCTTTTTTCCCACATCCACCAATGCATTATGGTATTCTTCCGTACAATCCAATCCAACTTCACTCACATCCACAAAGGCATAAAAAGCACCTCCAAAAGCCAGGTCATACTTTATTTTCCCAAAACCTTGAACATCCACTTCCGCATCGAGAGCTTGGACAAAAGAGGGCACATTTTGAAACCGTACTCCAGTGACTTCATCGTTTTTCACTTGTGCAAAAGATTGGATAAACCCTGAAGGCGTGTCCATTTTGACTTCTGTTTCTGGTTCCATCATGGGAATCAGTCCAGTTTCTACAATAACTTTTGTCAAAGCAATCACAGCATGACCACATCCCGTTGAATATCCTTCATTATGAATAAAAATCACTCCAAAATCTGCACCAGAAGTATCCGGTTCAACAATGATTGCACCATACATATCTGCATGGCCACGAGGTTCCCACA
>CAYXUK010000141.1:0-3169 GCA_964468295.1 uncultured bacterium | reverse complement strand
TTACCCCAATTAAAAAAAATAATTTACGATTTTCTCTGAATAATAGAAGAGCAGGGAATCAGCAAACACCTCTAGGCCCCTTAAAGAACACCTCTTTAAATACAACCGAAGGATTTATCGGCTTAACCCGATTTAAAGATCATAAAAGAGGAACCATATCCATGGAACATATCACTATGGATTACGGAATTCCAGGGAGTGCTGAAGGGCACATTAGCGGTGTAGATATGAAAATGGACAAAACGACTCAGAAATTGAATTACCATCGAGATATTGCCTTTAAAGGTTTTGAAACCTTTGATCTGGATCAAAAATTTATCCACTATTCGCACTCTGAGTTTGAGTTAAATCAGAAAAATCCTTCTGTGAAACTCGGTCAGGATATCTTTTTGGTTCACACTAAGATGATAGGTTTGAAAAGGGAGCTGGGCGGCTCAATCCAATACCGCAGGTTCAAAGCGGGTGGTTTTTATTGGACACCCAATACGACCGAATCCAATTTTTCTATTTTTGGGTTTCGAGAGAAAAAAATTATTGGTTTAACAGGCCAGGGGGCATTCCGTGGAGAATATTCAATCGTCCACCCAGAGACCAGACCTGATTTTTCCAATATTGACAATAATGATGTGAACCGGAAAAAATATGCCTTTATTTCAATATCCGGTGCCCTCATAAAATCATGGGAAAAATGGCAATTCTCAACAACCTTCATGAGCGTAGGGAGAACGCCGGGTATCGAAGACCTGTTCTCAGATGGTCCTCATCTCGGGAGCTATAGTTATGAGATCGGCAACCCCAATTTGGCCCTGGAAAAAACAATCGGAATTGAAACCTCCCTTCAATATAAAGGAGACCGGTTATTTTTTATGATGAATGGCTTTGTGAATAACAGCCCTAATTTCCATCAATACACTCAAATGGGAGCATGCACAGAACCATTTATTCCAGGTAAACCACATCCTTGTGCCGGTGCCGATTTTATTGAATGGGGCAGCGGATCAAGTGGTTGGCTATACAAATACAAAATGATTGGTTTGAAATCGCAAATAAGTGGCGGAGAGGTACAACTCACCTATTATGGTAAAAGATTCGATATTACGACTGATTTCTCATTGGTTAGAGGCATAGATACATCTAATCAAAACTATCTTCCCTACATGCCTGCAGATAAAATGAAAATTTTGTTTTCTACCAAATCCAATCAAGATCTAACCGGAACCCTGGGATTTACAAAAGGTTTTAGACAAAATAGAATCTCAGAATTTGAGACCATAACCCCGGGATACTTTTTAGTCGATATTTTTGGCAGCTACTCTTTTAATGCATTTAATAGCTCTCACCGGCTGATCTTTCAACTCAATAATTTGCTGGATGAAACCTATTATAACCATTTGTCTAAAATAAAGTTAATTATGCCGGAATCAGGAAGAAGTATCAGTTTCCAATACCGGTATCTATTTTAAAGTGGTTGAGAAAGCTGATGTATTTGAGCCCGAGGCGTTTCATTCTTTTATCCCGACCGTCCCCTCTCAATCTATTGATTAAACTGAGTTGCTTTCTTTTTCTTATCCTTAAATCGATCTAGACCAAAAAATGGATCAACCTCTTTTTCACCACTGACGCAATCTGCAACAAACTGCCCAAGGGCTGGACCCAATTTAAATCCATGGCCAGAACCACCTCCAACTACCCAGGTATTTTCTGCTTCTGGATGGCGATCAACTATGTAATGGCCATCAGGACTATTCTCATATTGACATACCCTTGCTTCAAGCAAAGGCGCATCTTTCATACCAGGGAATCGATGTGCAAGATATTCTCTAGCAGATACAATTCCTTCCTTTGAAGGGGTGCGATCCCCTGTAGTTGGATCAAATGGTTTCCCCCGTGTATCGTCTGCTAATTTGAACCCACGCCAATCAGCGCCAGGGATACCGTACCATACTTTTTCACCAAAATCCACCCATACAGGCATATTGGATTCGAAAAATCTTGAATCACCATAGGGTGTCCCAAAGAAGAACACTTCCTGGCGTGTGGGTTGTATAATATCCTTTAATACTTCTGGAAAGATCTCGCTTAACCATGGTCCACATGCAAAGATATAGGAATCAGCAGAAATTGTTGAGCCATCGGATAATTTGAGTTTTTCCAGCTGATTATTTTTTATGTTTCCCGGTTGAACAGCCAATTGTTTGTATTTCCCACCCTTATTTACAAATTGCTCCAAAACAACCTGGCAGCAATGGCGGGCCGGCAGATACCCAGCTTCATCCTCATAATAAAATGTTATGAGATCTGATAAATTTACCTGAGGGTATTTCTTCTCAATAGCTGACTTTGGCCATTCTTTCGCCTTCAAGCCGGCACCATTTACAAGGGGTAGCGATTTTTTTGCGTATGTATCATCTCCTTGAAAAAACCATAATGCACCTGTGGGGAAATAGAGTGATTGATGCCATTTTTTTTGATATGTTTTCCAGAACCTAAATGAACGCGACACCAAGTCTACATAAATTTTGTCAGGACCGTAGATTCCCCGTATAACTCTTGAATCACCACCTGAACTAGCTCGAGAGTTTCCAGGCCCAAATGCATCCAATAAGACGACATCATACCCCCTATCCAATAAATGAAAGGCCGTCCAACCTCCAAACGCTCCTGCACCAATTACGACAATCTTACCTTTATTTGGTTTTGTCATTTTTGTGTGTTTTTCTTTTGTCATTCCTTTTACAATGTTTACCAAGGCAGCAAGCAGGGAAGTGTTAACGAATTGACGGCGGTCCATTTAATCTCGTTTAGGTTGATTTGAACATAAAAATTCTACCACAATGCGGGTACTTCTTTCATCCCGACCGTCCCCCCATCATTTCCAAGGTTGAGATTGGAAAAGTGGTTGAAAAAGCTGAATCTTGATAATAATTTTATTTGCCAAAATCATAAGTGAGATTCAAAATAGGAAAGGGTAACCAAGCTATCCGATCACTAAATAATGGGGGTGGGTTAAATATTGTTTCTATTTTCAGTTTAGTATCCGTCCCTAAGAAAGTCTCCGGAGATTGAAAGGTTGGATCTTCATAAATCTCATGTTCTCTATCATAATAATAATTTAATAGCGGGATTGAAATACCCCATGAGTAGCGGAGCTTAGTATTGATAATTTTAT
>CAYXUK010000140.1:0-3309 GCA_964468295.1 uncultured bacterium | reverse complement strand
CTACCAATGGTAGCACTAAGGCCGACACCAGAAGCCTGATGGCAATAGTATGAGCAATTGTTAATGTTATTTGTGCCATAGACTCTTACAAATAATTGTAATAGAAATGCTGCTTCATTTGATGATCTTCCGGAACTATAGAAAAATGTTCTCTCCGGATCAGTTTGCTGCAGTGTGATGATTATCTTTTCCAAGGCATTGTTCCAGCTAATTGGTATATACTGGTTATTTTCTCTAGTATTGTACAATGGTGTATTCAGTCGGCCCAATCTTTCCAGTTTCCTTGGATTGATCTGTTTAAAATCAGCGATAGTGTTATCCTGAAAGAGGGATTCAGGTATCGCTTGCTGAATGTCAGTCAGTTGGGCCTGGATACTTTTCTTACATATTTCAGGGAAGCTATATATTTCATTCGTCATTCCACCTTTTTGCCCACCCATGCCCAGTGCGCAGGTTTTACAGGTGTTTCTTGAAGTGATGGACCGATAGAAGTTACCAAATCCAACTTTTGATGCGATCTTTAAGGAATCAGTGATAGAGCTAAAACCTGATACAACTTTTTTCAAAGTTAGATCACCATAATATGAAGTATGCCAACTTCATTATAATTATTAATTATGAAGTCGAGTAATATTTATGAACGTAAATCTTCTGGTTTTATTGGAAGCTTCCGCACTCGTATACCAGTTGCAGCAAAAACCGCATTAGCAACAGCTGGCGCAACAGGAGGCAGTCCTGGCTCTCCAACACCGCCAGGTGTTGCAGTGCTTTTTATAATATGTACATCTATTTCCGGCATTTCATCCATTCGTAGTACTTCAAATTCGTGAAAGTTACTCTGAACCACAGCGCCTTTCTCTATGGTAATCTCCCCACGCAATGTTGCTGAAAGACCATACACAATAGAACTTTCCATCTGTGCCTCTACAATGGATGGATTAACAGTCTGACCACAGTCTATTACGCAAACTACTCGATGGACGATTACAACATTGTCTTTACCAATGGATACTTCCGCTACTTGAGCAACATAAGAACCAAAAGATTCGTGACATGATAATCCTTTATAACGACCAGTAGGTGTTGATCCATCCCAGCCAGCTTTTTTTGCCGCTAATTTTAAGACGTTACTATTGCGGGAATCATCAGGAAGCAATTGCAAACGGTATTGTAATGGATCCATATTGGCTGCATAGGCGAGTTCATCTATGAAGCATTCATTTGCATAGGCATTCTGAGAATGGTAAACAGATCGCCACCACCCAATAGGCACAGCAGTATTTGCTGATTTATAATCTACATGGATGTTAGGAATTTCATAAGGTAGATCCTTGGCGCCTTCAAGTGCTACTACATCCAGTTTATCCTTAAATGGTATAGGGTATTTAAACATTTGCCCAAAAATAATCGATGGGGCAACTACTCGATGAGTCCAGGCAGTTGTGTTGGTGTTCTTTGTCAATCCACCCCTTAATACATGTCTACTGGCAGGACGGTAGTAATCATGGCGCATATCATCTTCCCTTTTCCAGATCAATTTAACTGGTTTTCCCATATGCTTTGACACTGCCAATCCATCATCAATAAAATCATTAAAAGCTCTACGACCAAATCCTCCCCCAAGAAAGGTAACATTTACTTCAACGTTTTTTATTGATAATCCTGTTATATCTGATGCTCTTTTTCTGGCTTGGTGAGGAGACTGGGTTGGTGCCCAAATTCTGCATAGATCCGATTGGACATCTACAACACAATTCATTGGTTCCATGGTGGCGTGTGCTTGGAAAGGAAGTTCATAAACTGCTTCAATTACTCTGTCAGCTTTATTCAAAGCACGTTTCGCATTACCATCTCTTCTTCCAGTGGCGCCTCTTTTACGACCACGTTTCTGTAAATACTCATAAATTGTTTTACTATCTACATTCTTATTCGGTCCCTCATCCCAGGTTATAACCAATGCTTTTCGGCCTCGCAATGCAGCCCAAGTGGATGCGCCTACTATAGCCACACCGTTTTCAACGGCAAATACATCAAGCACTCCTTCTATTTCTCTTGCCTTGGTATCGTTTATCGATTTCAATTTCCCTCCAAATATTGGACAACGTACAATAAATGCATAAACCATATTAGGTAGATCAATATCCATCGCAAATTGGGCTGAACCGTTTACTTTTAGCGGTGTATCTTTCCTCGGCAATTCTTTACCGATAATTCGAAAATCACTGGGATCTTTTAGGGCCACCTCTTTTGGAATATCAAGTGTAGCAGCTTTCATGGATAGATCACCATAGCTAAGCTTCTTTCCACTTGGTTGGTGGAAAATAAAACCTTTTTCTGCATAACATTCTTTTTTAGGAACGGACCAATTATGAGCACCAGCATTCAAGAGCATATCCTTACCAATTGCACCTGCTTTTCTCATTTTATCCCACGAACCTCGAATTGAATAACTACCACCCGTTCCTTGTCTGCCAAAGCGTTCCTTATCCACTGGCGCCTGTTCAATCTGTACCTTGGTCCAATCCAATTCCATCTCTTCGGCGATGATCATTGGCAAGGATGTCCAAACTCCCTGACCCATTTCCGATTTACTAACAGTAATAGTGACTAACTCATCAGGATATAGGGTTACCCAAGCATTCGGTTTAAATGTATTATTAGATGCAAGGGTAGCAGCTTGGACTCTATTCTTAAAGGGTAAGTGAAAGCCAATTGCCAGACCAGCTCCCGTCGTGGACACAACTTTAATAAAATCCCGGCGGTTTATTACTGTCCTATTGGCCATTTTGTAATTCTTTTGCAGCACGACCGATTGCCTTACGGATCCGCTGATAAGTTCCGCAACGGCATATATTCATTTTCATCGCGGCATTTATATCATCCTCTTCAGGATTACTATTTCTATCTAAAAAAGCAGCGGCTGTCATAATCTGACCAGACTGGCAATAGCCGCACTGTGGAACATCCTCAGCAACCCAGGCTATTTGTACCGGATGGTCACTATCTTTAGATAATCCTTCAATAGTCGTGATATTACTCTCTGCCACATTTTCGATGGCTGTGATACAAGAGCGAGTTGCTTCACCATCGACATGCACAGTACAGGCACCACAAAGTCCTCGTCCGCAGCCATACTTTGTACCAGGTAGTTTCAGGTTATCACGTAATACCCAAAGAAGTGGTGTATTACCGTCTACTTTAACCTGCCGTTTTTCCCCATTTATATATAATAAAAAACTGGCCATAATATTAGCTGCAAGTTAAAAGATGGATTAAAGAACGACAATCAATTCTCTAAAGGTAATTACT
>CAYXUK010000139.1:0-3335 GCA_964468295.1 uncultured bacterium | reverse complement strand
GAGACATCTGGAACCCAGTCAAACACATTATCTGTCGTTGTCAAACTCCATTCATCGCCTAATTCAGGGATGCGATATCTAAAATTTTGTTTTTCACTGATTGTATTATAGTTAGAGGCCACCACCTTGAAATTTATTCTATTACCAACTATTGATTCAGGGATATCATCAGACTGGCCTAACACATAATTCTTATTTGCTGTTACCACTTCCTTTATTTTTACAAACCCGGTATTTGTAGTTGGTTTATATTGTGATATTCCTTTCCAATTACCGAACCAATAGGTATTTCCATAGTTCCAAATACTACTGATAGTGTTTGAGACCAATCCATCTCTTGTGTCTATTGAACCCCATGTAAGCCCATCATAGACCGCTACACCTCCTCCCCAAGTTCCTGCCCAAACATTATCCTTTTCATCCACATAAATACAGGCGATTTCATAACTTACAAGCCCATCATCAACAGAAAAATATTCAAAACCCTTCCCATCAAAAGACATAATCCCCGATCCATCAGTTCCCATCCAAATCGTCCCCTTTGAATCTATTGCTACATCCCAAAGACGGTTATCAATCAGTCCATTTTCCGTATTATAATTGGTAAACTTCTTGTTTTTAAATATTGATAATCCTCCTCCATAAAAACCTATAATAATTGATTGGTCATGGCCAGATATCATATGTGCATTAAATCCAAAATTTTGTGGCAGTCCATGCTCTTGATTGTAAGTAATAAAATTAGTTCCATTAAAAGAGGATAGCCCTACGTTTGTGAATACCCAAATTATATCGGAACTATCAACACACAGTGCCCAAATATTATCATTTGGCAGACCATCTTTTAATGTATAGTTAATAAACATTTCCCCATCAAACTTAGATAGACCTTTGGGGGTTGCAAGCCAAAGGTTCCCTTTGGAGTCAATATCTATATCTTTAATATCGTTGCTCCTCAGTCCATCTTTTATCCTGTAGATATTTTTTACTTTTTCATCTGAAATTTTTATTAGGCCATCCGAAGTAGCAACCCATAGATTCATATTGTCATCAGTTATTATCCCATAATTTTCATGTCCATATGGTAAGCTATCAGCTGTTGTAATATTTCTAATTGAGACAGGGTCATATTTTAATACCCCACGCCCAGAGAAATCTGTAAACCAATACATACCATCTTTAGATTTATTAATTTCAAAGGAGTTCCCAATATTAATGTCTAGTTTGGAATTTTTGGGGTCAATTCTTGTGAAGGTATTTCCATTAAACTTGTTGATACCCAAGTTTGTGGAAATAAGTACATCTCCATTTTCCTCAAAATAAAAATCATGAGTCTGATTGTGAGACAGACCGTTCCATTGGTAATAGTTTTTGAATTTCATTCCGTCAAATATGGAAAAGCCTCTTTCAGTTGCAAGCCAGAGACTCCCGTTTGGTCCTCTCTTTACTGTCCAAATTCGGTTATCAGAAAGACCATTTTTCATTGTATGAGTTTTAAACTTTTTCCCGTTAAAATGAACCAACCCCCGAAACGTTGACATCCAGATATCTTCTCCCTCAACCAATATTGATGATACCCATCCGTTACCTAATCCATCTGCATAGGTATAGTTCTTGAAGATTTTTCCATCGTATATATTTAATCCACCAAATCCACCTACAAGAATATTTCCATGGATATCTTCATTAACTGTAAGAACTCCATCGATACTTAGGCCGTCCTTTTTTGTGAAGACCTTGATGGAATCGCCCTCAATCAAAACCAACCCACCTTCGGTTGAACCACTTTGACCTGATGTTGCCCACATCCTGCTTTTAGAATCTTTAAAAATATAAGTTATTGGTCGCTGTGGGAGACCGTCTTTTGCGGTGATATTCTTAATTTCCTGCCCATCGAAGACAGAGATTCCTGTAAAAGTTCCAAACCAGAGTGAATTGTTATCATCTACAAAGCTTTCAGAGACCCAGTCACTCTGCAGGCCGTCCAAATAGGTTAACTGTTCCCAGTTTCCTTTCACCAGAGGAGGGATTTTTATTTCCAGCTCTGTGTAGTCTTTTCCACCGTCAGAAATAATAAACTCTTTTTTATTTCCATTACTGTCCATGAAATATTTCATTTCATCTTTTAGATGTATTCGCAGGTAATATTTACCAAATGGAATATTATTAAATTTAAAAGAACCATCATCTGCAGTATGCCATGCATACATTCTATTTTTTATTTCCTTTCCTGAATCATTGATACCTATAATTTGAACAGTTACACCATATAAACTTTCTTTTCCATCCATGGTGAGAATTTTTCCGCTAACCAAAGGCCTTTTATCTGCAATGATCCTTCCAAGCTTTACTCTTGTCTCTGACTTCATCCCGTCCAGTACCTGATGATAATGTCTATCGTTTCTACCATCAATATATAAATCATAAATATGATTTTTGTTGAAGGGATAGATCACATGTTCGAAAAAACCTTTTGCGTCAGTTTGAAAATTCCTCAAAAAGAAGTCTCGATCCGACATACTTCCTCCTGCATATGGAATAGGATTGTTGTTAGAATCTACTACTGTTCCTGACACTTCAACTCTGTTTTCAGGCCACACATAAGCGTTAAAATCTGCAAGACCCCGAGGCTTTATGACCAATTCAAAACGGTTTTGTCCTTTTTGCAGGTTTGACCTGATCAGTCCCTCAGGAGGATTATCTGTTGTGAAAATAAAAGATTTATTTATGTAACCTACATATTTACCCCTATTGGTAAATCCCCATA
Organism: uncultured bacterium; assembly: GCA_964468295.1. Lineage (GTDB taxonomy): Bacteria > Fidelibacterota > Marinisomatia > Marinisomatales > TCS55 > TCS55. Next base: position 568 of record CAYXUK010000139.1, on the reverse strand, counting down.
AAACACATGATTGCTCTTTTTTACTTTCGATTTCAGCAACCCCAACAATTAGTTCATTATCATTCAAATTTGGATATAGTTGATGAACCGTGTGAAATGCCCACCCTGCATTTGTGGTAACATCCAAACGTTCATATCTATTGCCTTGAAAAATAAAGTGTTCATTTTTTCCAAAATCATAGTCATTTATTTTACTGACAAAGGATTCTATATCAAGGGTGTCAGGCACAGGCGCAAAAAACGAAAAGTGATAGAGACGGGGGTCTACATCAACCTGATTAACTTTCAGGTCACCGCACCAAAGGAGATTGAAGGCCAAGATAACTGAATAGAATATTGAATTTTGTTTCATGAATACCAACTATTTTGGTTTAAAACGTAATATATTTTTTGGTAAATCAGAAGAAATATCTATAAAGGATTATTTTATGAAATACCTTAGATTTAATAATAATAAAAGTTTAATTAAACACTCTATTCAACATTCCACCTAACCGAATTCCACCTTGTAGCAGTCTTAATTCCAGCAGTACTTTGTTTTGATAAAAATAGTCCCACTTCAGATTAT
>CAYXUK010000138.1:0-3336 GCA_964468295.1 uncultured bacterium | reverse complement strand
ATCGCTCTCGGACTGAATGTATGATATAACACTATTTTCCCTTTTGTATAGCTGTTAACACTCAAATCAACACTCTGGTTGGGTCCATACTTAATCTTTATATTTTTAGGCTGACCATTTTTCAAGATTGTTATTTTACCCGAATATCCCATTATTGGAATATCATAATCCATTGCAACTAGGGTTTCTCCAACTATGGGTGGACCAAAAACAACATTCTTAAAGTCACCTGTGATGAGATTAAATATATTCATTTCTCCTTCGATCATCTGATCAATAATGAGTTGATTTGTAACTTTATTCCAAGTTTGAATTGTATCTCCTGCTACATGGACAGTTTCTGTAGCTGTATCTAACAGATAATGGTCGTCCGTAAATATTTCAATTGTACCGTTCTGGATAGAGTTAGTTTCAAATTGTTTTTGTTGGATTTCAACCGAGATTGACACACCTTTGGGATCATTCATGGCTGCCATAAATTTTTCTTCCCATGGATTTGTTTGTGCAATAATCCACGCTGAAAGCATTGATAACAGCGATAGAACATTTTTCATAAAGGATTATTCTAAGGTTTCAAGATAGGATTCATCTACAAGAACCTCGCGTGCTTTACTACCCGTAAATGCACCCACAATGCCCGCTTGTTCCATTTCATCAATCAACCTAGCAGCTCTGGAGTATCCTACCTTAAGACGACGCTGAATTAGTGAAATGGACCCCTGCTGATGAATCACAACTAATTTTACAGCTTCATTAAATAATTCATCATAACCGATGTCATCGCCTGTTACAAGCCCGCCCGCACCCATCGTTTCCCTAGGACTAGCTATAACCAAATCTTCTGCTTTAGGTTGAGTAGCAATATGGCCCATGAGCGCCTCAATTTCCTCTAAACTTAAAAATGCATTGTGAAGACGAGAAGGTTGAGGGGAACCATGACCAAGATAAAGCAGATCCCCACGGCCAATAAGTTTTTCTGCACCTGAAGTATCAATAATCGTACGTGAATCTATCTTTGTTGCCACCTGAAACGCAATTCTAGAGGGAAAGTTTGCTTTAATTACACCCGTAATTACGTCTACCGAAGGGCGCTGCGTTGCAACCACAAGATGAATACCCACAGCACGGGCTAATTGAGCCAAACGGGCGATAGGTGCCTCAACCTCTTTCGCATTAAGCATCATTAGATCGGCTAACTCATCAATAAGGACAACAATAAAGGGCATGACATTTTCACCCTTCTCTCTCATTTTACTGTTATACTCACTTATATTACGTACAACTGCATCTGCCAATATATCATATCGGCGACCCATTTCTTTTTCCACCGCACGTAGAGCTAATACGGCATTCTCAGGTGTGGTTACAATTGGTTCATTGATATCTTCAATTTTAAGCAGATGATAGTCTGCTAATTCACGATAAACTGCCATTTCAACCTTTTTCGGATCTATGATAACAAATTTTACTTCATCTGGAGTGGCCTGGTACAACATGCTAGCAAGAATTGTATTAATACATACCGACTTCCCTGAACCAGTCGTACCAGCAATTAACAAGTGGGGCATTTGAGTTAAATCCAAAGTGGCAATTTCACCACTGGTCGTTTTGCCCAGTGCAAGAGTCAACTTTGATTCTGAAGAAGCAAATTTTTCGGAATTAATAACAGATTTAAAATAGACCATATCTGGGTTCCGATTCGGTATCTCAATTCCCACGGATGATTTACCAGGAATGGGCGCAATAACACGAACACGACTCGCCTCCATCACGCGGGCAAGGTCATCAGATAATGCCACAAATTTGTTTACACGAACACCTTCCGCTGGTTCGACTTCAAATAGAGTAATTACAGGCCCGGGGCTTACATTTACCACCTTACCCATTACACCAAATGTTTCCAGTGATTGTTGGAGGAAATTGGCGCGATCCACCAATTCGTCACGGCTCATACCATCCTGGACTAGGACAGGATTTGCTAGTATATCTGCCGAAGGAAGCTGATAAGCTTTCTTTGACGCTTGGCGTTCTTGAACTTTATCAAGATCAACTTCGGTTTCTTCTACAATTTCCCCTACCTCCATATCATCTTCAACCGATTCATCTGAATTGAGATTATCAGACTGCGCTTCAGGCTCTTTTGGTATTTCCTTTTTAGAAGAATCATCGTCATCGATGGCAATTGCTTCAAAAGATTGTTCTGTCAATTCTTCTTTATTAGGTTGGGATTCCTTCTCAGGCTCCTCTTTTATTTCTTCTAAAGGAGCATCTGATAATTCGTCTTTTTGATCGATCAATTCTTTTTCTTTTTTACGCCGCCAATCAATTTTACTAATCAGATTTTGTGTGTGCCTATGCTTTTCATTTTCCACGGATTCCTGTTCGGAAACCAGAAATCTTTCTTCCTGTTTTTTCTTATACTGATCTAATAAGGATCGGATTGGTTTATAATAACTAAAGCCAAAATACCCGCGGATGAGCACCAACCACAATGCCAGCAGAACAATAACAATTCCAGTCGCACCTACAAAATCATAAATCATTCCTGAAATGAGACCACCGATCATTCCACTAAATCGATAGGTTATATCCTCAATTCCATACCGAAAGATTTGCGCTGCACCCAACGTGATTGATGAAAGTATAACGACACCAACAAGATATCCAGACAGGCGACTGATGGCTTCAAATTCTTTATGGGTAAAAAACCAAACCCCCCAAGATATAGCCAATAATGGCAGAATGAATGAACTATATCCAAACGTCAGTTTAATAAAAAAATAAGCGATCCATACACCCAGAATTCCCATGGGGTTTTCCAAACGAACATTTGGGGAAATCCCTGGATCCTCGTTTGGATTATATCCCAATAAACTAACAAACATTAAAAGTGAAATCGCAACAGACAAGATTCCTAAAATTTCTAAACGTCTTTCTTTCATGAATATAATTATTCTGACGATTTTATCATGTGGATTATACCAAGTAAAAACTGGTCAAGTAAATGGAAGCCAATGAATCCAGCATCACCAATAACCAAAATGGTTTTATCATAAAGCATTACTTTAATTATTTACAGTGATTTCCTTGTAAAAAGGAGATTTAACCACTTTACAATTTAATAATTTATCGCGGACTTTCATTTTAAGTTTGGTTCCAGTTTTTGCAAAACCTTTGGCCACATAAGCCAAACCAATCCCTTGATTTAAAGAGGGCGATTGGGTCCCACTTGTTACCTCGCCCACTACTGCTCCATTGTTAACAATTGTATATCCTTTTCTCGGAATGCCGCGATCAATCATTTCAATGCAGATTAACTTTCTAGTTATGTTTGCT
>CAYXUK010000137.1:0-3370 GCA_964468295.1 uncultured bacterium | reverse complement strand
TGAAAAAACTGTAGATATAGCGCTGTCGCAACCTGAATACCAATAAGATATTTAATCATTGCCGGGATGTTGTTCCTTTTATTCGCTCCATTTCTGCAACGGCGGTACTATCTCCATAATAAAGTGCTTTGTACCACACATCCATAGCTCTATCCCTTCGTCCATTTCGCTCATAAAGACGGGCTAATCCCCTAATCAAATCTAAATCGTTTGGACGCATCTGTAATTGATCTAATAAATCCCCACGGGTTTTTTCATAGTCAGACTGTTTTTTAAATTCCATTAAATAAAACCGCGATAATTGGTTTCTATCTAATTTTTTATATACCTGACCCAAGTTATATAGTGTTTCAGGATTCTGATTGTCCAGTTGGTGTGACTTATTCAAACTACGTAAGGCATGCTTCCATTTTTTTTGGCGCATATAGGATTGGCCTAAATGGAACCATTGATCAGCGCTGGTCGAATCTAGAATCGTCCCTTGGATTAAATATTCCTGCGCTTTGACTGGTTTATTTTTTGCTAAAGAAACCAAACCTAAAAAATGGTAAATACTGGCGGACATATCATTCCATACCAAAGCGGTTTGCAACTCTTTTTGGGCTTCGTCCAATCGGCTTTGATAATACAGGGAAACCCCTTTTTTATAGTAGCCCTCCCATGAACGGGGATCGTAAAGTACAGCCTGAGTGTAATCTGCGAGTGCTTCATCCATTCTTTGGTGTGCTTTATGTATATCTCCTCTTTCAATGTAAATCTGACTTTGGGCGGGGTTTCGATCCAGTGCTTTTTCTAAAACAGATATCGCTAATTCATTCTGACCCAATTTTTGGTATATTTTATTTAAAGTAACATAAAATATAGTGCCATTTGGATTTAGATTAATTGCAGTGTTCAGGTGATCAATGGCACTCTCGAAATTATTGATAGCCAAATATGCCTCCCCAAGGTTGTGGTGAACCTGAAACAAATTCGGCCTTTGTTTGATTACGCGTTGAAAATTTTGAATTGCATTTTCAGGTTTCCCGGATCGTAATTGGGCTCGCCCCAACCAGTACCATCCAAATAAATTATTGGGATCCACTGATGTTGCTTTTTTTAGCCAATAAATCGCATTGTCATAATCTTCAATTAGTGTATATATATCCCCCAAGTTTCGATATCCCCGTGCATAATCTGGATCAGCTTCAACTGCATTTTTAAACATTTCAATTGCAGAAGGATAATTCTCCTCATCCCTGTAAACAGTTGCCAGATTATTATAAGCCCGGCCAAATTGAGGATCCAGATCAATGGCTTTTTTATAAGCATTAGCAGCATTACTTAAATCTTTACCGGTATAGTACAGATTGCCAATGTTTAACCATACTTCCGGTTGATTGGGTTGAATATTCAAACTATTATTATAGGCCATGAGCGCACCTTGCGGATCACCAGTGTAATCTAACGATTTAGCCATTCCATTATGGGCTTCAATATTATCCGGATCTGATTCCACTATTGCCTGAAAAATGGAGTAAGCATCATGCGGTTTGCGTTCCTCCAATGCCTTCTTGGCTTGCTCAAGTTGTGAAACCTGCGCATATAGAAGTGTGCAGTGGAAGATGATAATGATTAATGGTTTATAATAGATATTCCGCCCCCCTGTTTTATATGGTAAAATAAATTTGCCTCCAAATTATCAAATGATTCTTTTAGGCCGTCTGGCCAATGGATTATCAGATTATCAACGTACATATCTTTCATTAGGCCAAACAGAATTCTTTTATCATTAGAAGCAAGATAACTTGCGCCTGGATTCACCCAAGCCACCTGTGTACCGCTTTTTGATTTTAATTCTAGTTTTGAGCCAATCGCGTCACGATTGCAAGTGACGCCTTCCAATTCAAAATTGATCCAATTATTACCTGGTTTAGATAAATTGATTAAGAGATTTGAATTACTGTTATTGTTTGAAATAACAATGTCTATATCTCCATCATTATCTATATCACCAAATGCAGCCCCACGGCCCACGCTTTTATTATCTATGTCGCCGGCATTTTCTATTTCTTTAAAAGTACCGTCAGTCTGGTTTAAAAATAACTGCTTTTTTTGCGCATGTGTATAATCTTTATTAAACAGGGCGATATTATCAATTACATGTCCATTTACAATAAATATGTCCAGCCAGCCATCTAAATTGAAATCGACAAACTTAGTGCCAAAACCCAATAGATCTAAGCTGGGCTGTCCAAGACCGAAAGAAAATGTCTTATCTGTAAAAGACCCATTTTGATCATTCAAATAAAGAGTATTGGACTCTCCACTGAAATTGGTAACAAATAAATCAAGCCAGCCGTCCTTATTAATATCTCCAAAATCTACACCCATACCTGCCTCGGCCCGACCATTCTCATTGTATCCCACACCAGAAAACAAGGCTTCCTCTGAAAAGACGGCTTTACCATTATTATTATAAAGCAGATTCATTACTTTATCATTGGCGACATAAAAATCCATATCACCGTCATTATCATAATCCCCTGGCACAACGCCTAGCCCCTTACCCTGATTCTTTTTAATCCCGGATTTATCAGTCCAATCAGTAAACGTTCCATCTCCATTATTATGGAAAAATTTATCTGAGATCCCTTTAAACACATCCGGGTCACAGTATGCCCGTCTACCACTATGCTGATCTCCACACCAAGGATTTTTATCAACAGTATATTCTACATAATTAGTCACATACAAATCTAGCCATCCATCAAGATCTCCATCAAAAAAAACTGCGCTTGAACCCCATTTGATATTTTTGAATCCAGTGGATTCGGTGGCCTCAATAAATGTCCCATCACCCTCATTACGAAAAAATGTATCATTTCCAAAGTTGGTAACATACAGATCGATATCTCCATCGTTATCTATATCACCGCAGGCACATCCTATACTGTAAGATGGATCACCTACACCGGCTTTTTTAGTAACATCAGACCATTCCCCCCCATTATTCTGAAATAGGCGATTTATCAATTCTTTTGAACCCTCAAATCCAGGAAGGGATGCTCCTTGAGCAAAATAAATATCCAGATCACCATCATTGTCATAATCCAACAAACAAACACCGGAACCCATAGTTTCTACATAATATTTCATTCCACTGCCACCATGTTCATGTTTAAAAATAAGACCTTGTTTTTGTGAAGCATCACTAAACGTTATCCCTTGACCAAACACGGACGCTGCAATGAATATATAAGTAAGTAATAGGAATCGAAACATCATTTGGGAATGTACTAATAAAAAAGCCCCGCAGAAATGCGAGGCTTTTTTATTTCAAACTGAGAGGATTACTATAAACTGTAGCCGAGTGAAAACTGAGTTACAG
>CAYXUK010000136.1:0-3439 GCA_964468295.1 uncultured bacterium | reverse complement strand
CCCACGGTATTATCCGGGAAAATGCCAAAACATGGCAAATGATCAAATTCACTGACTTTGAGCGACCCATCGGAATTCAGATCTTTGGTGATACACCCGAGGTAATGAGCCGTGCAGCTAAAATGGTTGTGGATAAATTTTCCCCTGATATCCTGGATATCAATTATGGTTGTCCAGTACCAAAAGTAACCAAACGTGGAGCAGGATCAGCTGCCTTAAAAGATCTTTGCCTAATGGATGATATTACCGCGGCAGTGGTTGAAGCGGTGCCAGAAGTACCTGTCACTGTAAAAATGCGTGCCGGGTGGGATAATACATCAATTGTAGTGCCCGAGGTAGGCCAGCGCCTGGAATCCATTGGCGTAAAGGCCATTGCCCTTCATCCACGCACTACGAAACAAAGTTATAATGGATCTGCAGACTGGTCATTGATCAAACAATTAAAAGATGCAACTGCGGTACCGGTCATCGGCAATGGAGATATAAAAACACCGGATGATTTGATGCGCATGTTTGAACAAACCAATTGTGACGCAGTGATGGTGGGTCGTAGCGCTCTTGGGAATCCATGGTTTTTCAAGGAGGCGATTGCTTTATATAAAGGAAAAACCGTTCCGCAGCCACCTACCATGAAAGAAAGAATTGCCGGATGCCGCCAGCATTTTGACCACATGATTGATTGGCATGGCGAACGAACTGCAACTAATATGATGCGTAAACATTTTGGATGGTATATTCGCGGTTTTTCCGGCGCCAGCAACTACCGAAAAGCATTGGTTTCTGCACCAGATAGTGCAGCCATGGTTTCCATTTTAAATTCGATTGCATAATCAAAACGATAAACGACATTTCTAATGACAGCATTGCTTGAATCATCCCTTTTTCCCCAATAAATTCCCGAGCTTTTTCTGACCCATTAAATTAATGAAACGAGGCGATCATGCGTAACGCGAAAGCGATTGTACCCAAACCAGTCAATGAACCGATTTTATCTTATGCTCCCGGCACCCCGGAGCGGGCGGCTTTAAAAGCAAGGCTCAAAGAATTAAAATCCCAGGAAATAGAAGTCCCCTTAGTCATAGGTGGTCAAGAGATAAAAACGGGCAATATGGGAGAAATGCGAATTCCCCATGATCATCAGCATCTATTAGGCAGATACCACAAAGCGGGGGAAAAAGAAATCAAAATGGCCATTGAAGCCGCTATGGATGCCTGGCAGAGCTGGTCTAAAATGCCCTGGGAGGACCGTTTTTCTATATTCAAGAAAATGGCTTCTATACTGCAGCGGCATGATGATCAAACCATCAATGCGTCCACCATGCTTGGACAGAGTAAAAATGCATTTCAGGCGGAAGTTGATGCATCCTGCGAAATGATCGACTTTTTGAATTTTAACTGCTGGTATGCCCAGCAACTATACCGATACCAGCCCACATATTCTCCCGATGGCATGTGGAACCGGATCGAACACCGTCCTCTCGAAGGATTTATATTTGCTGTCACACCATTCAATTTCACTTCGATTGGCGGAAATCTGCCCGCTGCCCCGGCTTTGATGGGCAATGTCGCAGTGTGGAAACCCGCATCCAGCGCCGTGTATAGCGCACATTTTATGATGGAATTATTCCGGGAAGCGGGTGTGCCGGACGGAGTGATCAATTTTATTCCGGGTTCCGGACATGAAGTGGGACCCACTGTAATGAAAGATCCCAATCTGGCTGGCGTTCATTTCACCGGTTCAACCACTGTCTTCCAAGGCATGTGGTCAACGATTGGCGAAAATATCTCCAATTATAAGTCCTACCCAAGGATTGTGGGCGAAACAGGCGGTAAAGATTTCTGTATTGCCCATGAATCATCGGATGTAGATGCTTTGGTCACAGCTATGGTTCGGGGCGCCTTTGAATACCAGGGGCAAAAGTGCTCTGCCCTCTCCCGCTGCTATATACCTTCTAATATCTGGCCTGAGCTAAAAGAAAAATATATCGCCCAGGTTGATACGATTAAAATGGGAGATGTGGAAGATTTTTCAAACTTCGTCAATGCCGTAATCGACAGGGCTGCCTTTGACTCCATCAGTGCTTACATTGATGGCGCCAAAAAAGCAGATGATGCAGAAATCATTACTGGTGGTGATTATGATGACTCCAAAGGCTATTTTATCTCACCTACTACCATTCTAACCGATAATCCAAAATATACCACCATGTGTGAAGAAATTTTTGGACCGGTGCTTACCATTTATATCTATGACCCAAAGGATTGGTTGGCTACACTTGAATTGGTTGATACCACTTCCCCTTACGCTTTGACCGGTTGTGTCTGGGGACAGGATAAGAAAGCAACCAATGAAGCAACGGAAAAGCTAACTCATGCTGCAGGTAATTTCTATATCAATGATAAGCCCACCGGCGCTGTTGTTGGTCAACAACCATTTGGGGGTAGCCGCGCTTCTGGTACAAATGATAAGGCCGGTTCCATGTTTAATTTAGTTCGATGGGTTTCTCAGCGAACCATCAAAGAAACATTCGATCCACCCAAGGATTATAAATATCCTTTCATGGAAGAAGAATAGGCACCCCAGCAAACTTTATTCCTGACCATGCAAAAATCAGTCATGATTGCCCTGGGAGGCAACGCCCTGTCACCAAAAGGCGAGGCGGGCACCATCTACCAGCAATTCTCACATACACGGGAAAGCCTGGATGCCATCATGCATTTTGTGGATCTCGAATATAATATTTGCCTCACCCATGGCAATGGTCCCCAGGTTGGAGATGAATTGCACCGCATGGATTTAACCTATAATGATATTCCACCCCTTCCTTTAGGTGTATGCGTGGCAGAAACACAGGGCTCTATTGGATACATGCTTCAGCAATCCCTGCAAAACGCTCTGAAACAGAGTCAGATTAAGCGGGAAGTTGTTACTCTGATTACGCAGACAATTGTCGATGCTGAGGATCCATCAATCAATAATCCTACTAAATTTATTGGACAGCGTTATACAAAAATAGAAGCCGAAAATATGGCCCAAAGTTTTGGATGGATAATCCGAGAACAAAATGAAGGCGAATGGCGCCAGGTTGTACCGAGCCCACTTCCACAGTATATCGAACATGGTAAATCTATTCAGACCCTAGTGGATCATGGCATTATTGTGATTGCTTCAGGCGGTGGTGGTATCCCGGCCTACTGGAATAAAGATGGAAATTTGGAAGGTTTAGATGCTGTTGTAGATAAAGACTTATCTGCTGCACTTTTGGGCCGAGTGATTAAAGCTAGCGAATTATGGATTATTACGGATGTAGACAGCGTAAGTCTCAACTATGGTAGTGCGAATGAAAAAACCATTCATGAAATGACTGCCGATGAAGCAACCGCTTATCATGCAGAAGGCCATTTCCAATCAGGAACGATGGGCACAAAAATTAAGGCA
>CAYXUK010000135.1:0-3489 GCA_964468295.1 uncultured bacterium | reverse complement strand
GTTGCCCTTGGACCTGGCCAAAGAACAGTCGACATCGATCCAAGCCTAGAATGGGTTCAGTCAGGCTACCAAGCTGGTGATCTACTGATGTTTAAAATGCTAACCATACACGGTGCAGCTCCAAATTTAACTTCAGATATGATACGACTTTCGACAGAATTTCGGTATACCGGTGAAAGTCATATGATAGCTGAAGACTGGCTCTTGCCACATGGACTTGACATGGACTTGACCTGGGAGATTCTGGAAAAGGATTGGAGTGACAGCTCCATTGCACATTACTGGGAACGTTGGGATAACTTAAAAATTAAAAAACATGAGTGGTTTTGGGAGCAATCCAAGTAATAAGTGACCCAGGATTTAACTCTTAAATCAGTTTATTTTTTTGTGTGAACTGTCAAACTAGGATATTAACGAAAACTTCTTAATATTTAGTGGATATTACATGTCAGCCTATACACCAATCACGCCTCCAAATAGAATAAATCAGAGACGAGTCCCCATAAAATCCAGGTGGGAGCTTACCTTGAAGGCACTTAATCCAAATGCTTATACGTTTATTATCCCATTTTTGATTATTTTCTTAATCTTTAGAATTTATCCCTTTTTGTCAGGGATATACACCAGTTTCACCAACGCTAGAATAGGACCAAGAACTCCAAAATTTATTGGACTTGAAAATTACTTTGAGGTCTTTAGCAGTTCAGAAATCGGGCGTGCCTTCTTTGTCACCTTTCATTATGCGATCATGGTGGTACCAATGACTTTTTTTATTGCTTTGGCTATGGCGGTCTATGTCAACTCGAAATTCCCAGCCCATACTCTTTCACGTTTTGTCTTCTTTGCACCCTTTGTCTTGACAGCCTCCATTGTTGCCATTATCTGGAATTGGATGTTTCAAACACAATTCGGTCTAGTCAACGTTACTATGGATTTAATTGGCCTGCCCGGCCGGACTCCCTGGTTGAGAGACACAACCCTTGTTTTACCAGTAATCGCTTTTATCTCAAGTTGGTGGGTGGCAGGATTCAGCATGGTCATCTTTCTTGCCGCATTGCAAAATATTCCAGGAGATTTGAATGAAGCCGCCCGCATTGATGGGGCAAATTCATGGCAAATCTTCTGGCGGGTGACATTCCCACTTTTGCTACCTGCCTCTACTTTAGTGATAACCGTCTCCCTTATTGAGGCAATGCGAGTTTTTAGTATCATCCATATTATCACATATGGGGGGCCTAGTGATTACACCACATCAGTTGTTTTTTATATTTTTAAAGAAGGTTTTTCCCGTTATGAGCAAGGGATGGCCTCAGCGATCGGTGTCGTTTTATTTGTAGTGATTATGATTTTAACTATATTGCGCTTCTCTTTGTTGCGTGGAGATCAGAAATATTATTAGCAAAAGAGGACGAAAGATGATTTTTTTGGAATCCAAGTCTAAAAAACAAGTGATCTATTCCACAATTACAATTTTGGGATTGGTTTTCACCATTGTATGGTTCACTCCAATAATGTGGATAATTATAACTTCATTCAAACCGACAGGAGAAATCTTGACTAACCCTCCTCAATGGATACCTTCAGAATTTACATCTTTCCATTATGATAGGGTTTTTCTAAAACCGATTGCACAATGGACTTTTAATAGTCTTTACATAACAATCATTTCAACACTATTGACCATAATTCTTGGAGCAACTGCTGGTTATGCGTTTGCAAGGTTGCAGTTTTTCGGAAGTACTTTTTTATTTTGGGTGGTGCTTTCATCATTTATGATGCCATTTGAAGTTTTTTTGATTCCTTTATATCGCATGATGGGAGCATTGGACTTGGTGGGGACAAGGTGGTCTATTATTCTTCCATCAATTGCTAGTCCATTTGCGGTTTATTTGTTTCGTCAATTTTTCTTAGGTATACCACGTGATCTTGAAGACGCTGCAGCTGTTGATGGCGCGGGGCTTTGGAGGCGCTTCATTTATGTAATTCTTCCATTATCAGTTCCTGCCTGTACATCAGTAGGGATTTTGGCTTTTGCCGAAAATTTCAATCAGTATCTCTGGCCTCTTCTTATGAGCAGCTCAGATACAGTGAAAACACTCCCTGTAGGGATTGCCCAATTCGCACCCTCCACAACTATGGGTAGTACAGAAATCACGGACTACTATGGTATGGGAGCCGCAGCCGCTACTTTGCTTGCCATTCCAAGCATGATTGTATTTTTAATATTACAACGGTTTTTTATTAGTAACACAATGACATCAGGAATGAAACTTTGATTATTTTGACTAAATATTATTTTATAAAAAAATTATGAAAGATTTAATTTTTTAAATATTTTCGTTAGAGAACTAAGCTAAATTTAGTTCATTTTTTTAAACTCAAACAAAGGAATGTAAAATGTCTGAAATAAATAATGTAACGCACCACACAATGGTTAAATATGATTCAACATGTGCAAATCAAGTTCAGGTAAGAACACTAAAAAATGGAGATTTGTTTGCAGTTTTTAATCAGGAAAGATATCCGATTCATCATGACACTGGACAAACTGTTACAACCAGATCTAAAGATGGAGGCATTACCTGGAGTGAGCCTAAGGTAGTAGTCCCTTGGACCCAAACAATGGGGAGCTGGGATTGTGGAGTTTGTGAACTTCATGATGGAACACTGATAATTAACTTTAATTTTTGTGGTTTTTTTAAAAGAGGAACTAAACCTGAACAACCATCTTGGGCTTCAGGTCCCCTCACAAGGGAATGGGGAGATTGGACTTGGACATACAGGACACTGGGATGGCTAGGGACCTACGTCATAAAATCAAAAGATGGTGGAGAGACATGGTGCGACCCAATTCCAGTAAATGTAAGACCACTTAAACATGGTGGGGTTAGAAATGGATGCTGGCAACTACCTGACGGAGGAATCCTCATGGGACTATATGGTAGAATCCGAGGATATGAAGAATATGGTGAGGGGGAATCAACAAGGTCAGCTTTAATGCGATCAGACGATGGAGGTGACAATTGGGAATATTATTCAACTTTAGCTTATGATCCAGCAAGTTTCATTGACTATGAGGAACCAGCATTGCTTCGTTTAGCAGATGGTCGTTTGGTATGTTTTCTAAGGACTCATATAAACCCTTCTCAAGACGCAAAAAATATGGCAATGGTTATCTCAGAAGATGATGGTTTTTCATGGACTCCTCCAAAATTTACGAACATATGGGGCTATCCTTTTGATCTAATAACTCTCAAAGATGGAAGATATCTAATGGTTTATGGTTATCGCAGACAACCTTATGGAACACGAGGGGTTATTTCAGAAGATGGAATAAACTGGGATATCAAAAATGAATTCATAATTAGAGAAGGTGGAGTACCAGGAAAAGTGATAGAAGAAACTCCTACAACCAAGAGTAACCACGCAGAAAGAAGCCGGTTTCTTAATGATGGAGGCGAAATTAACTACAATCATCCAGGAGTTTTT
>CAYXUK010000134.1:0-3523 GCA_964468295.1 uncultured bacterium | reverse complement strand
ACCATTTCAGTTCGTATTCCTCCATCAGATTAGATTGAGAAATTTTAATCGTATCCGATGCCTTACTTACCCAGTCAAAGCTAACTGGAGCAAGATTGTTCCACGCAATAACTGTATCTTTATTAACTAAAGAAGCTTCTTTATGCCAACCAGGTTCTAATTGCCTTAAGCCATCAGGATTTGGTTCCGATTTGAACCGCTCTAAATCTTCTTTGATTGTATAATCTGGTATTGTTTTAAAATAATGATACCAGTACTGACTATCTCCGGTCTCTCCATTGGCAACTAAAGTTGTATCAAGCCCTACAGTTGCTTCCCAATGATCATCTGGTAACTTCCGCATACTTACAGTATCTCTACCATTGCAGCCCGTACATTCATGGTTTTCTGCACCCGATTTCCAGAATCCAAGTGAGATATCTGTATCCGGAAGCGAATGAGTTGGCAACTCTACATTAAAGGTAATTGCTTTAATACCATTATTATTATAAGTAGATACCCCATCTACGTCTACTCCACAAATGTAAGCAAAGGTTACGCCCGCATCAATATTCCCATTTGCAGAAGTCCAGTTAGCGGTGGCATAGGCTGGGTCTAAAGTTTCTATGCAGTTAAGACTGTAATTCCGCGTTACATCAAATTTATATAATTGGCTAGTGGCTCCATTTCTCATAATTAAAGAGGTTAATCTATTAGAAGGGCAATACAGCCATGTTAAAGCAGTATTGTTGCTTACATCCAAGCTAGTTAATTGATTGAAATCGCACCACAGTTCTTTTAAAGCAGTATTCTTGCTCACATCCAAGCTGGTTAATCGATTAGAAGTGACAGATAGTGATTTTAAAGCAGTATTCTTGGTAACATCCAAGCTAGTTAATTGATTCCGACTAAGACTTAGTGATTTTAAAGCAGTATTCTTGGTAACATCCAAGCTAGTTAATGAATTATCCCAGAGTGTCAATTCTTCTAATGCTACAAAAGCTTCAATACCCGTTAAATCACTTATTGATTTATCCCCCACATCCAATTTGATCACACCGCTGATGTTTGCTGTAAGTACATAATCATCCAAGGTATCATCGTAGCCCAAGTCAATTAGGGCCTGTTCAAATTTATCATCGGGGACATAGGTGTTCTGGGTAAATACAAATGAAGAAGTGATAAATAAAAGAATCAGGATAGCAATTTTCTTCATTTAAAATCTCCTTGGGATAAATATTACAATCAACTTACTAATAAAATTGGTTCAAGATATAGTTTTCCGCGCAGTTTTTATAATCTCTTTCGCAATTGCACTAGAAAAACTCATATCTTTCTGAATTTCCTCCGGTTTTAATCCGGATATCTTTTGAATATCTTTGTATTTGCGAAGCAGTTTTTTTACACGTTTTTCTCCCATACCCGGTATTTCATGAAAGACAGATGTAGATATTGATGCTGTTCGCTTCTGCTTTTGAAAGGCAATTGCAAAACGATGGGCTTCATCCCGAATACGCCTTAATAAAATTAATCCAGGAGATTGCTTATGAATCGATTGGGCATCAGCCTGTCCCGGCACAAATACCTCTTCAAGTTTTTTTGCAAGCCCAACGATTGGCAAATAGTCCAATCCCAATTCCCTTAAAGCAGACACGGCCATGCTGAGTTGTCCTTTTCCCCCATCAATTAAGATCAAATCAGGCAGTCCTATCCCTTCTTCCTTTACCCGTTTATATCGCCGGTGAACAATCTCCCTCATAGATGCAAAATCATCAATACCTTCCACCGTTTTTACTTTGAATTTCCGGTATGCTGATTTTTTAGGTTTACCATCAGTAAAACATACCATGGATGCTACCGTATTGGTGCCCCCTAAATGCGATATATCAAATGCCTCTATCTTTCTCGGTGGAACTTTCAATTGAAGATCATCTTGAAGCTGATTGATCATTTTGGGCACCAGTTCCCGCCGTTTCTTGCGGTTCAGCATCCATTCACCCAGCAGCAGTTTAGCATTTTGATAGGCTAATCGTACTTCTTTCGCTTTTTCTCCCCGCTGAGGAACCGATAATTGGACGGCACCATTTCGTTTTTCTTTGAGCCATATGTTCAACTGATCTTGATTATCAGGCTCAAGCGGAAGCGATATTTCTTTTGGAATAAAATCAGACTCCAGGTAAAAACGAGTAATAATTGTCTCTAAGGTTACGGCATCTAATTCATCCAGCTTGCGAAGCGATATTTTTTCACGACTGGTAATTCTTCCATTTCGAATCCGGACGATAACCGCGATAGCATAGTCTTCTTCCTTTGCAAAAGCAAAAACATCCCTGTCCTCAAAATCAGCGGCCACTTTCCTTTGTCGCTCCTTGAACTGACCGATGGCATGAAGTTGGTCCCGGTACATTCCCGCATCTTCGAACCGCATTTCAGAGGAAGCTTTTTCCATTTGATTTAGAATATATTTTTCGGTTTCTTTAGTCCTTCCCTGCAAGAACTGGATCACCTGCTTAATCATTTCATTATAGTCTGATTCCGGAACCATTCCTTCACAGGGACCCTGGCACTTCTTGATGTGATAATCCAAACACAGGCTTACCTTTTTAGCAGCAATGGATTCATCATTGATAAAATAATCGCAACTGCGAACAGGAAAAATTTTATGCACTGCTTTTAAAGATCGCCGAAGATGATATACGTCCGTATATGGACCAAAATATTTAGACCCATCCCGGACGACCTCACGAGTAATAAAAACGCGCGGATAGGGTTCTTTGGTGATCCGGATATAAGGAAACGATTTATCATCTTTTAAATTCACATTATAATGCGGCTGATGCTGTTTAATTAAGTTTGCTTCCGTAAGGAGTGCTTCCACTTCAGTCCGAACAACCAGCCATTCCACATTGGAAATTCGTTTAATCAGTGAAATATTTTTTGCAGACTGGTGTTTGCTTTTCTGGAAATAAGAACGGACTCGGTTCCGCAGATTTTTCGCCTTTCCGATATAAATAATTTCATTTTCCACATCCTTAAAAAAATATACACCGGGCTTAGTAGGGATTTGCTTAATTTGGTTTTGCTTGATTGAGGTCATTTCTGCCTTTAGAATCCTCATGGAATTTATCTATGTTCAAACCATATAAATTATTGAGCATTTCACTGGTCACCATCTTAATGGTGGCAATGATTTTTACAGGATGTTCAAGCACCAAACCGGAAGATCAATCTTTCAATTTTACGCCGGATTCTATTTCGAATATGGTGATCCAGCTCGAGGATGATTCTTTATTCGAATTAGACAATAATCAATTATATCGGATAAAAAATGTCAACGGTGCAGTGATAGATGAAGGAAAATTCAGTTATCGCAAAATATCTGGCACCGAAGCATCTTTATCATTAAACAATTTCTCTATGCAAATAAAGTTTGAAATGTATTTTGACAACCCTGTCCATGGGCGTTATCGATTTAACGTCGCGGGAAAAGCCACCCGCGGTGAAGGAAATTTTGATATTCTGCGCGGCGTTGATTTCAAAAATA
>CAYXUK010000133.1:0-3530 GCA_964468295.1 uncultured bacterium | reverse complement strand
TCACGATATTCTCCTTATTTATTAAATTCAATTAGTAATCTACAAAATATTATTTTTTGTCTTTATAAAATAATCTCTGTAATAAATCTATAAAACTTTTATTTAGTAAGTAACAATTCTTGAATCTACAGACTGGATATTTCCTGCTGTAAAAGCGGGATTGCCTTGTCAAGATTGCGTTGGTATTGCCATGCAAATACACGTCCTATAGTCGACGACCCGATACCTTCTCCTTCTATAATCCAAGTGAATTTCGTTTTGCTATTCTCCAAGGATTCGAAACGATGATCGTAATCTATGCGCATCCATAAAAATGGACCTCTCCACTTCCAATTTTGGTGTAGTTGGAACTCAGTAACTCGAAATTCGCTCTCAATACCATTGGTGAGTTTCAAGCTTCCTGTTGAAGTTGGACAGATATCCCCTGGTGGCACAAGTTTAACATCTTTTATATGCCTGGCCCAACTCGGCCATTGTTTAATCTTCGCAAAGTGAGCCCAGGCAATTTCAATAGATGCCTCAACTATGAAATCACGGTTAACCAGGGTAATCATATTTTCACTTACTAATAACCATGATAGAAAAGATTACCTGTTCCAAGTGTATTTGACTTTTCCACCAATAATGGTATACACAATTTCCGTTTCATTAATCTCATCTTCCGGTACAGTCATAATATCTTTTGAAAGAACTGTGATGTCTGCCAGTTTACCAGGAGTAAGAGAACCTTTTAAGTCTTCCTCAAAGGCAGCAAAGGCATTATTGATCGTGTAAGATCTAAGTGCTTGCTCACGGGTTAATCGCTGTTCAGGCTGAAAAATGCTTCCGTCAGGAAGCTCTCTAGTAATAGAGCAGTGAAAACTTGCAATAGGGTCTATCTCTTCGACCGGTGGGTCAGTGCCATTCATGATTAGTGCACCGGACTCAGCCATGGATCGGAAAATATAACCCCGTTCTTTGGTACGCTCTATTCCCAAACGGTCCACCACCCAAGGGCCATCAGAACAGGCAAAGATTCCTTGTATCCCTGGAATCACCCCTAGGGAAGCATACCTGGGAAGATCATCAGGATGGGTAACTTGAGCATGTTCTATTCTCCAGCGGTGATCCTGCTTCTTAGGATGAATTTTAAACTGTCCTTCATAAATATTAAATAGTTCCCTCGCCGCCCGATCTCCTATACCCTGAATGGCCATCTGATAGTCATGTTTAATAGCCAGTTCTGCTGAATGCTGAATCTCATCAACAGGAGTTACATTCAATCCATAACTTCTTGGAAGGTCAGCATAAGGCTCAAGCAGCCAGCCGCCATGAGTGCCAAGAGCACCGTCAAGAACTTTTTCTCCTATACAACGGATAGTGAGAAAATTTTTTCCGTATCCCACCAGTCGATAATCTGCCAGTTTCTCTGCCATTTCTGAAGCAGGTTCCTGAATGGCCATATACATGCGAATCGGCAAGTTGCCTTCAGTAGCCATGACTTTTAAATGATCAAGCTCTTCCCAAGTTGACCCCATATCCTGGAAGCTGGTAATACCATTTTCAATGGCATTTTGCGATGCCAGCGCCACCTGCCTGCGCATATCCGCATCAATTTCTTTTGTGGTACGTTGGGCTTTATAAGTGGCTAAGGCATCCCTAACTGGCTGGGCTGCATATTCACGGAGCATTCCAATGGGTTCGCCACGCTCATCTCTAATGATCTCACCGCCTGGAGGATCTACTGATTCCCGAGTGATCCCTGCTGCCTGCATCGCTGCCTGATTGACAAATACGCCATGACCGCTGGTGTGACTTAGAAAAACAGGATTCTGAGGACTTACCGCACTCAGTTCATTGTGTAATGGTAATCCTTCAACGTTTGGTTCTGGTTTGACATCCCACTTATCTTGATGCCAACCTCTCCCGATGATCCAATCCCCGGGTTTTATCTTTTCAACTTCTGCTGCTACTAAATCAATAATTGCATCCCAATTCTTAGCATACCGCAGTTCCAGTTCCATTAGAGAAGCGCCTAGCGAATAAAAATGGCCATGGCCTTCGATAAGTCCTGGAATGGCTAACATTCCATTTAAGTCTATCACCTTCGTTTCCTTTCCGATAAACTTCTGGATATCTCGATTACTCCCTATGGCAACAATCCGATCCCCTTTTATTGCTAGAGCTGAAACATGTGGCCATTGATCTTCAACTGTTATGATCTTGCCATTACGAAGAACTAAATCAGCTGGTACATCGGACCTCTGATTATTATTAGTCTGAGAAATAAGATTATTGAAAACAAACACCAATAAAATTGGCATTATGAAAAGTGGACGTTTCATTTTAATTGGTTTTTATCTTGCGCTTCGTTTTGGTTGTAATTCATTAAGGTTTAAACAGACCGATATAATGTAGGGCATTTCACCTTCATCCCAATGGCCATATGTAGTGGTCACTATCTCACCATTTGGTAATAATTCTACACCAGGATATGTACTATCCCAACTATTGTAATTATTTTTTATTCTGATTCGGTATTCACCTAATCCATTATCTGTTAGGTCTTGATAAGAGCCAACCCAGGCAACCCAATCTCCCTGAGTTGGACTATTCTTTGCCATATCTCTAAATGATATAAACAGTTTTCCATTTTGGGTGTATTTCGCTGTATGGCGATCGCCAGTTAATTCCAAAGGTAATTCTTTTGGTGAAGACCATGTCTCTCCTTCATCAGTGGAAAACATAATATGAGAATTTTGCGTTCGGCTATTTTCCCGGAGAAGCATGGCTAATTGTTTTCCATCAGGAGAACGAATAATTCCCGGCTCACATAAGTGAATATTTGAATCGGAATAGAAACTTACTGGATGAGACCAAGTTAATCCGCCATCAGTTGAATTGGTTTTATAAAGTGTAAATATTCCCGTACGTTTACCGTCTTTGGTAAAAAATCGACCGTCATCGTGGAAAGCAGAAAGGTAATGTCCGGGGAATTTTAAAGCCACCACGCTACCCATAACAACAATACCTCCCCAATTACCCACTTTTCTTAAAGGTGACCATGTTAAACCATCATCTTCAGATATACCTAAACGGGCTGGATAAAGCCCTGACCAAATAATAAGCCGTTTATTACCTTTTGCATCAATAACACGATGGATAGTTGGGACTTCCTTGCTAGTTGACCAATTTTCCGGTACAGGCAATCGATTTGACCAGGTCTTACCACCATCTAAACTTCGCTTATAAATGATCTCGCCAGCGCCGTGCCCTTTGGGATAAACAGTCAGAATTGTTTTACCGTCCTCCAAAAGAACGGTGGTAGGATGGCCAAGATAAACACCACTTTCTTTATCTACAATGGTTTGGAGATCTTTTCGATGGTCAAGATCAATAACAGGAATTTTAAAAAAATTATTAGATTGGGCTACTAAAATGAAACTAAGTGATAATATGAGTAAGAGGTTTTTCATTTAGTTATTTGTTGTTTCTGATTAAGATAAAGCACTCAATAGGCTGTCAATTTCTCCAGTATTATTATAAAAATG
>CAYXUK010000132.1:2231-3633 GCA_964468295.1 uncultured bacterium | reverse complement strand
TTAATTTATCAGTTATTTGCAAATTCAGCTTTTCTATTTTTAGCAGCATTAGGTTTAATTATAATTTTAGGAATGATGAATATCATCAATTTGGCACATGGTGAATTCATGATGATTGGGGCATACGTAGCAACAATTACATATCATGCTGGAATTCCGTTCGTAATCTCAGTAATTTTAAGTTTTATAGTAGTTGCATTATTTGGAAGTATATTTGAATTATTAATTATTAGAAGATTTTATGGTAGAGAACTTGGTGCACTCGTAGTCACATGGGGGATTAGTTTGGTTTTAGGTCAAGGTACACTACTTGTTTTTGGTCCATTTATGCCTTCAATAAAAATCCCAGGAGGATCATACAAGTTTGGTGATTTTTCATATTCTGAATATTGGTTAATACTTATAGGAGTATGTATTCTTTTAATAGTTTTGCTTTGGTGGGTGTACAGTTTTACAAATTATGGACTTCAAGCAAAGGCAACAATGCAGAATCCAGATATGGCGAAATGTTTAGGTGTATCGACAAACAAAATATACACTATTACATTTAGCATAGGAGCAGGATTGGCAGGTTTGGGAGGGGCCTTGCTATCTCCAACTATGACTATTGCTCCATTCATGGGGCAACAGTTTGTTGCACCTGCATTCATCACTGTTGTTGTTGGCGGTGCAACAAATGTAATTTATGGAGCAGTTGGCAGCAGTCTAATTTTGTCTGCAGTTAAAACCAACATTGGAATGGCTTTCGGAGCATTTTTTGGTACAGTTGCACTACTTTTAACTGCTTTGATAGTTATAAGAATTATGCCTAATGGAATCTCGGCCACATTACAGCGTTATATTGATAAAAAATCACTTTCAAAAAAATGAAAAATTTACTGAATTTAATAGATGGGGATAAAGATATAGGGTATGGAAATAAATTCTGGGTAGGATTTTGTTTAATATTGATCTGTTTTTTACTTTATCCCACATTCGTTTCATCATTTAGAGCTTCAAATACCGCATTCTATTTACTAAATATTCCCATGGGTTTGGGGATGTGCCTAATCTGGGGTTATTGCGGCATTTTGAGTTTTGGTCACGTGGCGTACTACGGGTTGGCCGGCTATGCATACGGAATTATAGCCGGAAATTTAATGGGCAATTCCTGGGGACCGATTCTTGGGGTTTTAGGCGGATTGCTTGTTTGTACAATAGTCTCAGGAATTTTTGGATATTTTGTTTTTTACTCAAGAATTCAAAAATGGATCATTCCTATACTAACTTTGGTATTTACTTTACTGCTAGAGACGTTTTTTGTCCAAACTTCTGGTTATCAATGGAAAGTGGGTCGGGTGTTATTAGGAGGTTTCAATGGAATGACAAACATACCATTTTTTCAGATTGGAACTTTCGAATT
>CAYXUK010000132.1:0-2131 GCA_964468295.1 uncultured bacterium | reverse complement strand
GTGGTAATGATATATGAAAAAATTCAAAAACGCATTTAATTATGTACAGTATGGATTCTGATCAAGAAATCATTTCAACTCATAATTTAAACAAAAAGTTCGGTGGGATTGTTGTTGCAAAAAATGTTAACTTTTCAGTAGAAACTGGAGAATTAAGATGTTTAATTGGGCCCAATGGTGCTGGCAAGTCAACCTTATTCTCATTATTATGTGGTATAGAAAGAGCAGATTCTGGAGAAATTAGAATATTAAATAAAAATGTAACAAAATTAAAATCTTTTCAAAGAATAAAACTTGGTTTAGGTTTAAAATTTCAGACAAATAGAGCTTTTCAAAATTTAAGTATTAGAGATAACTTATCTATCTCTAATAATAAAATTAATATTAGTAATAATGAAATTGCAGAAGAAAGGTATAAACTGGCTTTAAGTGAATTTAAATTGGAAAGTGAGGGAGCTAAGTTAGCTGGGGAATTGCCTCATAATATGTTACAGTGGCTGGAAATCACAATGATTCTTGCTAGCTTCCCCAAAATAATACTTTTGGATGAACCTACTGCTGGAATGTCCGTTGAAGAGACTTTATTTACAGGATCTGTATTAAAAAGATTAAATGCTACAGGATTAACTATAATTGTAGTAGAGCATGATATTCAATTTGTAAAAGATGTGGCTAACAAGATTACAGTATTACACGAAGGTGAAATTTTTTCTGAAGGTACAGCTGAAGAAGTGTCAAACAATGAAGAAGTAAAAAATATTTACCTAGGAAGAGATTGATTTAATGTCATTGTTTGATTCACAAAATGTTTTTTCAGGTTACAAAACATCAAATGTTTTGCAAGGGGTGAGTCTTCAAATAAATAGTGGCGAGATGGTTGCTGTAATTGGCAGAAATGGAGTTGGTAAAACAACCTTCATTAAAACGATTATCGGGCTCATTGAAATTCGCTCAGGGGAGATATTTTTTGATGAAAAAAGATTAAATAATCTGGAATCATTTGAAAGAGCCAAATTAGGAATTGGTTATGTCCCCCAGGGAAGAGATATATTTCCACAATTGTCTGTTAAGGATAATTTAAGAATGGGAGGCTTTTTAAATAAAAAACCATCTCTTGACTATGATTTGGTATTCAATTATTTCCCATTTCTTAAAGACAGACTGCAACAACGCGGAGGAACATTAAGTGGCGGGCAGCAAGAAATGCTTTCTATTGCGAGGGCTTTGATTGGTGAACCAAAACTATTGATTCTCGATGAACCAAGTGAGGGTATCCAACCTAATATAGTTCAAGAGATATCTGAATTTTTGCTTGATCTGAATGCTAACCACAATATAACTGTTTTGTTTGTGGAGCAAAATATTGATTTTGTAAAAAAAGTAGCAAATCGTGGTTATGTAATGAATAAAGGGGCAATAACAAAGGAATTGGACAAAAAGCAGTTATTCAACGAAGAATTTTTAGCTTCACAAATAACAATTTAACTAAAAAGGTATTCATGGAAATGATAATGAAAGAATACAAAAATGATTGGGTCAGCAACTCAATCATGTATAAAAAAGGCGTTGGAGGTGGGAAGTCGGGAGTTACTCATCAGTTGACTGAATCAGTTCAAGGTCAATATGTTTACACGATGGGACCATATTCGGATCCTGTACTAAATATTAAACCAGGAGATCAAGTAATTTGCGAGACGCGTGATGCATTTGAGGGAAAAATTACTTCTGAAAATGATAAACCTTCCGAAATACTTGAGATGCCATTCTTAAATCCACAATGTGGCCCAATAATGGTTGAAGGGGCAGTAAAAGGGGATACTATAGCTGTTCATATCGAATCCATGGTACCCAGAGGTCCTCAACCTAGAGGGACATGTTGTATGATAAAAGAGTTTGGAGCTTTAACTGGGACATATTATACTGCAACTTTAAACGACCCCTTACCTGAAAAAGTAAGAAAAGTTAATATTGATGAAGAAAATGTGTATTGGAGTCAGCGGGTAACACTCCCATACAGGCCTCATATTGGTACTCTGAGTTGTTCCCCTGAAATTGATTCAATTAATTCACTAACTCCTGACAATCATGGTGGAAATATGGATTTACCTGATATGGGTCCTGGAACTGTTAC
>CAYXUK010000131.1:0-3684 GCA_964468295.1 uncultured bacterium | reverse complement strand
ATCCTTACTGTTTCTATTATTTGGTTTTTCTTTAATGTTGATAATGAGATGGCAGCTAGCCTATCCGGAAACATCCGTTCCCTTGGTTGGTAGCTTATTAGGTGAAACTGGTATCCTTTTGCCGGAAATTTATAATTCCCTTGGAGCCATGCATGGCACCATCATGATATTTTTAGGGATTGTACCGCTGGCCGTGGGCGCATTTGGAAACTATATTGTTCCATTACAAATCGGTGCGCCCGACATGGCTTTCCCAAAGTTAAACGCAGCCAGCTATTGGTCTTTCTTTGTTGGCGGTGTGATCATGCTAGCTAGTTTCTTCACCCCTGAAGGAGCAGCACGATCCGGGTGGACTTCATATCCTCCCTTATCCATTTTTGAATCCGGGCAGACCATGTGGTTGATAGGTATGATTTACTTGATTACATCATCTTTGCTGGGTTCGTTAAATTTTATTGTAACCATTGTTCAGCTTCGTGCCCCTGGCCTGTCATGGTTCCGATTACCCTTTTTTGTCTGGGCTCAATTTGTTACAGCTTTTCTATTGGTATTAGCTTTCCCGCCTTTGGAAGCAGCTGCTGTATTACAATTAATGGATCGGCTGGCCGACACCAGTTTCTTTTTGCCCAGCGGATTGGTATATGCAGGAGCCCCTGTGGAAGTCTATGGGTCAGGTTCTCCACTGCTCTGGCAGCACCTTTTCTGGTTTCTCGCTCATCCAGAAGTGTATGTCTTAATTCTCCCGGCTATGGGTATCGTTGGCGAAATACTGGCAAACAATACTCGTAAACCACTCTGGGGCTATAAATCGTTGGTTTATTCTATCGTCTTTCTAGGATTCATGTCTTTTATTGTCTGGGCACACCACATGTTCATTACCGGAATGGGGACCACTATGAGTGCCTTTTTCCAAACTACAACAATGATTATTTCAATCCCCTCTGTCGTTATTTTAACCGCTTTCTTTATTTCTCTTTGGGGCGGATCAATACGGTTTAATACTCCTATGCTTTTTGCATTGGCGTTCTTACCCATGTTTGGTATTGGCGGTCTTACTGGTTTACCATTAGGTTTTGCAGCTTCTGATATTTACCTACATGATACTTACTATGTTATCGGCCATTTTCATTATGTCGTTGCCCCTGGGACAATCTTTGCCCTTTTTGCAGGGATCTATTACTGGTTTCCAAAGGTCACTGGTCGAAAGATGAGTGAAGCCCTGGGCAAACTTCATTTCTGGCCATCCCTTGTCTTTATGAATGGTATCTTCATGCCCATGTTTATCCAGGGTTTTGCTGGCGTTTCCCGTCGTCTTTGGGATGGCGGCCAGCTTTACGCTCATGCTCAAGGCGTTCTGCAATGGAATGAGTTTATGTCCATTTCAGCTTTTTGTCTGGCGGCAGCTCAGATTCCTTTTATACTTAATATATTAATGTCATTATTTAATGGGAAAAAGGTAAACAGAAATCCCTGGAGTTCAACTACGGTTGAATGGTCCGCTCCTTCACCGCCATTACCCCATGTAAATTTTGAAGCACCACTAGAAGTTTACCGCGGTCCTTATGAATATAGTGTTCCTGGAGCCGGAAAAGATTTTTCACCACAAACCGTTAAATAAAAGGCTCGTAGGGTGCAAATTCCATATATTGTTGATGAAAGACCAGATACAGGACTGATCAATTCAAAATTAGGAATCTGGGTGTTCCTGGCTTCCGAAGTGATGCTTTTTGGAGGCCTTTTTTCTGCTTACGTATTCTTAAGAATGGCAGCACCAGAAGGCGACTTTTCTTATTGGGGATCAAAACTAAGTATACCGATGGCAACATTTAATACTTTGATCCTGATCTCATCTAGTGTTACTATGGTCATGGCCTGGGCATCTCTGAAACTAAAAGATTTTGAAAAGTACAAAATATATTTAGGTGCTACACTTCTGTGCGCCTTGATCTTTTTGGTCGTTAAGTATTTTGAATATACTGGGAAATTCCACCATGGGATCTACCCCTCTTCCAGTACGTTTATGGGTATATACTTTACCCTGACTGGTCTTCATGGATTACATATAATTGGCGGCATGATTGTCATGGGATATATGTGGCTCCCAATAGGAACCAAACTATGGCATACTGATCCAGAACATTTTACTAACCGTGTAGAAAATGCAGGACTTTATTGGCATTTTGTGGATCTGGTCTGGATTTTCTTATTTCCAGTGCTGTATTTACTTTAGAGGAAAAACATGAGTGGAAATGATCAAGCACATATCGAAGAGCATATAAAAGTTTATTTAACCGTTTTTGGTGCCCTTGCAGTATTGACTATTCTTACTGTAAGTGCCAGTTATTTAGAAGTATCCAATACAGAAGCAATTTTTTTGGCTTTAACGATCGCTACCATAAAAGCAAGTCTGGTTGCGGGGTATTTTATGCATCTTATTACGGAAAAACAGACAATTGTATGGATATTGATCCTAACATTTTTCTTTTTTCTTGTACTCATGTTTTTCCCTTTAATTACAGCTACGGACCAAACCGGGGTCTAAACATGATCTCTCTAAAAACATTCCATCTATTTTTCATTGCTGTGTCCATATTGCTCACCGGTTATTATGGCCTGTTTGAACTCAATACACCAACAAGCCCTGGAAATGTATCCTATATTTTGAGTGGGTTTTCGTTTCTAATTTCAATTTTATTAATTGCTTACAGTGTTTCAATCGTGAAAAAATTCAGGGAAATCTAAATAATGAATCGGATTATCATAATATTACCAATCTATGTTCTGTTTTTTATAGCTCCGGATATAATTTCTGCCTGTGCCACATGTTATGGTGTACCTGATGCACAAGCAACCATGGGCATGAATTGGGCAATCATCACCTTACTTAGTGTAACAGGTGTGGTTCTGGGTGGGGTCATAAAAGCAATTATTTCCATTGGCAACAAAACAAAAAATTTTCAACAATTAAATAAACAGCAGAGCAATTATCCTTGATCAATATTCTTCATAAATTAGGATTACCTCTTAATATGTCGGTGCAGGGTACTGGCATTGATGAAATAAATGCCATCACACACTGGCTCATGTTGGTTCTATTTGTCGGCTGGGGCGGGTTTTTTATCGTTAGCCTGGTTAAATTCCGTGCATCA
This sequence comes from uncultured bacterium, assembly GCA_964468295.1. Classification (GTDB taxonomy): domain Bacteria; phylum Fidelibacterota; class Marinisomatia; order Marinisomatales; family TCS55; genus TCS55. The sequence goes on along the minus strand of CAYXUK010000131.1, from coordinate 535 downwards.
AAGAATAAAATAGCTGATTATGCTGGCGTAAAATCTCATATTTCTTCCCTGTTGGAAGCTGCAGTCGCAGTCATCGAGATTCTAGTTCTTTTTGGCTTTGCCTTTCCTATTTGGGCCAATCGTGTCAATGATGTTCCCACACCATCGGAATCGATACATCTTCGTGTGATTGCACAACAATTTGCCTGGAATATTCATTATCCTGGTCCAGATGGGAAATTTGGTCAGGTCCGTTCAGATTTGGTTGATGAGCAGGAGAACCCTATCGGCTTAGATAGAGAAAGTGAAAATGCAACAGATGATTTTTTTACCATCAATCAGCTCCATATTCCAGCGCATAAAAAAATCAGAGTTGATCTAACATCAAAGGATGTAATCCACAGTTTTGGTCTTACAGAACTCCGAGTTAAACAGGATGCAATTCCGGGGATGAGTATCCCGGTACACTTTGAAGCAACCATGACCTCGGATGAATTTCTTAAAACAACCATCGGCACAGCCCGTGAAGGTCAGGGACTTGAAATTGCTTGTGCAC
>CAYXUK010000130.1:0-3845 GCA_964468295.1 uncultured bacterium | reverse complement strand
AAATGGGCGAATTCTATGGATCAAGTTATATTGTAAATCCTCGTGGTGAAATTGAAGCACAAGCAAGTTATGGCGATGACGAGTTGTTGGTTCATGAAATCGATTTAGATATGGTGCGAGAAGTTCGAGATACATGGCAATTTTTTAGAGACAGGCGAAGTGACCTTTATGGGAGGTTAACCGAAAAATAGTTTCATGAATGAACCAACATCTAGTAAGTCTTCAATGTCTACATCTATAGACATTAACAATTTGTGTCTTACATTTGAGACGCAAACTGAACCGGTGCATGCGCTTTCTGATATTAACTTGCAAGTTAATTCTGGTGATTTTGTATCTTTAATAGGTCCTAGTGGCTGTGGTAAAACCACATTATTGCGTGTAATAGCGGATTTAGAAAAACCAACAAGTGGCACAATAACTGTAGAAGGTAAATCACCACTTGAGGCACGTTTAGATCGTTCTTATGGGTATGTTTTTCAAACTCCAGCTCTATTGCCGTGGCGTAATATCGAGTCAAACATCCACCTACCACTAGAGATGTCGGGTTATACAAAAGATGAGCAAAAAAAGCTTTCGCAGCAATATTTGTCATTGGTAAGCCTGTCAGGATTTGAAAAAAAATATCCATGGCAATTATCAGGTGGTATGCAGCAACGTGTTTCAATTGCACGCGCTTTGAGTTTTAATCCTGATATGCTCCTGATGGATGAGCCATTTGGTGCTCTCGATGAAATCACCCGTGACCGCTTAAATGAAGAGCTATTGAATTTATGGGAAAAAACTCAGAAAACAGTTGTATTTGTAACCCACTCAATACCTGAAGCAGTATTCTTATCGAGTAAGATTGTGGTAATGTCTGCTCGTCCAGGGAAAATTATTAATGTCATTGATACCAATTTTCCGAAAGATAGAACTTTTGATATTCGTGAAACGACTGAATTTTTAGAGATTTCACAACTTGTAAGAGAAGGTCTAAAAGAAGGGCATAGTGATGGAAGCTAATAGGATTCTTAATTCACTATTTAAGGGTACAGTTGGCCCTGTGATGATACTCATAACGATTATTATGATGGTATGGTACGCAGGGGCCGTTTATTTAAATAGCTCATTTTTAATTGATAGATACGAAAAAAATAATATAGATTGGAGCTTTTCAGAATTAGCCACAGATTCTTGGTCTATGGAGCGCCCTGTTTTGCCTTCACCTCATCAAGTAGCTAAAGAACTAAAAAAATCTATTTGGGATAAGAAAATAACCTCTAAACGTAGTTTGGTTTTCCACTCTGGAGTGACTTTGTCTTCTGCTATGTTGGGATTTGTAATGGGAACTTTTCTGGGTATTTTATTGTCAGTCGGTATTGTCTATGTACCAGCATTAGATCGAACATTAATGCCATGGATAATTGCATCGCAAACTATCCCAATTCTCGCAATAGCGCCGATGATTATTGTTGTATTGGGTTCAATGGGTATTGTAGGTTTGTTCCCTAAGGCTACCATTTCAACTTATTTATGTTTTTTCCCTGTAGTAGTTGGGATGGTAAAAGGTTTGCGGTCGCCAAATATAATTCTGGTAGATTTAATGCATAGTTATTCAGCTTCAAAAACGCAAGTTTTTTGGAAATTACGTATGCCAGCATCGATTCCATATTTATTTGCTAGTATGAAAATAGCCGTTGCTTTAAGCATAGTTGGGTCAATAGTAGCAGAACTTCCAGCGGGTGCTCAAGCAGGCCTTGGAGCACGCCTTTTGTCAGGCTCATATTATGGACAAACTAACCTTATTTGGGCAGCCTTAATCACTGCCTCAGTAATTTCGGCAACTCTAGTTTCCGTGATTGGTAGAATGGAGCGATCAGTCAATAATCGTATGGGGCTGCAAACATGAATTTTTTGACCATCATAAAAAGTTGCTCCTTAAGTGGACTTCTATGTCTTGTCTTTTCAATATCTACTCTAATTTCATTGCAGCTTGATGTAATAACTGATTATGCATTAAATCCTTTTATTGTAATTATTATTGCTACTATCAGTTTAGTGTTGTTAGTAAATCGGCAGCAAGGCATATTTCTATTGTCTATTTGTTTTGCTGCATTATTTTCAGGGGTTTGGTCTGTATTAAGTTTAATACATTCATTAAATTCAGAAACGATTATGGGGTTGGATGTCTGGTTGTTTGTGAGTGCACTATGGTTTTTAACTTGGTATAACTTAGTTCAGTTATCGGCACTAGAAACAAAAAATAAATTTATCCAGTTATTTCTTACTGCAGTCATTCCATTCCTATTCGGTTCATGGGTATTTTTTCTATGGGAGGTGATAACTATAGGTATGTCTGTACCGCAGGTATTATTGCCATCTCCAAGCCTAATTTGGCAAGTGTTTGATGGGGCTGCGAATACTTTGATAGCTGATTTTTATCAAACTTTTGTACGTTCAGCTATACCTGGTTTTGTTATGGGAAGTGGGGCAGGATTTGTTATTGCCATTGCAGCAGATAAAATTCCTTTTTTACAGCGTGGATTAATTCCGATAGGTAATTTTTTTAGTGCTATACCGATAGTGGGGATAGCACCAATTATGATAATGTGGTTTGGTTTTGATTGGCAATCTAAAGCAGCGGTTGTTGCCATAATGACTTTTTTCCCAATGATGGTGAATACCATAGTCGGCATTAACGAGACTGATAAGATTGATCGAGACTTATTACATACTTATGCAACAGAATATTGGCGCGAACTTTTTAGCTTGAGATTACCAAATGCAATGCCTTTTATTCTAAATGCATTGAAAATTAACTCAACTTTAGCTATGATTGGAGCTATAGTCGCAGAATTTTTTGGAACACCCATTGTTGGAATGGGTTTTAGAATTTCGACTGAGGTTGGTCGAATGAATATCGATATGGTCTGGGCAACAATAGCTATTGCTGCACTAACTGGCTCGATGTTTTATGGGGTATTTGCACTGTTAGAAAGAAAAATAACTTTCTGGCATCCATCGATGCGAAAAAGTTAGTTTACAGAGTAATTACTAGTAATGAAATATTATAATAAAAGGGAGAAATGATGAAAATATGTAAAAGTATGTTAGCTGCAATTTGTTCTATCATGCTTATGGCTGTTAGTTTTACTACACAGGCAGACGATAAGTTTACTTTGCAGATAAAGTGGGTAACTCAGGCGCAGTTTGCGGGCTATTATGTTGCTCTAGACAAAGGGTTTTATAAGGATGAAGGCCTTGATGTTACAATTAAGGCTGGTGGTCCAGATATAGCGCCTCCTCAAGTTATTGCTGGTGGTGGTGCTGATATACTAATAGAATGGATGCCAGCAGCATTGGCATCTAGAGAAAAAGGACTTAATCTAGTAAACATTGCTCAGCCATTTAAACGCTCTGGCATGATGTTGACATGCCGCAAAGATTCAGGCATAAATTCGCCTGCTGATTTCCCAAATAAAACTTTGGGTGTTTGGTTCTATGGTAATGAATATCCATTTCTTAGTTGGATGAGTAAATTAGGCCTTGCCACTGATGGTAGTGATGGTGGAGTAACAGTATTGAAGCAAGGTTTTAATGTTGATCCAATTCTTCAAAAGCAAGCTGACTGTGTGTCAACGATGACTTACAATGAATACTGGCAGGTTATAGATGGCGGACTTTCAGCAGATGAGCTATCAGTTTTTTCTTACGAGGACCAAGGTGTTTCCACACTTGAGGACGGTTTATATGTGTTGGAAGAAAATCTAAGTGATCCTGCTTTTGTTGATAAAGCAGCACGGTTCTTACGTGCAAGTATGAAAGGTTGGGAATGGGCTACAAGTAATTCTGATGCCGCTGCC
>CAYXUK010000129.1:0-3950 GCA_964468295.1 uncultured bacterium | reverse complement strand
TCATATCCAGCATACATATTCCCTGCTTCATCCACAGCAATATCTTCCGGCCCTATACCGTCATTTACACCTAAAATTTCTGCATCATGTAAATAATCATTCGGCGAAAACTCCCCCTTCATCTCAGGAGGCTCCGGCGCTACCCATACTGCCGGATCCACATCTATCGGCCAGAATAATAAATATAATAATAGAAGACCAATAGTAGTCCATAAGCCTTGAAAAAACTTTTTCATTTTATTTGTATTCGATACCAGAGAAACCCGGCATTTTTTCCAATAATTCTTTTCCCATGAGCATACTAGGTGTGAAAAAACCGGATTTATCATGATTACCAATCAGATACTGGGCCACTTCCACTGTGCCAAAAGCAGTTAGATCATACCCATCAACAGTAGTAAATCTTCCCTGCAGAGCTTCACCGCTTTCATTTGTTACTTCTCCCCAAACATAGGATTTTGCTTGTGCCCGCTGTTCGGGTGTATTGGGCCTCCAAGTTTTATCAATTCGGTTTTGTACTAATTTTTGTACCCAGCCGATTTTCATAAAGCGCATGTATTTTTGACGTTTTCTTAATTGGGCTGCCCCTTTAGGCGAACGGGGAAAATAAACTTCAATATTTGGGATGCCTGTACTATGATAAGCCGTATACACGTCCCCCCAGGGTATTGTAATGGTATTTACAGATCCGAAACCAAAATCAACTTCTCTTTCTTTATAGGCAAAGGGGACTTGTTTCATTTTTCCCTCTTCTCGAACTCTTCCCCCGTAGGCCATACCCAGCGCGGCAGTTTTAGCCGTTCCTTTGCTTGCTTTGGAACCCTTCATTGCAAATCCCAGTGCTAAGTATGTGGCATCGGGCATTTTTTCTTTTAAATAGGCTGCCAGGCAATCGGTTGGAATAACGTCAAATCCTACGCCAGGACAAACAACGATTCCAGCGGATTTTGCTTTTTCTTTCATACTGTGGGCAAACTGATAAACGGGAATTTCACCTGTAATATCAATATAGTGGGTTTGGGATTTCAAGGAGGATGAAATCATTTTATTGGCGGTGGAAGAAAAAGGTCCAGCACAGTTGGCAACAACTGAAAAATCACTCAATTTTTCAATTATATTTTCAAGCTCATCTAAAGCGAATATATTTGCTTCCAGTCCTTTTTCATCTGCCAGAACTTGAACTTGCTCATCGCGGCCCGCCAATACGGGTTTAAGACCTCTCCGGAGTGCTTCATCAACAACTAAACGGCCAGTGTACCCATTGGCCCCATAAATCATCCATTTATTGTCTTTCATAAGTAATGAAGTATAAATGGATACAAATCAAAATTAAAAAGAAAAAGTAGTAGTGTTATTGATCGATAACGCTACTTTATTTAATCAGTCAATTTCCATTTCTCCGCCTTCCATTTCCATCCCTTCACCTCTCTGCTGGCGGCTAAATCTGCTCCTGTCTTCCATTTTTCCAAACCGGTATTCTAAAGTCAATCGAACTGTTTGACTATTCCAATTGCGATTAGAATCCTGATACCAATCACGTATCCCGTCACTGTCTATATCACCCCAAGTCTCGAAACCAAAACCTGAAAGTCCAAACGGATCACCCACATTCAGCGTCAAATTAAGTCGTTCATCCATCAATTTCTTTTTAATGGACATAGAAGAAAAACTCATGGCGTCCATTTTACCGATGGCGATATCCCTCGAGGGCATGTAAAAAATGAAGAACATAAATTCAGTCGTAGGTGTAATATTCCACATTGTCGTAAATCTCATGCGCTGACCTTGGGCAGTCTGATCATAATCAGTCCCGTATAATTCGGTATTAATCTCATCCCAATACACACTGCCAGAAAACATCAATCTTAATTTTCGGCCAAGGGAACCAACTGCGCTGTATTCAACCCCTTTAGTTTTTTGGTCATCAACATTTGCATAGGTTGCTACAGATACACCATCTGATCTCATTTGTTTGTGACGTTCCATCTTGTCCGTCGTATGGCGATAATAACCTCCTAAACTCAATGAAATTCCTTTAGTATATCGGCTAAAATTCAACTCATAAGAATCCGTGTATTCTGGTTTTAGAAACGGGTTACCCATCCTGATATTTTTGCTATCTTGACGAGAGCTAAATGGATTTAACATTCGAGATCTAGGCCGATTAACACGTTTGGAATAACTGGTTGAAATCTGTAAAAATTGAGGTGCCCCGAATGACAAAGATAAACTTGGATAAAAACTTGAATAAGGATTATTAAAGGATTCGTTGGTTGTTTTGAGTTCAGACATCATATCAACAGTTTCGTATCTACCGCCTGCATTATAACCAATAAACCATAGGCTGCCTCCATATTGGATATAAGCAGCATGCACCGTTTCATTATAAATGAACTCATTGCTGAAAGCTCTATCAGCGGTGAATTGCGCTGTGGCTTCATCATAAAGCTCAGCTATTTGAGTATCGCCTCGATCTGTAGATTTACTGGATAGGCCAACCTCTAGTTTACTATTATCGTTAAATGGGTGAACATAATCCAACTTAAAATTATAGCTCTTACTTGTTCCATCTTGCCCATTCTTAGCTCTATCAATATCTACATAATTCAAACCACCATCATCGGTGTTATAATATTCATTTACACCATCATTGAGCCCATCAGAAAAACGAGCATAAGATGTCAGTTTTTGCTTAGGGTTTTTAAATTTTTTATCATAATTCAAATTAATATCATATCCATTTCGATCTCCGCCACCATTCGTATAACGCCAATATTTTTTCTCACCTGGTCCATTATCTAATGTATAAGTTTTATTATCACTATTTCGGTCCCCGTTGCTTAAGGTGGTCGAGATAGCCAATGACTGCGTTGGATCTATAAAATACTCGAATCCTGTTTTTACAAATAAATTTGGGCCCCCAGAGTTTGATTCGTTATTTTTATCTAGGGTATTTTTAAAGCCTGGGAATTCCATTGTCCTATAACTCGAGCCATCTGAAATCCTCTTGCGCTCGTTCATCCCTAAGTTGATAAATGAATTGAATGTTGTCGTTCGATAATTAACCTGCCCAGATAGATTGCTTCCCCCTTGAGAATCACCTCCAGTATTTACATTTCCATTCAACCCAGCAAATTTATTTTCTTTAAGTACAATATTGATGATTCCAGCCATACCCTCTGGATCATACTTGGCCCCCGGGTTAGTCATGACTTCTATATCAGCAATATTTGCAGCAGGTACACTTTGAAGGAGTGATTTAATATCTCCTCCCGCAATACTGGATGGTTTCCCATCAATCATGAGATTCACTCTTGAACTTCCTCGCAGGCTAATATTATCATCTGGGTCAACTTCAACCCCTGGGACCTGACGCAATGCATCGATTGCATTACCACCGGTCGAAAGCGAATTTCTTTCTACATTAAAAACACGTTTTTCAGCTGTCTGAACAAATAATGGACGTTCTCCTTCAACGTCTACCCCCGCCATTTGCAAGGCTGTTTGTACCAATACAATTGTTTCCAGGTTATACTCCGTTTGATTCCCTCCAAATGGCATAAAAGTATACGGCCCCAATTCCTGCTTCTTATAGCCAATATATTCCACTACAATCTTATGGCGACCTAAAGCGATTTCCTTAATATGAAATTCACCATCTTGATTGGTAATCCCGCCCGTCATGATCGTGCTGCTACGACTATTAACAATAGCCACAGAGGCATACGGAATTGGGGTACCAGTAGTAGAATCCACCACTGTACCATACACAACACCAATCTTGGGAACGTTCGTTGGATCCGTTTGCCGCTGGGAATAACCTCTACTACGTCCTCCTCCGTGCTGGGCGAAAGCGAAACTTGTAACGGCTAATATTAAAATAAATAAAATTTTACGCATGAATTTTACTATTAACTCCTTTTTTGAGAATTCATCTAATCTAACCTTGA
>CAYXUK010000128.1:0-4014 GCA_964468295.1 uncultured bacterium | reverse complement strand
TTTCCAATGCCGTTCCTGAAATATAAGATTCAGTACAACCCTGATTTCCACAATAGCATGATCTACCATCTGGATAAAGAGTATGATGTCCCCACTCTCCAGCTATTGCGTTAGCACCACGATGAATCTTTTTATTCATAACGATACCTGCGCCACATCCAGTGCCAAGAATAACACCAAATACAACATCATACTTTTTAGCGGCCCCTATTGTTGCTTCAGCTAACGCAAAACAATTTGCATCATTTTCCATTAGGACAGGGATACCTAAAGCATCTTCCATATCTTGCTGAATTGGTTTTCCAATTAAACAAACGGTGTTACTATTTTTGAGTAATCCCGTTGTTGCTTCAATAGTACCAGGAGTACAAATGCCAATAGGTCCATCAATATCACCAATGCCAATCATTTCCTTTGAAAGGTCTATTATACGATTGATTATAGCATCGTACCCTTCATCTCTAAGTGTAGGAATACGCTTTCGATCTATAACCTGAAATTGATCATCTATGATAATCGCTTCAATTTTTGTTCCACCTAAATCGATGCCAAGTCTATTTGCCATCAGTTTAATTTCTCCAATATTCTTTACTTAATAAGTCAGTCCACTGCCATATTTAAACAGGTGATCATCATCTGAAGAAATAGGTAATTGTTCCATAGAACGAGGCCAAGTAAATGATAGTTTTCCAGAAGGAGCATAATCTCCAAATAATACATCTGATATCCCATGTCCTTCAGTCCCAGGTAACCATGCTGCAATAAATCCATCCCAATCAGAAATTTGATCTGTTATAATCATTGGTCTGCCAGATAGTAGAATAACAACCATAGGAATATTTTTATTTTTGATTTGCTCAATCGTATTTAGGTCTTCTTCACCTAAAAATAATTCTGTGCGATCTCCATCCATTTCGGCATAGGGGTTTTCTCCTACTACTACAATAGCAACATCACCATCTGCATTACGTCCATCTTTGGTGAATTGAATTTCTGTCTCTGTATTTACACTTGATCTGATAGCTTCTAAAATAGATGTGCCTGTTGTGATATCACCAGTCTCGCCTTGCCAGCTAATTGTCCATCCGCCACACTGCATACCAATATCGTTAGCCCCTCTTCCAGCTACAACAATTTTTTTGCCTTGTTTAGGCAATGGTAGAATATTCCTCTCATTTTTTAAAAGGACTAAGCTTTTTCTAACAGCTTCCCTAGCAATATTCCGGTGCTTTTGAGATCCAAAATTTGATAATAATTGTCGATCACTAAATGGTCTATCAAATAATCCAGATTGTTTTTTAATCAATAGAATTCGTTTCACCGCATCATCAACTCGAGAAATTGGAATGGATCCATCTAAGACTGATTCTTTAAAAAGCTCTATAAAGTTTTCATAGGATTCGTTGCCATATTTTACTGCTCCTGGCACCATAACCATATCAATTCCAGCATTAATAGATATGATAATATCAGATTTATAATCACCTGGAATCTCTTCAATGCCAGCCCAATCGGAAACGATAAATCCTTTGAAGCCTAGTTCATCTTTTAAAAGGTCAGTTAATAAATATTTGTTGGAATGACATTTCACATCATTCCATGAATTAAAAGCAGCCATTACAGTAGCAACACCACTATCTACAGCTTTTTTAAATGGAGGAAGATGGATTTTCCTAAGTTCCGCTTCTGGGATCTGCAGATTACCCCTGTCAATTTTTCCATTAATTCCTGTCCCAAAGCTTGTACCGCCATCCCCAATGAAGTGTTTTGCGCAAGCCAACACTCGATTTGGGTTGTCTATATTTTCTGATTGGTAACCAATGATTGCGGCTTGCCCAAGCTCTGCTACAATTTCAGGATTTTCAGAAAACCCTTCATAGGTTCTACCCCATCTGTAATCGTTTGATACAGTTAGGCAAGGGGCAAAGTCCCAATCAATTCCAGTTGCAGCTACTTCTAGTGCTGTAGCTCTGGCTACTTCTTCGACTAGTTTTGAATCACGAGTGGCACCCAAGCCAATATTATGTGGGAAAATAGTGGCTCCAACTACATTGTTGTGCCCATGAACAGCATCAATGCCATATAATAAGGGAATTTTTAATCGAGATTTAAGTGCTTCATTCTGATACATATCATACATCTCGGCCCAAGCTTGAGGTTCATTAACTTCAGGTGTACTTCCACCTCCACTCAACAGTGAGCCAAATCCGTACTTTGAAATATCTGAAATATCTGCAAGAAATTGTTGATCAACTTGAGTCATTTGACCAATTTTCTCTTCTAATGTCATATTTTTCAAAAGTGAATCAACAAATGCTGCGTTATTAGCTTCAGCAATTGCATCTGTTTTGGAACATCCGGAATAAATCAGCATAAATAATGTAGTAGTGATTATAGTAAATTTTTTTTTCATTATTTTTTTTTCTTGTGAGTATCTCTTGAAATTAGGTTAACAGGAATCAAAGTTTTTTTTGCAGAACCCATTTTACTATCCTCACCCTTAATTATTCTTATTAAATGATTAAGCGCTTCATTGGATAATTGATCTACATTTGTATTGATAGTTGTCAGTTTTGGATAGAAAATTTTACTAAATAAAATATTATCATATCCAATGATATAGTAATCTCCAGGAATATTAATATTATTTTCTAGAGCCGCATGAATAAAACCAACTGCCATTTGATCATTGCTTGCAAATATTCCAATCCTGCTGGCATTTTTTTTATTTATTGAATGGAATGCTTTTTCACCAGATTCAAATGAATAGTCTCCTTGAAAATCGAATTCTATTTTATTTCCTGATTTTTCAATATTGTCTCTAAACCCATTCCTCCGTAGTGCTGCTTCCCATTTTTCGATTGGGCCACGTATAATGCCAAATTTTTTGATCCCCGCATCAATAAATTTTTTTGCTGCCAACGATCCTCCGAGGTAACAATCAAAAGTAAAAGTGTCAAAGACAGGTTCAAAGACCGGAGCTATAGACACAATCGGATAGTTAGGTAAAGCCTTTTTTATTACATTATATCCATATGTATCTAATGTTGGAAGAAAAAGAATAAAGCCATCATGATTTTTTGATAAATATAATAACTGATCTTTAATTGATTTATTATATCTTAATGAATGAATTGTTAAAGAATGGTTTTCTTTCATGCATATTTGATCAAAACTGGCATATAGATAGGAATAGAACTCTTCAGAATAATGCTGGGTAATAAGTGCAATATCTAGGATGCGATTTTTAGAAGGGACTGCTTCTCGATATTTACTATATCCTATTTTTCTAGCATATGATAAAATTTCTTTAGCGCTTTGAGATTTTGCACTGATTTTATTAGATAAAACCCGAGATACTGTTGACAATGAATATCCAGTTCTTTCCGCGATTTCTTTAAGTCCATTAGCCATAAAATTGTATTACAAATTTAACGCAAAATATTTGCGTAAAAAAAGAATCATTTTTGCGTTATCTATAAAATATATATATATTGATGTTCAATTTTTAAATCGTTCGGAGGATATTTGATATGAAAAAAATGTTAATAGGTCTATTTCTTTTTACCTTCTTTGTTGGGTCAATAGTGGCTCAACCGGTAAGGACGCATCCAGCAGGGACTTGGACTGGAGACACTAGTCCAATGCTTAATTCAATGAATGCAGCTTCTACTGATACAAATTATTGGCAGTATTTCGGCTGGGGACCTTCGGCTGGTCATACAGCTGGTAATGATTCATTGGGAGGACATTACGAAGTCAATATAAATGCATTTCAAGATTCAGGATATGTAAACGTTTCCTACTCTACTGATGTTAAGGCTGAGGGGACTGGTTCTATGAAGTTGGATGTTAGTGTACATGGAACTGAAGGTTGGGGCGGCTATTCAAAAATCCAGCATATGCATCCAGATACAGCTAAAGGTTTTTACGATTGGTCCCAATATGATACAGTATCCTTTCAATATTATATGCCCACAGCTCCAAGCCATCCTGGTGTAATTGAACTTCGTT
>CAYXUK010000127.1:2887-4023 GCA_964468295.1 uncultured bacterium | reverse complement strand
GATCCTTTCAAAATCATTCTCAAAAAACTCAAACTTATACGAGGGATGATCCCAGTTGAAAAAGCGGCGGAAGTTAGGTACTTTAGTATCGAATTTCAATTTTTTTCCCAATTCTGTATAAGCCCATGAAGTATTGATAAAAAATTTTGGTATAATTAATAAATATATTCCTGAAATAGGTTTAGGAAAAGGGGTGAGTTTATTACCAAGCCCCTCGCCTAACTGTGTACCACCACGTATAAAGAATGGCACATCAGCACCTACTGAAGCTCCAATCTTTTCTAACTCAAGCATAGATAATCCAAGATCATATAAATTATTTAATCCCTTCAAAACTGCTGCACCATTTGCTGAACCGCCACCCAAACCAGACCCAATAGGAATCTTTTTTTCAATTTGAATACAAATGCCTCCTAAATTAGGGTAAAGAGTTTTCAGAACATTATAAGCTTTATAGCAAATGTTTGATTTATCAGTGGGGATCCAGTCCACATTAGATGTAATCAAACAGCTATTTTCCATTTTTTCCAATATTAATTCATCGCCAAAATCCAACTTTTGGAATAATGTATATATATTATGATAACCATCGTCACGCTGTTTCAATACTTTGAGTCCAATATTAACTTTAGAAAAGGATGGACAGTATATACTCAAAATTACACTGATTTTAAAGTGGCGATAGCCTGCGCAGCGATACCTTCACCTTGTCCAATAATGCCTAAATAATCTGAAGTAGTTGCTTTTACAGAAACCTGAGATTGATCGATTCGCAAGGTATAGGAAATTTTATATTTTATTTCAGGAATAAAACTGGAAAGTATTGGTTTCTGAAGAATAACAATTGAATCAATATTACTGATTTCAAAAGAGGCGTTTCTTAACATTTCAGCAACTTTATTCAGAAAGTGGAGGCTCTCTATATCTTTCCACTGTTCATCTTTACTTGGGAAAAGCTGCCCAATATCTCCAAGATTAGCTGCACCGAGTAATGCATCCACAATCGCATGTACTAAAGTATCTCCATCTGAATGGCCAATAGCGCCAACCTGACTAGGGATTTCCACGCCCCCAATGATTAGTTTTTCACCTTCTGCTAATTGGTGAACGTCATATCCAATGCCTGTTTTAATCAT
>CAYXUK010000127.1:0-2787 GCA_964468295.1 uncultured bacterium | reverse complement strand
TCTGCTTCAGCCAGTTCTAATGCCTCTAGTAAAGCCTGCTTAGCAAAAACTTGTGGTGTTTGAGCTCTCCATATAATTTCTCGAGGGAGTGTCTCAAGAATTTGATCATTCATGACTTTTTTTATTGTATCTGTTGAAGGTTGTGCCAAAATAACACCATCATGTTGATCGCAGGCTTCAATAACTTTATCAATAAGCGTTTCAGTGACAAAAGGCCGCACAGCATCGTGTACGCATATAAGTTCTGATAATTTATCAGCCGCCTTAAGACCATTAAATACAGATTGTTGACGAGTATCTCCGCCTAATACCACTTTAACTGTCTTAACTAAAATAGTAGATTTCAATTCCCGTTCTACCTGATACACATCATCTTTTGATACAACAACTACGATTTCACTAATTAATTCAGAGGAAATAAATGGCTGCAGTGTATGAAAAAGTAATGGTTGATTACCCATTCTTTTTAGCTGTTTTTTCCCTCCAAAACGCTCCCCACTTCCAGCTGCCGGGATTATCGCAGTAATTTTCATTTTGTGTTTACAACTATTTAATTAAAGAATAAGCATAGCATCGCCATAACTCAAAAAACGATAATCATTTTTCTTGGCTTCACGATAGGCTTTCATGATCTGGTCACGATCTGCAAAGGCCGATACCATCATAAGAAGTGTACTTTTTGGCTGGTGAAAATTGGTAATCATAGCATCAACCATTTTAAAATTATAAGGTGGATAAATAAATTTATCAGTCCAACCTCTTTTCGGCGAAACTTGAAACCCGGAAACAGCCACTGTTTCAAGAGATCTAACTGTTGACGTCCCAACTGCAAATACCCGTCGCCGTTTTTCCTTAGTTGCATTAATAGATAATGCTGTTTTAGGAGAGACTTCAAAATACTCTGAGTCCATTTGGTGCCGGTTTAAATCTTCAACCTGAACAGGACGAAATGTTCCTAGTCCAATATGAAGTGTTGTATAAGACGTTTTTGCCCCTTTTGCATGTATTCTTTTTAGTAACCCATCAGTAAAATGTAAACCTGCTGTTGGTGCAGCAACTGCTCCGCGCTTTTCAGCAAAAACAGTTTGATAACGTATTTTATCTTTGGGTTCAGATTCACGTTTAATATAGGGTGGTAGTGGTGAAATACCCACACGATCAATAACATTATAAATATTTTCACCATCATATTCAAATCTGACAACACGCCCACCTGAAATAGTATTATCAATCACATCACAGTAAACATTTTTAGTAAACATTAATTTATTACCGATACGTACTTTTCGAGCTGGGCGAACCATGACCTCCCAAAGATCATTTTCTAATTCACGCAATAAAAAAACTTCCACTTTTGCCTCTGTACGATCTTTGCTAGCATAAAGTCTCGCCGGAAATACCTTGGTATTATTTAAAATTACCAAATCGTTACGTTTTAAATATTCAGGAAGTGTGGAAAATGTTTTATGTTCAATTTTACCTGTTTCGCGATGAAGTACCATTAGTTTAGATAAATCACGTCTTTTTGCAGGATACTGAGCAATATATTTTTCTGGAAGTGGGTAATCAAAATCTGCCAGTTTCCATTTTTTTTTCTTTTCAATCATTAAATAACCTTTGTTGTTTTTTTGTAATTGTCTTATCTAAAAGGGTATATGCCTGTTTTTGAGCAATACGACCTCGGCTAGTACGCTGAATAAATCCTTCTTTGATCAAATAAGGTTCGTATACATCCTCTATAGTGGAAGTATCTTCGCTCACAGCAACAGCCAGCGAATTCACACCTACAGGACCCCCATTAAATTTGTCGATCAAAGTTGATAGAATAGTACGATCCATATCATCTAATCCATATTCGTCAATTCCAAGATATTCCAAGGAGGCTTGTACTACAGTTTTATCTATTGTCCCCTTAGCTTTTACCTGTGCATAATCCCTTGTTCTTCGCAAAATACGGTTGGCAATGCGTGGAGTTCCCCTTGAACGTTTTGCAAGTTCATGCGCACCTTCTTTACTAATTACGACTTCAAGAATTTCGGCCGAACGCGTAATAATCTGAAAAAGATCCTCAGGATTATAATAATCAACTCTTAGTACTATGCCGAAACGATCTCGTAGAGGAGATGTTAAATTTCCCAAACGTGTTGTTGCGCCCACTAAAGTGAATGGTTCTATATTGAGTTGTACACTACGAGCACCTGGGCCTTTATCAATCATAATCTCAATGCGATAATCTTCCATAGCAGAATAAAGATATTCTTCAACGACTGAATTCAAACGGTGAATCTCATCAACAAAAAATACATCTTGATTCAACAGATTTGTGAGCACACCAGCCAAATCCCCTGCACGTTCAAGTACCGGGCCTGAAGTCTGCTTTAAATTGACACCTAGTTCATAGGCAATAATATTTGAAAGTGTTGTCTTTCCTAATCCCGGAGGACCAAATAGCAGTACATGATCTAGAGCTTCATTACGTTTTTTAGCAGCCTCAATATATATCTTAAGATTATTTATAACATCCTTTTGTCCAATGAACTCATCCATACGACTTGGACGGAGGGATTTTTCAACCGCTAGATCATCTTCAAAGGGCTGTGGATTAGTTATATGAATTTCAGTCATTTATGAGCTAAAATAAAAAAAGTAAGTGTTTTCGGGGGTGGAAGGTACAAAAATGAGGGGGGGGTCGTCAAATTTTTGTCAGTTTATACAGGAATAGAATCTCGGACAGAATTTAATCTCTGTTCTCTTTCTTCAGCAAATCGGTTGATTCCTTCCCAAATA
>CAYXUK010000126.1:0-4052 GCA_964468295.1 uncultured bacterium | reverse complement strand
GTTGCCATTCGTATTTCTTTTATCACAGTATCCATATGGTGGGCTGTATTTTCAATTCCAATTATCCTTTTTGTTAAAGAACCTAAAATTCATAAACCGATTGGAATTGGATCGGCAATCGGCGCTGGCTGGAGACAATTAATAGATACAATTCATGATATAAAACATTTGAAAGTAGTGGGAATGTTTTTGCTGGCTTATTGGTTTTATATCGATGGAGTGGATACCATCGTTAAAATGGCTGTGGACTATGGCACCAGCCTGGGCTTTTCTGCCAGCTCTCTTATTACAGCATTGTTACTAGTCCAGTTTATCGCTTTTCCCGCTACCCTGGGTTATCACTGGTTTGCATCGAAAGTTGGGATAAAAAAAGCGGTATATGTGGCCATTTTAGGTTATGCATTTATCACAATATTTGGGGTATTTATGACTGAGCAGTGGCATTTTTATACCCTAGCAATTTTTATTGCCTGTTTTCAAGGTGGCATCCAAGCCTTAAGTAGATCAATGTATTCACGCATTATTCCAAAGGAAAAAGCAGCCGAATTTTACGGATTTTATAATATGTTGGGGAAATTCGCAGCCATCGTCGGACCAACTCTCATGGGATATGTTGGATTAGTAACTGGAAATCCACGTTTGGGAATTTTATCTTTGATCATTCTATTTTTTGTTGGTGGTTTTATCCTAATGAAGGTTGATCTTGACGAGGGGGAACGAATAGCGAAAGAATATTTATCCAAAGAATAAAAAAAATACTTGAAACAAATATCTTCTTGAAGATAAACTTTTTCCATAAAGCCCCGCAGGTGTGGCGTGCTCTTCAGGGAAAACAGATTTTCTCGAGGGTGTATTTGCGGGGCTTTTTCATTACTATTACATTGTTTTAGAGAAGGGAAAGATAAGAATGCCAGTATCTTCAGCCAAATATTCACAATTAGTTATGCCTGACCATATTAATGTAGTGGGAACCCTTTTTGGTGGTCAAATGATTGCATGGGTGGACTTAGCTGCAGGTAAGGCAGCTTTTCGATTTTTAAAAGGTGCGGATGTCGATGGCTCTGTAACACGAGCAATAGAAAAAGTGGAATTCAAAGAGCCAGTTTATCTGGGTGAATGGGTAAATTTTACCAGCACTGTAATCTCGGCAGGAAAAACATCTTTTACAATTGAGGTGGAGGCTCATGCGGAAGGACGAAAGACTGAATTACGTTTAGCATGTTTTGCCACCGTTGTTATGGTATCGGTCAAAAAAGATAATGAGGGAAATTATCAAAAAGTACCCCATGGGAAATCCTGTTAAAACCATCCGTAACTTACTTTTCTTTTTATCTATAGTGGTTATTACTGCGCAGGAAGATTCAACTACTGTTGATTCGACCTTCTATCCCAAAAAGGTTGTAGCAGAAGGATCTGAAACAGTGGCTATCAGTGCCATTGTGAATACGATTAATGTAGCCCCTACTGCTTATCGTTACAGCATTTATCCCCGCAATCGTCCGGCAGAGGTATTCATGCAAAAACTATTTTTTCCTGGTGAACAAATTCAGATTATTTTACCAGCAAATATATTGAACACTGATTCTTTAGGTAATATTGCGAAACTGGAACCGTTGGGAGATGCCTATGATCAACAATACAGAATGTTTAATGCAGCAGTCGGTGAAATAAAACTTACCACATTTGACATTTTGGGTCCCTCGGATATAATGAAATTAACTGTGTTGGACGCAGAAACAGATAATCCAATTGGTAATTCCAATATTCGTGTAACTCAAAATGGTGAAATTTTATCAAATACTCAAACCGATACTTCTGGATATACGCGCGTGCGAATCCCTGTAAAACGAATCCAAGATGAACCTGTTATGGTTTCGATTAATACAGATGGTAGGTTTCCAACTTGGAAAGGAAATATTGATATAGCTGAAGGGATTTTTGAAAAAATAGTAACAATTTCGCCATTGAAACTTGGTCCTGGGGATGCTATTTATGAAGTGATTGATTCAATGGTTCCATTTCGTGAAGGACCAGAAAATGGCGCTGTTTCATTATTTTTATTAAATGAAGGAGATCAGGTTGTCATTTCAAAAGTGGCAGGGGATCGGTTATTTGGTCGTGTACGTATTTACCTGGATAAGCAGGGAATATATCGAAATATTTCAGGTTGGGTTTTGGGAAAACATCTTAATCGAATGGAATAATCTGAAGGCTTGATTTCCAATATTTGTTGACATTCTGTCAACAGCATATATACCTTATTGAACCTTTTTTCATAATATACATCGTAAATCGATAGGAGGTAAGGTATCGCGGTCAAACTGGAGAGATCCTATACATTAAATGTGCCCCAAAGGGACGTATGGGAAGCCATTCAAGACCCAGATATCCTTACGGATATATTACCAAATTGTAAATCTCTAACCCCCTGCGGTGATAACAGTTTTGATGCCAATATTGAAATAAAGATTGGTCCTATCAAAGGTCATTTTGAATCCAAATTAAACTTATTTGACCTAGATCCACCTAATGGTTACAAGTTTGATGTCAATGGTGATGGCAAAAAGGGCCAAATGCGTGGTACGGGCGAGATTCAGCTTACTACAACCGATGATATAACAGAATTCAAGTTCAATGCTACTGGCAATGTTTCCGGTATCATTGCACGGGTTGGACAGCGACTGATTGAAGCCGCAGGAAAAAAATTAATGGATCAAGGCTTTGAAAATTTTAAAAAAAGAATTGTGAATACCCAGATAGCTTAAAAAATCCATGGTATACAATAGTAAAAAAATAAAAAGGAGTTAAAGATGGCACACAATATTACCATGACCGTAAATGGCCAAACGTGCACTGGATCAGTGGAAGCACGTACGTTGCTTGTTGATTTCCTTCGGGAGAATTTAGGATTAACCGGCACTAATATTGGCTGTGATACAAGTCAATGCGGAGCATGTACTATTATGATGGATAATCAAGCAATTAAGTCCTGCACAGCTTTGGCTGTCCAGGCTGATGGGTGTGAAATCATGACGATAGAAGGACTCGCAACCAATGGTGACTTGCATCCCTTGCAGCAAGCTTTCTGGGATGAGCATGGACTTCAGTGTGGTTATTGTACTCCAGGAATGATTATGTCCGGCGTTGGTTTGCTAGATCAAAATTCTGAGCCAACAGAGTCAGAAATTCGCCATTGCCTTGAAGGCAATATCTGCCGTTGTACAGGATACCAGAATATTGTGAAAGCTGTTCAATCGGCTTCACAGGCTATGAAGGGAGCATCATAATGGGTAAACATATTGGAAAAAGTGTAAAAAGAGTTGAAGACCCCCGATTTATCCAAGGTCAAGGTAAATATGTAGCCAATTTAAAACTTCCTAATGTAGCTCAAGTTGCTGTTCTTAGAAGTCCGCATGCTCATGCTAATATTAAAAGCATTAATACTGATGCGGCCAAAGCAATGGACGGTGTAATAGACGTTTTTACTGGTCAGGATCTCATTGATGGTGGTGTAGGTAAGATGCCTGTTATTTGGCAGGTACCTGATAACAAGATACCTGATCGCTGGCCGTTAGTTCCGGATAAGGTAAGACATGTTGGAGATAGTGTTGCTGCCGTAGTAGCTGAAGATGCCTATATAGCTGAAGATGCATTGGACCTCATTGAAGTAGACTATGAAGTTTTGGAAGCTACCATAGGAGCCAAGGCAACCACTGAAGAGGGAAAACCACTTGTTCATGATGAAATTGAAAATAATATAAGTTTCAAATGGGGATTGGGAGATAAAGAAGCTTGTGATAAGGCTTTTGAAGAAGCTGACCATGTAGTGAAGCTGGATCTGATCAATCAACGGATGATAGCAAATGCAATGGAACCGAGAGCCTGTGCTGCTCAATGGACCTCTGCCACAGAGGACATGACAGTTTGGACCACCAGTCAGAATCCGCATATTATCCGTTTTGGTCTTAGCGCTGTTACTTTGCCTATGCTAGATGAACATAAACTACGGGTTATTTCCCCAGATGTAGGCGGTGGATTCGGAAGTAAGATCT
>CAYXUK010000125.1:0-4087 GCA_964468295.1 uncultured bacterium | reverse complement strand
ATGCCAATAAGGGAACAACTTATAAGGGCAAAGTGGTACACCAAGGCGGATTAGCACTACTCACTTTTGTTTCTAGGCATTTAGGACTACTGCTTTGTAATATTGCTATTATTTATAATAATAGCTGTCTTTAGGAGAAATGTTATGAAACGTTTATGGATTTTAGTTTTTATCCTTATTTATTCAGTAGTTCTTAAAGGAATTAATCCACCTCAAGTAGGGAATTTCCCCTCAGGATTTTGGGATAAAATGGAACAACAGGGTATTGGCCAAGTATATGGCGACCCTGGCTGGCTTAGAAAAATTGCTGATTGGAAAAACAATCCATTACGGGATGCACAGCTTGAATTTTATTTACCAGTACTTTTAGGTCAATATGCTGATGTGACCGAGACATATTTTGATGCAGTAGATTTTCAAAACTTGCTCTTTGATGATAACCCTACTGGGACAATGAAGGAATATTATAATGAAATTTCTTATGGAAATTTTCTTGTTGATGGCACAGCAGATGGCTGGTATCAATCAACATATACAATGGCTCAGGCAGTTGATAATGTCAAGCAATATGTTGCGGAAATAGCTGAATTAGCAGACCCAGATTTTGACTACACACAATTCGATAATGACGGCCCAGACAATATTCCTAATTCTGGAGATGATGATGGTTATGTAGATGGCATTATAGTCGTTTATTCTGGGTGTGGTGCAGAATGGTATCCTGGGAACGATAATATTTGGCCACATAAAAGTTCTTTGGGAAGTTATGAATATGAGACTGATGATTTAGGTGCAAACGGTTCAAATGTTATTGTTAAATCCTATGCAGTGAATCCAGAATTAGCAGGTGGAGGGGATTGTTATACTAATACAATCCGTCCTATTGGTGTATATGCCCATGAATTTGGGCATATACTAGGTTTACCGGACCTCTATGATCGAGATAATAGTAATGGTGATTCCGAAGGAATTGGTCATTGGTGCCTTATGGCTAATGGGAGCTGGCAAGGTTGGGGAGGAGATACACCGGCGCATATGTCATCCTGGTGCAAATCAGAAATGGGATGGTTGGAACCAGTAGTATTATCAAGTGATGAGATTAGTTTAAACATCCCGCAAGTGGAAACGAATCCATACGCTGTTAAGATCTGGGAAGATGACTATTTTTGGAGTAGATACTTTCTTGTTGAAAATCGGCAACCTGTAGGGTTTGATTCTGATTTAGAAGGTCCAGGCTTGATCATTTACCATGTCGATGAAAATAGACGCTATGGATCATATAGGTTTAGTTCTGGACCAGCAAATGATGATGAAACCCACAAATTGGTGGATGTGGAAGAAGCAGATGGTTTGGATGATATGGATAATGAAGTTAACCGTGGAGACGCGGGCGATCCTTTCCCTGGGACTTCAAATAATTTTACATTTAATGATAATTCTTATCCTAGCGCGTCACGTTATGATAATACTGAAACCGGTATTGCCATTTTTAACATAAGTAGCTCAGATTCGCTGATGACAGCAGATGTAAATATCCGTCCACAATATGGTTATGCGCTTGCCTATGATGAATTGGGCATGAGTGGCTCAGGTTGGGGATATAATGATTCAAGAACTCATTTTGGAGGTGTCCTATTCACCCCTGATGTTTCAGGATTTCTTACAGAAGTGGATGTGGGGATTCGAAAGGCTCCAATTGATTTTCATATACTTGTATATAATTCATTTGATGGTACAAGTCCTGGTTCACTTTTGGATAGCGTTGCTGGTTATGCCGATGATGCTACCTGGTTTTCCGTGCCAATAGATACTGTGCCTGTTTCAGCCGGTGTGGATTTCTTTATCGCGGTAAGAATGGATACAAGTTATGCGATTTCAGTGGACAGGTGGGGCGAAAAAGACTACCGATCCTATTTTTCAACCAACGGAATGACTTACAGTACGGGAATAGCTGATTATGGAGATATCAACCTCAGAGCGAAAATATCTGAAGAAGGAATTGATAATAATGCCCCAATAGCATCAGATGGTTTATTTACCACCAATGAGGATACAGACTACAGTGGAACTTTTTCCGCTAGTGATGCAGAAGGGGATTCACTTACATATAGTATTTTAGATAGTACAGATAATGGAACGCTGATTTTATCTGATCCAATCAGTGGCACATTCACTTACAGCCCCATAGAAAACTTTAATGGATCAGATAGCCTTACTTTTAGTGTAAGCGATGGCATCCTCTTAGATACTGGTACAGTTAATATTACCGTAGTTGGTTTAAATGATGCACCATCATCATTTGCATTGAGCGAACAGGATTCTGTTTACATTACTATAGATAATTTCGCTACAGACAGTATTTCCTTTACTTGGGATGAATCTATAGATGTAGATGGCGATGAATTATTATATGATTTTACTGCTTCAATCATAGTGAATGGGCAGGTAAAAGCGGAATACAACTCAAGTTCATTAACAATTAGAGAAATGAAAATAGATCACCAATCCGTTTTTGATGAAATCTTTGCCGCTCAAGCGATGTTTGGAGAAATTGAATGGGATGTAAGTGTTAGGGATAGTATGGTGGAAGTCACGTCTGAGAATGGCGCACTTACTTTAGGTGTAAATGCATCAGCCGCGGTACTATCAATTAATGGAGAATTGTTACCTGAGGTTTTTTCTCTACACCAAAACTACCCTAACCCCTTCAACCCAGTTACTACATTGCGTTACGATTTACCCGAAAATAGTCTAGTAAATGTTACCGTATATGATATGCTTGGTAGACAAGTAAAAACCCTAATCAACCAAACCCAAGACGCAGGTTACAAGTCACTAATATGGGACGCTACTAATGATTATGGTAAACCAGTAAGTGCTGGTATATACCTATATCAGATACAGGCTGGAGAATATATTCAAACTAAGAAAATGGTGCTACTGAAGTAAGATACCCCCTTTTGGTGAACAAAGAGGGTGAGTGATTGACGGTAAAACCCTTGATTAAGAGTCAACTGCTCTGCCAATTGAGCTACGGGGTCAGCAATCCTTTTCGTAGTTAGACTATGCCTCTCTAATAACTCATAAATTAGAGGGGCAATGGTCACTAAATACTCCCTTTATTTATATTCAAATATATAATTATCTAAAGTTTCTAGGAAATAGTATTAGTTCGCAGAATTAAGCTTTGGTGACCCTTTTGCGGTGACCCCCAAAGTAATCACTACTATGAGGAGTGACTAATTATAGTAAAATCTAATCCGCAATCTCAACCAAAAAGACACCCAACGCAGTGAAAACGAACGGGGGCAGTTGTATATAGATATTTAATCTATAAATACTTACATTTACTATTATTTATATAAGGAGCATATAATGAATGTTTTAGGATCGTTTAAATCTTTTTTTAGTATAATATTAATAATTTTTCTATTAAATGATTCATTAGAGTCTAAGGATCATAATAAGCCTAAAAACAAGTCAATTCATAAAAAATTAGGATTATCTGAAAATAAAGGAAATCTGCGAATCATTGGCTCAAGTATTGATTATGATATTGTTTATGATCAAGATAATGTTCTTTCTGCAAGAGTACCCAGTGCTTCCAATAGATCAGTAGCAGATACAATGGATTATGTTCCTGCAGATGGTGGCTGGAATGCCTATTTCTATGGGTATCAAGAAATAGGCGATGCGTTCATGATGTGTTTTCAAATGGACTCAGATGGTATTATAAAGGGGTTAAATGTACCCATTTATCATTGGGGAACTGGTGATCAACAAATAACGTTTTCTCTACATAAACTATCCTATCCATCTACAAGTGATGGAGGTACTTACCCTTTAGATATAGTTGATGCTAATGGTTGGATCGGTGGGTATGATATGAATAGTGGGAATGGTTACATGTCAATTTCAGGAACAACGTATTCATCTGGCGGTACCGCATCAGTATGCAATGAATCGGGCTCTGTTACAGCTGGAGCTATGGATCCATTAGGAGTAACAGAAGGCACAGGCCCAGCTGGCATTCCAACAAAAGGTCTAATTTGGCCAGATGGTTCTACTGCTCTAACTGGTAACCCTG
>CAYXUK010000124.1:0-4223 GCA_964468295.1 uncultured bacterium | reverse complement strand
TATTTCACGAAGAAAGTTTGTTAAATTAAGTTTGGCTGTTTCGGCTGTTCCAATAGCGGGTTTATCTATTACACCATCTAATTATTCAAAATCAAGTAAACGATTCAATTACAAGAAATCCATAATAATTGATAACCTTGCTTCGCCAGGTCCATTCAATGTTCCGGGTAGAACAGATA
Source organism: uncultured bacterium (assembly GCA_964468295.1). GTDB lineage: Bacteria > Fidelibacterota > Marinisomatia > Marinisomatales > TCS55 > TCS55. The sequence continues at coordinate 4,044 of CAYXUK010000124.1, read as the reverse complement.
ATCCGCTTACAAAAGAGATGTTAACCAATAGCAGAAAATCAGGCATTACATCAGTTAATGTTACGGTAAGCTCTGGAGGTGGTGATAAAGCTTTTGAAAACACTGTTTCTAGTATCGCTTATTGGGAAAAGGAGCTTCTACAACATCCTGATTTTCTTATGAAAATAAGATCACTTGATGACATTTATCAGGCCAAAAAGGATAAAAAACTTGGAATTATTTTTGGGTTTCAGGATACTACTATGTTTGGAAACAATCTTGAACTAATTGATACTTTTTACAATCTTGGAGTTCGTATAGTACAGCTAACATACAACTTGAGAAATTTAGTAGGAGATGGATGTTTATTGCCTGAAGCTGGTGGATTGACCAAGTTTGGGAAAGATGTTGTCGAAAAGTTAAATGATACTGGTATCCTTATTGATCTAAGTCACTGTTCAACAAAGACAACTCATGATGGAATAGTAAATTCAAAAAAACCAGTATCGATTACTCATAGTGGTTGTAAATCAGTTTATAATCATCCCAGAAGCAAGCGAGATGAAGAGCTTAAAATGATGGCGAAAAGTGGTGGAGTTATTGGTATTTATATGATGCCTTTTTTAAATGCAAAAGGTCAACCTACTTCAGATCATTTATTAGCTCACATAGAGCATGCAATTAATGTTTGTGGTGAAGATCATGTAGGTATTGGTAGTGATTTATCTATTAGTCCTCATATTGTTACTGATGAATATATAGATAATCAAAAAAAATTCTCTAAAATTCGTAAAGCTGCTGGTATTGCCGCGCCTAGAGAAGACGAACTCCTTTTTGTAAAAGACATGAATTCACCTCTTCGTATGGAAATGATTGCTGATAAACTTCAAAAAGCAGGGCACAGTTCAGATCGTATTGAAAAAATACTGGGCGGAAATTGGATGAGGCTTTTTAAAGATATTTGGTAATGTTATTATAATTATTACAACTGATCCAGCGCTTTTAGGAAGTCTCTTTTAATATCATCAATATTTTCAATCCCCACTGAACAGCGTACTAGGTTTTCCGGAATACCTAGGTAAGACCGCTCTTCGACCGTGTTTTCAACATGGCTGGTTGTCTTTGGCGGGCCCACAATAGTATCCACAGACCCCAGGTGTGCGGCGGCATGGGCAAAGTTTAATTTATTAAGGAAAGCAGGGATAAGGTCCTCTGTACCAGACAGGGAAAAACTAAGAACACCCCCAAAGCCTTTCATTTGCTTTGTGGCGGTATCAAAACCAGAGTGGGTGTCAAGCCCGGGATAAAAGACCGTATCAATCTTGGGATGTTCCATAAGGCAGTGAGCTAGTTCCATCGCATTGCTGTTATGTCGTTCCATTCTCAGTGCCAGTGTTTTCATGCCGCGTAATATCAGATAGGCTGCATTAGCTCCCAGTGTAGCACCATTGATCTCTCTGAAATGAAATATCTTTTTGATTTGTTCTGGATTGCCACAAACCAAGCCTCCCAGGGCATCGGAGTGACCACATAGAAATTTGGTTGCACTATGGATCACCAGATCGGCGCCCAATGCTAGGGGCAGTTGATTAATGGGTGTTGCCAGTGTATTGTCCACCACCACTAGGGCACCAACGCTCTTACCAGCATCCGAGAGCTTTTGAATATCCTGAATTTTCAGAGTGGGATTTGTGGGGGTTTCCAGGTAAAGCAATTGGCAGCCTTTGGCTACTTCTTTTTCAATTTGATGATGATTAGTGGTATCGCAGAGTTCTACTTCTATACCGTACTGTGGTAAAAACTCGATAAAAATTTTGCTGGTACCACCATAACTATCTTTACTAGCTACCACCCGATCTCCGGACTTGAGGTGGGCAAAAAGGGTATTGCTAACGGCGGCCATGCCACTAGAAAAACTAGTAGCGGCCGGGGCTCCTTCAAGGATGCGGATCTTTTCTTCCAGAACATCCACCGTAGGATTAGAGTTTCGGCTATAAATATGGCCTTTTTTTTGGCCCTTGCTTACTTGGACCCACTCATCCATATCATCATAGCCGTAAGCTACACTATTTACCGTGGGTATTTGGGTAGCACGATGGGGAAAAACATCCGTTTCTCCACCCCAGACCGATTGGGTTTCAGGTTTGACCTTGTCCCAGGATATTTGTTTCTTCATAATAAGATAGAGCAATTTAATGAATTAATAGTACTTTTTTCTATGAAACGGCCCCCAGTAACAACTAACCTTGTCATGGGTTTTTTTTGTTTCAATTATTTCTGTTGTAAATTAATTAAAGGTAGGAGGGTTCTATGAATAAACATATCAATCATTTCATATTTTCTATTCTTTTGGTGTCTACGGCTTTATCGGCTAATAAATGGACACCTGCATTTATGATCCAATATCAACGTCTAGGTGGTACAGATATATCACCAAATGGAAACTGGGTTGCATATGAACTATCTGTCCCGCAAATGGAAGATGATAAATCAGAATTTCTTACCCATATATGGCTGGTAAGTTCAGATGGAAACCGAAATTTTCAATTGACCCAAGGGGATATGTCTGCCCGCTCACCACGCTTTTCACCTAATGGGAAACACATTGCATTTATTTCTGGGAAAGCTGATCCGGAAAATAATTTTCAGACAACCAAAGGCCAAATTTATGTGTTACCAATCGATGGGGGTGAACGTAAACAGATTACTGCTGAAACTTCATCCGTAGGCAGAATCGCTTGGTCGCCAGACGGACAATCTATTGCCTTTACCATGAGAGACCCTGAAACAGAAGAGGAAAAACGCCGCAAAGAAGAAAAACGAGATTGGAAAATCATTGATACCAATTATCGTTATTCTCACCTTTATGTTGTTGAAGTCAATGGAAATAATAATGCCCGCCGCCTTACCAAGGGAGACTTTCAAGTAGGCAGTTTTGATTGGTCGCCTGATAGCAAACGTATTGTTTTTGATCATATGGAAAATCCAACTGCCAACGCTTGGACCACCAGTGATATATCCGTTGTTAATGTTCGAAGTGGATCAAAAAAATCTTTGGTAGATTGGAGTGGTTCTGATCGTTCACCAAAATATTCTCCCGATGGCAAATCTATCGCTTTTTCATCTGATGGTGGAAATCCTACCTGGGGTCGGGAGCATTTTGTCTATGTGATTCCAGCCAATGGAGGTAATGGCCGGCAGCTTCCTGCCACACCTAGCCGCTATATCAGCAGTATTACAGGATGGGTTCCCAATGGTACTGCTGTGATTACTTCCGAATCAAACCGTACATCTCGGCGTTATTTTAATATCCCCCTATCTGAAAATGGTGTAGTCAGCACATTGACACCAGGTAAGGGGAATTATGGCAGTTTATCTTATAATAAAGAAGGTGTGATGGCATTTGTTCATGAAAAAACAGAGAAGCCTAGCAATGTATTTATATCACAAATGAATAGATTTAATCCTGCAAGGATTACAAATGTAAACCCTGAATTTTCGACTATGGCACACGGAAAAACAGAAGTGATTCGCTGGCAATCAAAGGATGGTATGGAAATTGAAGGATTATTAACCTATCCTATAAATTATCGTGAAGGAAAAAAAGTGCCACTGGTGCTGAATATCCATGGGGGTCCTGCTGGAGTATATACGGAAGGTTATACTGGCCGAAGTTCTGTTTATCCAATTCAGGCATATGCCCAGGAAGGATATGCTGTGTTACGGGCAAACCCTCGAGGCAGCAGTGGTTATTCCAAGGCATTTCGTTTTGCCAATCGATCAGACTGGGGCGGCATGGATTATGAAGACCTTATGACTGGAGTGGATCATTTGATTGAACTAGGTGTGGCAGATCCAAATGATCTTTATGTGATGGGGTGGAGCTACGGTGGATTTATGACTTCAACTGTTGTTACCAAAACAGACCGTTTCAAGGCTGCCAGTGTTGGTGCAGGGGTACCCAATCTCATTGGTATGCTTACCACCGATATCCATGACTTCATACCGTGGCATTTTGAAGGGGAAATGCATGATAATATTGAAAAATATATTAAACATTCTGCC
>CAYXUK010000123.1:0-4304 GCA_964468295.1 uncultured bacterium | reverse complement strand
GTACTTATGATACCAAGAAATGCAAATAGGATTAATAACTTCTTTTTGGCTGTCCCTCTATCTGCTATTGCACCTATAAATGGCGCAATAGCAGCAACTACGATTGATGCAATGGAATTTGCTAAGCCCAAGTACCAGGTACTTAAGGTAACACTATCGGTATTAGACCAATATTCCTTAAAGAATACAGGGAAAAAACCAGCCATAACCGTTGTGGCAAAAGCACTGTTGGCCCAATCATAAAGTGCCCAGGACCATATAGATTTTTTTGAATCAATCAATTGTAGTTCGCCAAAATAAAGTAATATAGGACAACACTACCACGCCTGAAAATAAGAACTAATTCGAATCCAAGATGATGTATAACCAAAAGTTTGATATGTCAAAAATGGCACAAACCAACGAATACCAACTTCTAATTCAAAAGGAATTGGACCAAACTGCTTAAAAGGATCTACGTTTAAAAAATTAAACTTTAAAAATTGAGTAGCCACATTTTTTCGACTATCATAATTTTTTCGACTTACCATCCATTTATCCCATGTATCACTACTTGAAAAATATTGATCTCGTCCTGTAAACATCCAATCCATACCAACTGAGAAGAACATGCGCTGTGGCCATATTTCCATCTGGCCCTGAATCGAGCCATAAATTTGTTTTCCCTGTTCATATAACACTGCATCTCCAATCGCACGAGAAATTGAATCAGCACTCGTTTCCTGAATCCATAGAAATGAAATTGGCGGATTGATAATATCGCGGTTAAAAGATGATAGATTCACGGACCAATTTACATTAATGAGCCTACCCCATAATTTCCGGTATAGTTCACCAAATGCTTTAATTCTCCATCGTGTTAATCCATTTCCAATAGGCAATTGTTTGTATTGATTAGGAATTCCCTCAGAATCCACATCCTTAGCATGATATTTTTTTAGCCGTTCACCAAAAGGGAAAGTGATATCAATACCTCCATACAGGGAATATTTATTTTTTCCTCCCCGCCAAGCTGGATTTCCCAATAGTAAAAAATTCATGCCAAGACCGACGTTACCTAATCCAGAATTTGTTTTTGATTTAGGATAATAATGTGACAGTAATTGATCCATTGGTTCAATTGATGAATCACTGGATATAGTCCAAGAATGGGATTGTTTAAATTTTTGCAATCTAGGAATATGAAGCATAAATGTAGATTTATCAGTAAACCCATATTCAATTGAATAGGATTGGGTCAATAAATTCCTTTTCCATTCCTGGGTAATTATATAATCTATTCCATCCAATTGATATGTAAAATCCTTCCATCCATCACCGCCATCGTGGCCTTTCCACTTGCCACCAGATATTTCATTTTCTATACTGATACGCCATACATTTTGTGGTATGGTAAAATGGGTTTGAGAATAGAAATAGTTTAGACATAGGATAGATAAAGAAAAAAATTTGCGGATCATTAATTAATGATAAAGCAAAAATTGCTGGCGGAATTCATTGAATTTCAAAACGTCTTTTAACCATAGCGGCGGCAAGTAATTTGCAGGTTTTCCCTGCTCTGCAAATATGCGTAATTGACTATGACCGAAAAGCATATCAATTCGGTTTAATTCATCCCATTTAAACTCTCTAGGATACAGTTGATTTACCAGTATAATGATAGCGGTTATCGTTGCCAATGGATCATAGCGGTTCGGATCAGTGATAATAATATCTACTCCGCTACACACTTTATTCACATGAAGTGGCACAGATTTATCTTCAAGTTTTTTTCTAGGAACATATTCTACGACACGAAATTCCACACCGGGCAATTGTAACTTAACCAGTTTTTCAGCAAGATAAAATCCAGATAGCCAGGGTGCACCAACTCGCATATATGGTCGACTGGTTCCTCTTCCATCATTCAGGTTTGTTCCTTCCAGCAAACCGGAACCAACATAGGCTAAATTGGTACGAAGTGTTTTGATTTTAGGTTGGGGACTAATCCAAGGATGATCTGATTTATCCAACCAATAAGATCGTTTCCAATTTGCCATGGGAATTACCGTAAGGTTGGTTCTTTTCAAATCTTTGATCCACCCCATTTCATTTGCCATAATGGCCATTTCTCCAATGGTTAAACCATGGCGGATTGGAACGAGATGATAACCTTCGAATGATTGGAATTTGGGTCGGACAACTGGACCATCGACACGGTCTCCCCTGAGGGGATTAGGACGATCTAAAATCATTACAGGTGTATTCCATTCACTTGATACTTCCAAAATTTTAGTCATTGTTGCCACATATGTTGAAAACCGTACACCCGTATCTTGAATGTCAACCAAAATCATATTTAAACCTCGCATGGCCCATTCTGGTGGTTTCACATTTCTTCCAAATACTTCAACCATCCTTGCCTTATAAATAGGATCATACTTTTGGTCACCCTGAATTTTAAATCTTTCATTTTGATCAGCAAATAAACCGTATTGTGGAACAAAAATAATTTCTACATCGATTTTTTGATGTGCTTTTAATAAATCAAGAAGATGAATCCCTTTGCGGTTGACTGCCGTTTGATTAGTAAACACACCAATGGTCTTACCATAAAGAGGTCTGAAATCCATCTGTTCCAAAACATCGATTCCATAAAAGATCGCAGGATGAAAAGATAGATCCGGTAAAGGCATTACAATACTGTGATTGTATTGTTGACCATTTAGAATGGAAAGCCATAAACCAGCTTTGAGAATAATTGGACGTATATGATTTCCTCGAATCATCGCGACGGAAATCTAATACGATTTATGGGAATTAATCCTGATAGATTCGCTGTGTTCTTCCACCAATTGCTGTGGCGATAACGTAAGGTGTTAATTGGATATTTTCGGCAATGGTTTCCATTCGGATAGAATCCTTTCCATTTTCTCCTATTAAAAGGACTTCTTCCCCTTCTGTTGGAACCATATCTTTAAAATCAACCATAAACTGATCCATGCAAATGCGACCGGCAATTTTGAATTTGTTTCCACGATAGCTTATATATCCACTTTCATACCAAGGGCGGGGAAATCCGTCTGCAAAACCACATTGAATCACACCAATATTGGTGTTAGAACCACTTTGATAAACGCCGCCATAACTGATCTGGGTACCTTTAGGAACATTTCGTACTGCAACAATTGGCGCTTTGAATTCCATTACTGGCCGGAGGTTTAAATCCATAGGGACCTCATCAGAAGGAAATGCACCGTAAAGCAACATTCCGATACGGACGATGTTATAGTTAGACTGATCCATATTTAATGCTGCCCCACTGTTTGAGAAATGAACATATTTAAATGTGTATCCTCTATTTCTGGCCTTTTCCAATACCGAATTGAATTTAGATTCTTGTTCATATGCATAAGACAAATCGCCTTCATCAGCAGTTGCAAAATGCGAATAAATACCTTCACAGTCTATTTCAGGATTAACATTTAACTGTTCGATCATGTCTGATGCATCCTTAATATCAATTCCTAGGCGAGTCATACCTGTATCCACTTTTAAATGGACTTTCGGGCACTGACCATGAATCTTAAAATAAGAAATCAACGCAGACTGATCATTCACATGCGATATATTTAACGTTAGACGATCATTGATTGCTTCAGCGAACCTAGCAGTGTCCATCCGACTGAAAACTAAAATATCTGATTTGATTCCAGCTCGCCGGAGTTCAATGCCTTCATCCATTGTAAATACAGAAAAATAATCACATCCATGCGATTCTAAAGCTTTTGCACAGGCGATACTTCCATGTCCATAACCATTGGCTTTTACCACGGCCATGATCGGTTTATTCCCAACTTGCTTTTTTACCAGATCGTAGTTCGTTTTGAGTCGATCAAGATGAATAATTGCTTTCGGTCCTATCATTTTGCAGTATCAGCCAATCTGGACGAATATTGATCCAGTAAAAATGATTTCAATTCATCAAAATCTGGAAATATTTCTGAACTGCAAGCCATAATCCAGCCACTCAAATCAGAAACTCCAATTTTATTTATAAGATAAACTGGTTTTTTACAATCATACGCCAAAGTGACTTCAGCATGTGTTCCGGCGCCTTTAAACACACTTTCATCCCAAAGACAAATCAAGTAATCCACACTATTTCGAACAGCTTTGATATCTCGATCAACACAAACTCGGATAAAATTTGCATATTTTTTGGAATCACTATTTTTCCATTCTCGGTAATTCTCGGCACCATACTCTTTCATAATAGATTGAGATTCCACCACCGGATTGTAAACAGAATGATCCAATTTTTT
>CAYXUK010000122.1:0-4383 GCA_964468295.1 uncultured bacterium | reverse complement strand
TTTAAAAGGAATAGGTTAGTGAAAGATTCATGTAGGATTGTTTAAGGTCAAACTTCATCGTTCCCAATTCTGCATCTTTCTCCTCTTGAGAATAATTATAGATATTATAAGAAGCTTCTGCACCAATGGGAAATAAAGGAGGTTTTATCCTTAAACCGAATCCATAACCAAGGCCCGGATCAATTCCTTCTTCAAATGACTTTGCAATACCTATGCGAACTACTCCACGCGCAAAAGGTACTCCAAATGGCAGTTTTACGATACTATATGCAAAAATCTGATTACTTGGCCCACCATCTTCATCATCACTTTCTGAAGCTATGTTTAGTTCAGCACCTACGCCAACAAGGCTAGCCAGCATGAAATCATATCCAACAGTAAAGCCTAAACCTTCAGCAGTCATTGTCTCTGTACCTGGTAAGTTAATTCCTTCAACTAGAGCTAGGGCTTTCATCTCAGCGGGAAAAGATGGGGTTACTTTCATTTTTCTAGATACATCGACTCCCACTCTTAGTTGAGCTGAAGCTATCGTAGTTACAGCAATAATTAAAAAACTGATCTTTTTCATTTTGATTCATACTCCTTTAGTACGTTCAATATTAATCTATAACAAAATACCTAGATAAGCAAATCAGGGTTTGTTTGTAGCGGAGGAGGGACTCGAACCCCCGACACGTGGATTATGATTCCACTGCTCTAACCAGCTGAGCTACTCCGCCAAAAATCGCTTTAAAAAAGCCAGAAAAGTTACAGGATTCGTATCTGTTTCTTCAATCAATTTGTATGCGATATTTACCTATTTCACTTTTAATTTCCGCCGCTTTCAATAGACTAAATAGGTCGCAATCATTTTCATTCGTATTGTTCAAAGGAGAGCTAATGTATCAATCCATTGAAGAATTTATGGGCCACATCGAGGCCAAGAATCAGGGCGAAAAGGAATTCCATCAGGCCGTTCATGAAGTAGTCGAATCCATTTGGGGGTTTTTACAAGATCACCCTGATTACCTTCATTCAAAAGTATTGGAAAGAATTACGGAACCGGAACGTGTTATCATGTTTCGAGTACCGTGGCGAAATGACCGTGGTGAAGTGGGGGTAAATCGCGGGTTCCGTGTACAGTTTAATTCAGCTATAGGACCATATAAAGGTGGTTTACGATTCCATCCATCGGTTAATCTTGGTATCCTCAAGTTTCTTGGCTTTGAACAGGTATTTAAAAATAGTTTAACCACTTTACCCATGGGTGGTGGTAAAGGCGGATCTGATTTTGATCCAAAAGGAAAATCGGATAATGAAGTAATGAGCTTTTGCCAATCGTTTATGACAGAATTGTGCCGTCACATCGGTCCTGACACAGATGTACCTGCAGGGGATATTGGTGTAGGTGGTCGTGAGATTGGTTATCTTTTTGGCCAATACAAACGTATTCGTAATGAATTTACCGGTGTCCTAACCGGTAAGGCATTGAATTGGGGCGGCAGCCTGATACGGCCTGAAGCCACCGGTTATGGCTGTGTTTACTTCACCGATGAAATGCTTAAGACCAGGGATGAATCATTTGAAGGGAAAACAGTAGCTATTTCCGGTTCTGGAAATGTAGCCCAATTTGCTGCTGAAAAAGTCAATGACCTGGGTGGTAAAGTCGTGACACTTTCGGATTCGGGTGGCTCTATCCATGATGCAAAGGGTATTGATGCTGAAAAATTAAATTATGTTATGGAACTGAAAAATGTGAAGCGTGGCCGTATAAAAAAATATGCTGATAAATTTGGTGCGACTTATTTGGATGGAAAGCGGCCATGGAGTGTGCCATGTGATGTCGCATTACCTTGTGCCACTCAAAATGAGATCAGTGCAGCTGAAGCTAAGACTCTGGTAAAAAATGGATGTACAGCTGTAGCGGAAGGTGCAAACATGCCTTCCGAGCCAGATGCCATTGAAGTTTTTCTTGGTAATAAGATCCTGTTTGGTCCTGGTAAAGCCGCAAATGCGGGAGGCGTCGCAGTTTCCGGTTTAGAAATGAGCCAAAATTCAATGCGTATTGCCTGGAGCAGGGAGGAAGTAGATCAAAAATTGCACAGTATTATGCAGAATATTCATTCTGTCTGCGTTGACCGTGGGGATGAAGGTAAATTTACAAATTATGTAAATGGCGCCAACATTGCCGGGTTTATCAAAGTTGCCGATGCTATGATAGATCAGGGAGTGGTTTAATTACGTATTAATTATATTCCCGTTGATTCTTGTTCATCCATTGATTGCTGGATAGGATCTAGCGGTTTAATAATTGATCCTTCCCCCGTTTGGCCATCAATTGTGACTGTTAGTGATCGCTCTATATTGATCCATTTGGTATATTTGCCATCCTTCTTAACATTCTGATCCAATAACCATTTCATATTTAAGCGGTCTTGTTTGTTTTTATGATTAATAGTGAAATAACCGATCCGCATACTGGTGACATTTTGGAAAAAATGACTGCCAAAAGAGGGATCAACGGGAAAATCTTTCATACCAACCTCTACAATCACCTTAGCATTCGATATCTGATTCCAATTAACAGGTATTCCTAACCATGGGTCGGCTGAACCCCATCGTCCAGGACCAATTAATATATATTTTTCTCCCTTAGGAATTTTACTGTTAATCTTTTCGATTTCTTTTGTGATAGCTTGGGTGTGAGATGCATTAAATGTTTTGGGATCAACTACAATAATATTTTGAATATTTTCAATAAGGCCGTTTCCCAAAGCTACAGAACTCGAACAAATAATGTTTTTCTTGTCTATCGTATCAAATTCTTGCATGCGATCAATACCTCCAATGACCATTGGTTTGATCTGTAATAGACAGAATTCATGTTTTTGATTCTTATCTTTATTGAGATTAATAGCATATTCAATTTCCACTGGACATCCGAGTGTATCTTCTCCCATAGATAAAACATCTTTGAGTAGATCTGAAATAGGGGCTGTGTTCCATTTGAGTAAAGAAGGGAAAGTGATCACACGAGTACCATCATGGCGCAAGGAATCGCGAATTACGTTATCTTCATCTGAAACAACACTGCCTGCCCAATGTAATTCTCCATCCGTTTCAGCAACTGATAAATCGAAAACATTTGTATTTTCTTGCTTTCCATTTTGTTGGGGGTTAAACCCACTGTTAAGGTTTAGTGCATAAAATTTATTTTGAGAATTTGAGATGGTTGATTTTACCGAAAAATACTGGGGGATAATGCCTGGGTATTGAGGAGAAAAACGAAGAGACTTTTCTCCTTCGGCAACAGTCCGGCCTAGGCCTAAGGCGAGGAATGCAACTCCTTCTTCGCGTTTCATATAAGAAATTGGATAATAGTTAAAACTTTGGGCTGAACCGCTAGCAGAAGGATAATACCTATCTTGATGCTGTTTACCGATTAATTCCATAACGATCACAGCCATTTTTTCTTCTTCATGGTGATGGACAGATCCTTCAATCAATGCTTTGGGTTCTTTAAAATAGGTTGAGGCGTATACCGCCTTAATGGCTTTAATCAGTTCTTCAAGTCGTGTCTTTTTGGATTTATTGGAATTGGGAAGCATAAAAGTGGAATACATCCCAGCCAAGGGTTGATACTGGGAATCTTCCAAAAGACTTGATGATCGAACGGCAAGCGGATATTTAACGTCGTTTAAATAACGGTTTAGGGTAGATATCAATTCTTTTGATAGAGAAGCATTGGTAAATGCCTTGATGATGGCTTTATCAGATTTCTTTTTAGAAAAGGCAACTTTCCACAATTTATTTTCATCCATGAATCGATCGAACTCATCTGTGCCGATAACAGCTACTTTTGGAATACGCAAATCAATATTAGAATATCTCTCATTTATTTTTGCGTCCGAAAGCATATTATTTGCAAATGCCAGTCCTCTTGCCTTTCCTCCTAAAGATCCAGTTGCAAGTCGTACGAAATCAAGTTTTTCATGTTTAGCAGTATGAGAATATTGAACAATCCGGCCTTCATGATGGGCTTGTATTCCAATGTCAACTTGTTCAATTATTAATTTACGCAAAACCTCTAAATCATTGAAATCGTGTACTTTAAGTGGTCTTAAATTTGAAGCTATAGAAAACTCTCCTCTTACGGCTAACCAATTTGAAAAATGGTTTTTAGAGGCATGGTATTCCAAAGATTTAATGGAAATTTTCTTAAGTGATTTACGAAAACCAGATAAGTCGGTGGCACGGGAAATTTCTTTTCCACGTAGATTACGAAATATAAAATCACCAAAACCAAAATTGTTAACGATAAAATCTTCGAGATCCTGGAGCAACGTTGGAGATTTCTTATAAATGAACGCGGCTTTTACTTTTTTTGCATCTTTACTATAAACT
>CAYXUK010000121.1:0-4404 GCA_964468295.1 uncultured bacterium | reverse complement strand
ATTTTATTGGACTGCGGTCAGATAGTCACGCCCAGTATGAAATTCGTGTTTATTCTAATGCCATGGCAGAATCTGTAAAAGCAGTAGCGCCGTTTGCTTGGGAAGCCTACCAGGACTATGTTATCAGTGGTTTACGCTTTTCTCGGATTGAACAAAGCCTGCTGGAACAGAATTTACCAGTTCGGGTTATTGAAGATATCCGAGAAGATTTGGCTTACCAGATTACAGCCACTCTGCACAAGAATAAACCCCGGGACGAAAATGAGTTGTACTCACTCTATAAAAAACAGGATGGGAGTGATTCAGATGATGATTTTAAACTGAAATGGGATTCAGGTGAGATTGAAACAGGGAATGTCAGAGAACTCCGAGAATTTAAAGAAAAGTTGATTTCACTAAAAAAATAACTGTAAAGTCTACTTGTGAACTTTTTTCACACTTTTTCTTATTTATAATTAAACTCGGCTAATTCTATGGCCAATCAAGATGAAGGATATCGTCAGCGCTTGCGGGAAAAGTTCCTGAAAAGTGGATTAGATCATGCAGCCGCTGCATTGGTATTTATCCATAACTATCACAGTGGTAATCCAAAGCCTAACCAGGGTAACATCACCATCGCGAAAAAATTAAAGGAAGTGGTAGAAGCAATCGATGTTTTGGATCATGATCATCTCATTATTGGTGGGAATGATGTTTATTCTTTTACAGACCATGGATTGATTTGAAAATGTCATTGTTTAATAGAGATGAAGTTGTCGATAAGAACTTTACCAAATATGTAAATGATGGAAACCTACCTAAAGCACAAACCAAACTGCTCTTATCCCAGACCAATATTCGATCATCTGTCCTCATCTCTATATTTGAATCGCAGGTATTTAGTCGTCATATGGATCTGAAGGCACGGCTATTAAAAAATGAAGGGAAGTGTTTCTATACTATTGGTAGTTCCGGACATGAGGGGAATGCAGTTTTTGGTAAAGTATTCCCATATACGGACATGGCCTTTCTCCATTATCGCAGTGGTCCTTTCTTCATTGAAAGGTCGAAACAGATTCCTAAAGCCACGCCAATATATGATTTGGCTCTATCTTTTATGGCATCTTCGGAAGATCCTATCAGTGGTGGTCGCCACAAAGTTATTGGAAGCAAGGTACTTAACATCCCGCCCCAGACCAGCACCATTGCTAGCCATTTACCAAAAGCTGTGGGAGCTGCTTTTTCAATTGATCGAGCAAAAGATTTGGATATCACTGAACGGAAAATAAAAGGTAGTAGCATTGTTCTGTGCAGTTTTGGGGATGCCAGTGTCAACCACGCCACCGCATTGTGTGCTTTTAATACAGCCATCTGGGTAACCGCTCAGGGTGGTCATGTTCCCATCATTTTTATCTGTGAAGACAATGGAACAGGGATCTCTGTGCCAACGGAGGATCAATGGATTGAATATAATTTTTCCCAGCGATTCGGTTTAGATTATATCCAAACCGATGGTTTGCATCTTCTAGACCTTATAATCAAATCAAGAGAAGCAGAAAAAGACTGTCGACTTAAAAGGAATCCAATTTTTTTGCATATGAAAACGGTGAGGCTCATGGGTCACGCTGGTTCTGATATTGAAGTTGGTTACAGGTCGCTTTCGGAAATTGAAGCGACTGAATTCAATGACCCACTGCTCCACTCGGCAAGAATTTTGATAGAGAACCAATGCTTATCATCAGATGAAATATTAAAATTGTATGAATCTGCCCGAACACAAATAGGCCGTGTTTATGATGCTGCTACGCTTCGACCAAAGCTGGAATCATCTAAAGATGTGATGGCATCCATCACTGCTAATCAAACTATTCGAAAGGTGCCAAAACAGGCCACACAAAAAGAACGTAAAGAATTATTTGGTAAAGAATTCGAGCGCATTAATCGGCCCCAGCATATGGCCAAGCTCATCAATTATGCTTTGTCCGATATCATGCTCCGCTATCCAAATACTCTGGTTTTTGGTGAAGATGTTGCCCAAAAGGGTGGCGTATATCATGTTACTGCGGACATCTACAAACAGTTCGGGGTTCGTAGGGTTTTCAACAGTCCGCTGGATGAAACATCCATTATGGGATTCAGTATAGGATTTGGACATAACGGATTTATCCCAATTCCGGAAATTCAATTTTTAGCGTATCTTCATAATGCTGAAGATCAGTTGCGAGGCGAAGCGGCTACATTACCCTTCTTTTCTGAAGGAAGATTCACCAATCCCATGGTACTCCGTGTACCGGGATTGGGTTACCAAAAGGGGTTTGGTGGACATTTTCATAATGATAATTCACTTACCATTTTCAGGGATCTCCCCGGTATAATTCTTGCAGTGCCATCAAATGGTGCCGATGCAGCCAAGATGCTCAGAACCGCTGTGCGGGAAGCTTATGTAAATGGTCGGGTTGTTGTATTCGTTGAACCCATTGCGTTGTACATGACGAAAGATCTTTACTCGCCAAAAGATGGAAAATGGAATTTCAACTATCCAAATGTGAAAGATGAAATTCCTGTGGGTGAGTTTGCACCTTATGGAAATGGGAAAGCACTTACGATCATAACCTATGGAAATGGATTATATCTATCTTTGCAAGCCCAAAAAGAGATTGAGAATAAATTAAAGAAAAAAATCAAGGTGATCGATCTACGGTGGTTATCCAACATTGATATACCAAAACTGATGAAAGCTATATCTGCTTGTGAAAATGTATTAGTCGTGGACGAATGTCGTCGAACTGGTTGCCATGGTGAAGGCCTTGTGACTCAATTGGTAGGTGAATTGAAGAAGCCAATCAATCTCAAGCTGCACGCAGCGGAGGACAGTTTTATTTCCTTGGGTATTGCTGCCACAGCTACGCTTCCCAGCAAGGAATCTATCATCCAAAAGGCCTTGGAGATGGTGAATGGCTAAAGAACGAATCGCTGTTATTTGTCCGGGACGGGGAACGTATACGCGAAATACATTAGGGTATTTAAAAACTTATGGTAGGCCTGCAAAATCCCATATTACTTGGATGGATAACCATCGTAAAAGTGCCGGATTCACAAAATTAACCGAATTGGATTCACTACCCTTTAAATCAAAGATTCATATGGCTGGAGAACATGCATCTCCTCTGATCTATGCTTGTGGTGTATCTGATTTTTTATCTATCGATCAGAACACCTACGAAATTGTGGCCATTACAGGGAATTCCATGGGCTGGTATACATCCCTGGCTTTGTCTGGCGCACTAAATCTGGAAAGTGCATACCATCTGATCCAGATTATGGGTTCTATGATGAAAGATGGTCTCATCGGGGGTCAAATCATTTACCCTGTAGTAGATGATAATTGGCAGATTGATGATTCAAAAAAAGAATCGGTGATTGCAGAGATTAAAAAAGTTGGTTCCTATGTCTCCATTTATTTGGGCGGATATCTAGTTATCGGCGGAGAACAGAAATCTCTCAATGTATTATTAAAAAATTTACCGGTAGATGAAAAATATCCTTTTCAAATTCCATTTCATGCTGCTTTTCATACTCCATTGCTAGAGTCAATTTCTCAAAAAGCATTTGAATTACTCTCAGAAACATTATTTAAAAAGCCATCCATTCCATTGATTGATGGTCGAGGACATATTTGGTCTACTTACAGTACCAATATGGATGAATTACGTAATTACACTCTCGGTTATCAGATCGTAAAACCTTTTGATTTTTCATCATCTGTTTCAGTAACTATGAAAGAATTTTGCCCAGATAAACTGGTATTGCTAGGACCAGGAAATTCCCTTGGCGGTGCTTTGGGCCAGATTATGATAGAAAATAACTGGCAAGGTGTTTCTTCTAAAAAAGATTTCTTAACCTTACAAAATGAATCCCCTTTTTTAATTTCAATGGGTATTCCAGATCAAAGGAAACTGGTATGTTAAGCAATCAAATTGAAATCTTGGATTCCACTTTAAGAGAAGGCGAACAAACCCCGGGCGTTTCTTTTACAATAAAGCAAAAGGTCACTATTGCTAGGTACCTAGATACTTTTGGTGTGGATTTTATTGAGCTAGGTCATCCTGCTGTTTCACCCGATGTTTATACAGCCGTAGAAAGGTTGAATGATCTAGATCTAAAGGCGAAAAAAATGGCCCACGGCAGGGCATCTAAATCTGACATTAATGATGCCGCTGCTATTGGTGTAGAGTGGATGGGTATGTTCTTTGGCACTTCGCCATTAAGTTTAAAGCACAAATTCAATGTATCAAAAAAAGAAGCGCTGGAGCAAATCCAAACGACAGTGAAATATGGAAAGGATAAAGGCCTCAGGTTGCGATTTACTGCGGAAGATGCCAGTCGTACTGGATTTGATTTCTTGGTTCAGGTAGGGAGATTGGT
>CAYXUK010000120.1:0-4497 GCA_964468295.1 uncultured bacterium | reverse complement strand
ACATTAACTACCAATTCTTCCCTAATACGATCATCACGTTTTACTGTAATCGTTTGAACGCTGAGACTAAGCCTGCCAGGTTTATACGCATTAACTTTCACCGTTGCTACACCAGTAGAATCACTTATTCGCGGTGATACAGAAAGGGATTTCCTTTGTCCAAACACGTAAAAGGGATTTTGTGCTAAATCTCCATTTTCATTCAAAAGTTTAATTGTTATTTCTTTTGTTTCTCCTACATGAAGTTCAAGTGAGTCTATTTCAAATTGAAAATGAAACTTTTCAGCTTTGTCATCTTGACCACTAAGAAAAACAATTGAAGCTATCAATAGAACAATACGTTTTAGGATTATCATGTTTTATTCCTCCAAAGTATTAAAGTTTAAAGTTAATGCTTTTCATCTTAATCATCCAGTTTTGGTATACGATTGAGCGTATAAGGTGCACCAGAACGATTCATAGTATCTAATATGTTTTTAATATCTTTTTCTATTATTGTTTTTAATTCTTTTAACAACGGTTCAAATTCATCAAAGGCAATGTCATATGCATCACGCTGCGTGTATGTAGGAGCGGAAGTTGAACTCAGTACGCCATAGGCAGCACGGTTTACACGATCAGAAATTGAAGGTGACAAATCGACATCCAAACGATTAGCCAAGCGATCACCATTTATCTTACGCTGAAGAATTTTAATTTTATCTTCAACAGCGATTATTTCTTCTAAAATTTTTGAATTTTCAGTTTTAATACCTTGAACAGCAGCACTCATTTCTCCTAACTCTTGAGATGTTTTATTTAATACATTGTTCATGGTTCTAATCGCCGATTGAAGCTTGCCAATCTTTTGCTGAAAAGTGCTCAAAGCTGTTCTATCTGCTGCAGGAAGAGACACATTATCCAAGGTTTTCGTATTAAATGAAACCGGGCCATCAATATTTGTTGAAATACCATCCACCACTTTCGCCAAAGTAACATTGTATTGCCCGGGCGCAATATAGGCCCCAGGTCCGGGGAATCCTTTTTTTGCTTCACTATCATTAATTGGCCCTGCATTAAATAATCTATAATCCCATGTAACACGTTGTACACCCGCAGTTGCTGGTTTTTCTATTCTACGAATAATATTACCTGCCTGATCTGATATGATAAATACAAGGTGCGGTTTCTTTTCATCTTTCTCTTTACGTAATTCTTCCAATGTTGGATAAACAACGTCATCGCCTTCTTTTCTCAATTTTGCTTCTTTTTTCTTACGCTTACTTTGAATTGTCTCAATTGATTCTTTAAGGTAGTAAGTAAAAGTCACTCCTACAGGGGGGTTCGAAACAGTGAAAAAGCTTTCGCCTTGAAATCCTTTATCGCCTCCACCAATTCGGCTATTTTCGATAAACATTAATCCATTTTTTACTGGAAATATTTCAGCTTCTTTGTCAAAAGTGTTTTTGTTCATATTCCGCAACGCTGAGTAATCATCCAATACATAAAAACCGCGACCAAATGTTCCTAAAACCAAATCATTTTCTCTTTCCTGTATTGCTAGGTCACGAACTGCAATCGTTGGGAGACCTGCTTTAATCTGTTTCCAATATTTACCTCCATCTACAGTAAAGAAAAGTCCAAATTCTGTACCAACAAACAATAAATCAGGATTAATATGATCTTCCGCAATAGCATAGACAGATCCTCGATCTGGTAGGTTTGATGAAATTGATTTCCAACTTTTTCCTTTATTTGTACTCTTTAATATATACGGTTTAAAATCACCTCGTTTATGATTATTAAAAGCTCCAAAGACTACATTTTCATCATGCTGAGAAGCTAACACCATATTAACATAAGTCATTTCCGGAACGCCTACAAATCGATCATATTTTTTCCAGCTTTCACCGCTGTTTTCAGTTACATGGATTAAACCATCATCCGTTCCAACATATAATAAGTTTTTATTTTTTGGAGATTCGTGAAAAGCAACGGCTGCGCCATATTTTGATACCCCACCGTTTTTTTCTATCATATCTACACTCCAGGTTCGACCCATAACCTTTAGTTTATTACGATCTATACCACGCGAGAGTTCGCCAGTAATAACTTTCCAAGAATTTCCTCGGTCATCGCTACGAAACAGTTTGTTCGCTGCAAAATATAGTCGTTTCGGGACATGGGCACTGACCTGTAAAGGAGAATCCCAGTTCCAAGTATATGCATTTTCATCTTTCCTAGCGCGAGGCTTTATATCAATTCTTTCACCCGATGCTTTGTCAAAACGATACAAGTTTCCATATTGGTACTGCGAATAAACAATATTTGGATTATCAGGATCAACAGCAGACTCAAATCCATCACCACCAAGCGTAACAAACCAATCCTCATTTGCGATCCCATTTCTGCTTTGTGTACGGGAAGGCCCACCTAAACTATAATTATCTTGTGTGCCTCCATATATATTATAAAAAGGTAGATCATTATCTACCGTGACTTTATAAAACTGTGTTACCGGAAGGTTTTCTTTATATAACCAATTTTTTCCTCGATCAAAAGACTCATAAATACCACCGTCACAACCAACCAGCAAGTAATCGGTATCATTTGGATCAATCCACATAACATGATTATCCACATGCTTATTTTTTTCTCCTAACCGCCCAAATGTTTTTCCTCCATCATAAGTCACCATATTATAGGTGCTTAAAGAATATACGGTATTTACTTCCGTTGGATGCGCTACGATTTCTTGGTAATAATTACCACTGGTCACATATTTACTCATTTTCGTCCAGCTCGCACCACGATTTGAAGAACGGTAAAGCCCCTGCTGATCATTCATGGCTTCAGTAATGGCATACACAACATCAGAATTCGCCGGAGAAATTGCTAATCCTATTCTTCCAATTATAGAACTCGGCAAACCAGTTTTTAATTGATCCCAATTTTCTCCGCCATCAGTACTTTTATATAATCCCGACCCAGGACCGCCACTCATCCATGTAAAAACATGACGACGTCGCTGATAGGTTGCTGCATATAAAACATCAGGATTATGTGGATCCATTACCAAGTCTGTAACACCTGTATGCTCATCAACCTCAATTTTGCTTTCCCAAGTTTTACCACCATCTTTTGTTTTGTATAAACCGCGATCACCTCCTTCATTCCACAGAGGACCAATAGCTGCAACAAATACAATATCAGAATTTCTTGGATCAACTATTATTTTGGCTATATGCTGTGAATCTTTTAGCCCTTTGTGTTCCCATGTTTTTCCTCCATCTTTGGAGCGATATATCCCATCTCCATAACCTACACTGCGTTGGTTATTATTTTCTCCGGTACCAACCCATATTATATAGGGATTATTGGGATCCATTGTAATACAACCAATTGAATAAGAGCCTTGCCTATCAAAAACAGGTTTGTAATTTGCACCACCATCTATGGTTTTCCATACACCGCCGGAAGCTGTAGCTACATAATATTCATGGCGTTTACCAGGCCTGACGGCAAAATCAGAAACCCGCCCTGAAGTGAGTGCCGGACCAACTGACCGCAGTTTAAAAGCGCTCAGTGTTACGCCATCAAGAAAATGCTTATTTTTCTTTTCTTCACCTATAATTGATGAAAAAAATAGAGTGAAAAATAAAAATCTGTGAATCCACGTCATTTTTTAGTTCCTCATTAAATAGTCAAGTTAACGGCTATATTTTCAAATATGAATTTCTTCATATTTGATATATTACCCTTGATTTTTACAGGAAATCCTTACCTCGGGATAATCCTTTTGGGAAAATCGCGTCAAATATACATATAATAAGAATAAATTTGTCTCCTAAACTTGGAAAAATATTTGATATTCAAAACGGTTCAATTCAATGCCTTTTTATTGTGTTGCTGCATTTTTATCAGCTGTGAATCACAAGAATTAAAAAGCCACCGTGAAATGATTCGCATCCTAGCTGAAAAAGCAGATAGGATTAATCCTGAAATAAATTTGTACGCTAATAAAAAACGGTTGGCCTGGCTGCAAAATCAAAGACATGATGATAATATTTCAGCCACACTTCAGCATCAGGCTGTTATTGCCAATGAATTACTTAATGCAGGGTATACCCATCAGGCAATTGAGCAGTACAATCAAGTGCTTTTTCTTATTGATTCGCTCGCGATTACACCTCCAGAAGAATTTATAACCACAATACATGACTTATTGGCAATCACCTATTTAAGGTTTGGGGAAGAAAATAATTGTTTGGATGATCATAATGCAGAATCATGTATCATGCCTATTCGAGGTTCAGGTGTTCATCGTGATAAATCTGGTGCTAGTGCGGCCATAAAAATTTACCATAAGCTTTTAACAATAAATCCTGATGAATATGTTTACCGATGGCTCTTAAACCTTGCTTATATGATTAAGGGTGAATACCCCGATGGCGTTCCTTCCCAATGGTTGATTCCACAACTCATGCCCTCTGATTCAATTTCATTCCCGGAATTCCC
>CAYXUK010000119.1:0-4528 GCA_964468295.1 uncultured bacterium | reverse complement strand
ATGATATGGGAATGGTACCCACCGACTTTGAACTTTTCCAAAATACTCCCAATCCCTTTAACCCTGTAACCAATATCCGCGTATCGCTGGTACAAGATGCCCATATTACCTTAAAGGTCTATAACCTGTTAGGTAAAGAGGTCAATACCCTGGCATTGAACCAATCTTTAAGTAAGGGGAACCACCGCTTCATATGGGCTGGTAAGGATGATAATGGCTATCAATTGCCTTCCGGTGTTTATCTATACCGGATCGAGGTCAATTCGAATGTTGGCAGGCAATTGTATCAAAGCACGAAGAAAATGGTCTTAATGAAATGATAAAACGATTATTGCATATTTTTCTATTTACTACCCTTTTTATGACAGTGGCCTTTGGCCAAAAGGAATTTGGTAAAGTCACCCTTCCTTTAGGGCGGGTTGAAGTTCAAAAAGGTGGTAACGGTGATTTTAAAAAAGCCATGCCGCGAATGCCAATCCACGAAAAGGATGTGATAAAAACATTGGCCAAATCCCGCTGTGAAATCACGCTGGTGGGAGGCGGTAAAGTCCGTATTGGAGAAAATGCAGAACTGGAAATCACCGAAGCCAGTGTAAAACCCATGGAGAAAAACTTTGGCGCCACGCTAAAAAAAGGTAATGTGTGGGTGGCTGCAAAAGCAGCTTTCGGAGAAAAGAAAAGTGTGGCCGTACGTACGCCCACAGCCGTAGCTGCAATTCGTGGTACAAAATACCGGGCCAAAGCTGGAGATGATGAAAGTTCGGTCTTAGTATATGAAGGTAAAGTGGATGTGAATGCAGCCAAGAATGTAACCGAAGCACGCAGACAACAGATGAGGCAGGGTTTCCAGCCGCCAGGTGCTGCCCCCAAATTTACATTAGGACCGGTTACAGAGATCCAGGCTCCTACTCAAGTCGCCGGGCCATATGAAGTTTCACTGGAAGACTGGGTTAGTTTGGTGGAAGGAATGCAGATCAATGTCCGTAAAGACGGCAAGTATAGCATGTTCAAATTTGATCAAGATGTGGATGCTGGTCTCGATTTCGTCAAATGGAATAAAGAGCAGGATGCCAAAGATGGCAACTAATCTATAAAAACATTGATGTCTGATTTATTTAAACGCCTTGGTATTGGCGCTGCTATTGGTATTGTTGTTGCAATCCTAATTGGTTGGGGTACTTATGAAATACCCGTTTTAAAATCTCTTTTAGATGGTTATGAATTTCTTTCTTATGATGGACGCATGCGGTCCCGGACGGAAAATGTAGAGCAAATGTCTATCGATGATGTAGTCGTCATTGATATTGACAATAATTCTGTCGCACCTCCAGAAGAAGGCGGTCTCGGGAATTATTACGACTGGCCCCATGCTTATCATGGCCAGTTGATCAATACAGTTACATCCGGTAATCCTTCGGCACTTTTATTTGATATTATTTTTGATCGAGAAAATACATTTAACTTTGAACTGGTAAATGCTCTAAATGCCAATAATGCACCTACGGATGAATCCTTGGCGGAAGTGACAGGTCAGTTTTTATCAAGCAATGATCCCCAACTTATTTTAGAAGCCACATATAATTCTCAAAAAACTTACCATGCTCTTGTTTTTGAGCAGGAAGACACCCTGATGTTTCTCAATAAAATGGATGCAGAGCCAGAAGGGTATTATTATGAGGATCATATCATTCGTGGTATCCCAACAGAAATTGCAAAGCGATTGCCAACAGCTGATAGATTAGGAAACACATATGTCAATCTCCTTTCTGCATCGGTAGGCGCGGGAGCGGCTAATTTTCCCCAAGATGAAGATGGGGTAATCCGCAGGTCACCGACTGCCGTTTATTTTGAAGGTGCGGATCATGTGTATCCCAGTCTGGTTATGTCGGCTGCCATTGATATTCTGGGGATTAAAAAAGATGGCGGATTTGATTATGATTTTGACAATAAAGTTTTACGGCTAATTGATACAACGGATACAGTAGTGCGGGAAATTCCTATCGATGAAGCCGGCCGCATGTACGTGAATTATTACGGGCCCTTTCAAACCTTTTATTATTTGCCCTATATGTATTGTTTTGACCCTGAAATGCTCCCTCCGGAGTACTGGGAAGGTAAAGTGGCCTTGGTCGGAGCTTCACTGCCGGGCTTAATGGATCTTCGAAACACACCAGTCCAAGAAACCTTTGCCGGAGTTGAAATCCACGCCAATGTGATGAATAGTATTTTGAAAAATGAATTTGTGGGGATTAAAGATCAATCGGAGACTTTCTTTATCATTTTGGTCATTTGTGTGGTTTTAGGTGTATTGGTCAGCCTTCCGGAAAAACCACTTTATACTCTTCCTATTCCCCTAGTTGGTGTGGTGGCATGGATCGTGTTTGCCAACGCGCAATTTTTTGGCACCTTAATTATGTGGGAAGTTGTTCGGCCGTCACTTTCCATGTTTGGCACTTATGCTGGCATATTCCTTTACAATTTTCTGGTGGTGGAAAAAGATAAACGTTTTTTGAAAGATACGTTTGGTACATATATATCTCCGGAACTGATTGACCAGATGTTTGATGCAAAAGAAGAACCTCAGTTAGGCGGAAATGAAGGATATCATACTGCATTTTTTACGGACATTCAGAGTTTCTCCGCCTTTTCAGAAAAATTATCTGCTTCGGATCTGGTAGAGGTGCTGAATGAATATCTAACTGAAATGACCGATATTCTACTAGATAATAAGGGGACATTGGACAAATATATTGGTGATGCAATTGTGGCCTTTTATGGCGCACCTGCACCTGTTGATGATCATGAATACTGGGCCTGTCTTACCGCTGTAAAAATGCAGGAACGGCTGGCAAAACTTAGAAAAAAATGGCAGGATGATGGAGACCGATGGCCCGAGATTGTTCACAATATGCAAAACCGAATTGGTATTAACACAGGGCAAATGGTAACAGGGAATATGGGTTCCAGCATGCGCATGAACTATACCATGATGGGTGATACAGTTAACCTTGCCGCTCGCCTGGAAGCATCTGCCAAGCAATATGGAGTTTATATACAAGTAGCTGATGAATCGTACAAAGCATGCAAAGATAAATTTATCTGGCGCGATTTAGATTATGTTATTGTTATGGGGAAAACAGAACCGGCCCAGGTTTTTGAACTGATTGATGTGGCTGGGAATATGCCGCCAGGCTATGACAAAATCCTTCCGGCCTATCATGAAGCACTGGCGCTCTATCGTAATCAGGAATGGGTCAAAGCCATTGAGGCCTTCAAAGCTTCGGATAAATTAGAAGACATGTTCCCTGGAAGAAAAACCAACCCAAGCCGTGTTTATATTCCACGCTGTGAACATTACCGCGATAATTCTCCTGGTGATGACTGGGATGGCTCCTGGGCTCTTACAAAAAAATAATCCCATTTTTTATTGATGAATTTGCCATTTTATTCAGCTGATGATGTTCAATCATCTGTTTCCATGACAGATGCAATTGAAGTCATGAAGGAAGCCTTTACGGCCCTAAGCAGTGGTACAGCCATTGTCCCAACACGTCTTAGTCTTGATATGCCTGATCAACATGCCCTTCACCTATCCATGCCCGCTTATATTACAGGCGGGAAATACATTGCGGTTAAACTTGTGAATGTTCATTATGATAATCCGCAAATGGGTTTCCCATTAGTTAATGGTATCATCGTGGTTATGGATGCAGAACGCGGTGAACCGATCGCTTTAATTGAAGGAAAGTCAGTAACTGCTTTACGAACTGGTGCATGTTCTGGTTTAGCTACAAAACTGCTTTCCAGAAAAGAATCAAAAAATGCGGTCATCTTTGGTGCAGGAGAACAAGCAAAAACTCAGATTGAAGCCATTTCTTGTGTTCGAGAATTAGAATCCATTAAAGTGATAGACCCTTTGCAGGAAAAAGTATTGGAATTTTGCGAAGGGCTAGATCCATTGGTTCAACCGGGTAGCCTACAAGATCTAGAAAATGCGGATATTATTTGCACTGTAACCACACAAGAAACACCATTATTTGATTATAATCAGATCAAAACTGGTGTCCACATCAATGCCGTAGGATCTCATAAACCAGATACAAGAGAGTTACCTAGTGCGCTTATTCAAAATTCCAAAGTATATGTTGATCATCTCCCAGCGAGTAAGATTGAGGCAGGTAATATTTTGATTCCCATTTCAGAAGAAGTTTATAATTGGGATAATATAGCAGGAGAACTAGGGCAGTTAGTCGATGAAAAGATTAATGGTAGATCAACGGAATCAGATATTACTGTTTTTAATTCTATTGGCAATGCAGCGCAGGATCTGGTCATATCTGCGATGGTACATGAAAAAAATTTAAATTAATGATTAATCCTGTTTTAAGTTTCCGAAAAAGTTAACAATTTCGGGTATGGATATTGTTACATCGGCCGCCCTTTTGATGAAGGGTGGCCGTTTTTTTTTAACTTCTAACAAATATTTGCTTTAATGGTGTTGGGTCAAATGAATATTGGTTTGACCCAA
>CAYXUK010000118.1:0-4591 GCA_964468295.1 uncultured bacterium | reverse complement strand
ATTGGTTTTAAAAAAACCATTGTTCGGAAGATCAAGGAAATGATTACAGCTATCCAAATTGAACGAACTTATACTAAAAATGAGATTCTAGAGATGTACCTTAACAATGTCCACTTCGGTCATGGTACTTATGGTGTTCAAGCTGCTTCAAAACGGTATTTTGGCAAGAGTGCGTCTTCACTTACACTTGGCGAATCAGCCATGCTAGTTGGGATTCTGCCGGCACCGGCACGATATTCTCCGGTACGCCATCCTGAACGAGCCCATTATAAACGGAATGTAGTATTGCGTGTAATGCGTGATCAGAACTTTATTACCAAAGATATTTATTCTGAAGCCAGGGTTATTGAATCCGAAAATATTATTAAAACCCAGGCGAAAGGTAAAGCACCTTATTTTACAGAATATATTCGACGTACCATGGAAAAAGAGGACGATAACCTTGGGGTCAATATTTATCGTGATGGCCTAAAAATTTATACCACCTTGGATACCCGTCTGCAGGCTTTAGCGGAAGAAGCTCTGTTACAATCGATAAAACAAAACCAAGATAAGCTGAATAAACGTTTGTTTAATGATGATGAGGAATTTTCCCAGTTGGCCTACCTTGGTATCTTTCCGGAGGACACTGTTAAAATGATGATGGAAGGCGATACAGCGATGTATGAGGAATTAAGGAGTAAGCTTCTTGTTCAGGGCGCTTTTGTAGCCTTGGACCCGACATCTGGTGCAATACTTGCAATGGTTGGGGGGCGTCCCGATTATCATGATCAATATAACCGTGCCGTACAGGCCCAACGCCAACCGGGATCAGTATTCAAACCATTTGTATATACAACAGCCATAGATAATGGTTATCCCGTTACTAAACAACTATTGAATCAGCCACTGGTTTTACGTGTTCTCAATTCAGATGGGGAATGGGAAAAGTGGATGCCACGCAATTATGATGGAACCACCAGTGGCTTAACTACTCTGCGTGAAGGAATTCGAAAGTCTATAAATCTCATTGCTATTCGGGTAGTGAAGGAATTAGTTCCGGCAGGGGAAGTCAAGGCTACGGCTGAACGAATGGGTATTACAACCAATATCCGTGCGGTGGATGCAATTTCTCTTGGTACCTCAGAAGTATATTTACTTGATATTGTAAATGCATATTCATCTTTTACTAATAAAGGTGTCTTAAATCAACCTTTTGCTATTACACTTGTTGAAGATCGGTATGGAAATATAATTAAGGAATATTATCCCATTCGGGAAGAAGTTCTTCGAGAAGAGTCAGCTTATATTATGACAAATTTACTGCAAACTGTGTTGGATGCTGGGACAGGTGGTAGTGCCCGTTGGCGATTTGATTTTTATCATCCTGCAGCAGGAAAAACGGGCACAACCCAAAACTGGACCGATGCCTGGTTTGTGGGGTTTTCTCGACAATTGGCAGCAGGTGTATGGGTTGGCGTGGATGATCCGAGGGTCAGTTTGGGTGAAAGTCAGGATGGTTCTCGTGCGGCTCTTCCTGCTTGGGCGCGCTTTATGAAATCAGCCCATGATACACTTGGGTTGAAACGAGTAGAATTTGAGCGTCCGGATGGTGTAATAGATATGAAGATCTGTTCTACTACCAAAGATAAACCTACTAATTTATGTCAGATCGAGACAGAAATATTCATTCGTGGGAGCGAACCATCGCAGCTATGTAAAGTTCACCGCCGGAATTAGATTCTATCCAAAATCTCCTAAGCGCTAAAAAATAATTTTGGATTTACTATATTCGGTCCAATTACGATCGAGTCTTTAAGATATTTTATCGCAGAATTCAGTTTATTGTTATTAGAATTAAAACAGCGAAATAAGGGATCACCGATGTTGACTTTATCTCCTGTTTTGGAAAAGAATTCAATTCCCGCTGTCGCATCAAGTAAGTCATCTCTCTTTCTTCTCCCGCATCCTAGTTCTACACAAGCCCATCCGATATTTAATGTATCCATGGATTCAATATATCCTGCAATGCCTGCTGGAACGGTTACTTCATAAAGGGGTTGATTCTGCTTAACCAGATTTGATAAATCTCCGCCTTGTGCAGTGACCATTTCCTCAAATTTCTGATATGCTTTACCACTTTCAATCAGGTTTTCCATGATCGGAAGGGTGTCGCCCTCCCATCGAGTAACTCCAGCCTGAACAAGAAGTTTACTTCCGAGCTCAAAAACAACATCCATCAAATCTTTATTGCCATCTCCATGCAGGGCATCGATAGATTCTTGAATTTCGCAGCCCATACCGGCAGTTTGACCTAAAGGCTCATTCATACTACTATAAATCACATCTGTTTTTAATCCAAATCCTTCACCAACTTTCTGAAGCATTTCACCTAATGACACCGCCCGTTCTAACGTATTCATGAAAGCACCGTTCCCAGTCTTAATGTCCAGCACCAGCCCTTGAATTCCTTCTGCTATTTTTTTGCTCATAATTGATCCGCAGATTAATGGAATTGAATCGATGATACCAGTCACATCTCTCAGCGAATATATTTTGCGATCAGCGGGACAAATTTTTTCTGTCTGAGCCATAATGCAAACGCCATGATTTTCCACAATCGTTTTGAATTCTTGAATTTCTAATCTAGTCTGAAAACCGGGGATAGTTTCCAGTTTATCAATGGTGCCGCCTGTATGGCCAAGGCTTCGGCCAGCAATCATGGGAATAGCCAGTCCTGCAGCTGCCATTAAGGGTGCAAGGATAAGGGATACTTTATCTCCTACTCCACCAGTAGAATGTTTATCAGCGATATATGAATCCATATCGGAGAATTCAATTTGTTCACCGGAATTAAGCATTACTTCTGTTAAGGCAATGATTTCTTCGTCCGTCATACCATTAGTATGAACGGCCTTTAGAAATGAAATCATATCATCATCACTGATTTTACCGTTGACGTAGGCGCTGATGAACACTTCTAGCTCAGCCCCAGAGATGGTTTCACCATTGGCTTTAAGCTGAATCAGTTTCTTCGGATTCATCTTCCTTCTTTTTGAAGCGTTTCAGAATATTGAACTCAAACTGTAAGGGTGGCTGCTCTCGGACGGTATGAAACATTAGATAAGCGCCGATAATAAATAGAATGACATTGGGAGACCAGATACCAACGACTGGAGATAAGATTGTCCGGTCGGCCAGATCTTCGCCTCCAATCATGAAAATATAATAAACTAGAAAAAACCCAAATGACAGGCTGGTGGCAATGGTAAAGCCGCCTTTTCGAAATAGGACTCCCAGTGAAGCGCCAATCATGATAAATAAAAAGCAAGCCACAGGTAGTGAGAATTTTTTATGTAGTTCAACTTCATATTTATTGTTCGACTTATTATAACTGCGGAGCAGATTAAATTCATTGCGTAACTGACGTTCTGTTATATTGATATCTTTTTCCTTGCGGTAGATTTCATCACCGCTATGGGTTGTATCAGCTGCGTAAACATCTTTATAATTAGTGAGCAATAATTGGGCGGTTTCATAATTAGGTGGTACAATACTGTCCATTTCAGTTCGCATAAAGGCTCGACCAATACGCCCATTTACAATATCAATCCGATTAAAAATATCTTTCCGTTTATTGAGGATCATTTGAATGGTCATTTCCCGATCGGAGCGGCTGGTAGTATCTCGGCGGTTGAGGAAAAGGTCGTCAGCAGGTATAGTGATCACATGTTTATTAAACTCAATCCTGCGATAATTACCATAATCGTTCAGATCTAATTCATGGATCTCGCCATTGAATAAGTTCAGGATAATAGCATCATCAATGGTGGAAAGCTCTCCTGTTTCGGAGTGAATGCTAGTCTGAGTTTCGCCAATCCCTTTGCTAAATATCCTAACATCTTTCAAGATATTTTCTTCTTTATCGCGGATAATCATGCTATAGTCCGGGAGATCATCCATGAAATAACCGGGCTCAATATTAAGGTCAGGACGTTTGCGGTAAATATCCCCTGAAAGCATCCGCGCCTTGAAATTCATCTCTGGCATAATAAAAGCATTAAATAAGATTAGGGAGACTGCGATGGCAAAGCCAAATACGAGAGCGGGGCGTACGATTGTCAGAAAACTAATTCCAGATGCACGCATAGCAGTAATTTCATTATCTTCTGAAAATTGCCCGAAAGCCATGAGTGCGGCAACCAGTACTGCCATGGGTACTGCCAGAGCCGTGATCCAGCCAAGGTTAAGGAAAAGATATTCAAAAATTGTAGTAAGGTCTAGGCCTTTACCTAGGAAACGATCGATTGCTCTTAGAAGAAATTGAGTGAACAGAACAAATACAATAATCAGCAGCGAAAAAACAAAGGGCATAAAGAGCTGCTTGAGGATATATTTGCTGAGTAGGCGCATGGGAAAAATTACAATAGTTGAATCCTAAAATTATCATATTGAATGGATAATGATGACAAGTGTTCCTAGAAATTTGTTTTTCGGAAGTGAGGAGAAAACTTTTAATTTCAGTGGCTTCAATCGGTATGTTTCGATTGAATTTTCATGGTGGGTGTAGCTCAGCTGGTTAGAGCACCTGGTTGTGGCCCAGGAGGCCGTG
>CAYXUK010000117.1:0-4637 GCA_964468295.1 uncultured bacterium | reverse complement strand
AAATTAGATTGATTTAAAATCGGGCCTAACCATATTGTATCAGCTTCTCTAGCCATTTTATTGAATGCTTTTGGAACCAGAATATTAGTATCACGAAAATGCAATTCACTAATATCTAATGTCTGCGTTGAAATTTTTAATTCGAAAAGGGATTGAACGGCAGATATTAATTTCTGGAGTTCAGCCGCCAATTCACTCCCAACACCATCACCGGGAATGAGAAGGATTTTCACTAGTTACGACCACGAAAAAACGGTGTTCTAAGGCGATAGTCTCCAAAACCATTTTCATCAATAAAATCAAAGTATTTATTAATACGATAATAATGCCACCGTTGAGAATATAACCGACTTAAAGGATCATTATATATTTCTAAATCATCCGGTGGACCAAATAATATATAAATCATTCCCATATCAGTTTTCCAACCAGGTAAATATGATTTAAAATTGCCATTAGAATAATTAACACGTGAAAAATATTCATCCATTACTTCATTCTCAGAAGTTTCAGGTGTCGGGTCACGGCTTTCCCAATATTCAAGGAAAAGTGATTCTTTTTCTACATCCTTCGCTTTGCTCAGTTTTTTCCACTCATCATCTTCAAGGATATAACGCATATTTTCCACAGCCTGAGCAATATCATTTATTGTTGAAGATATCCCTGATCTAGTCACCGATAGTATTACAGATGCTGATTTTTTATCTTTACCTTGAGTTAAAATGATATCCACTTTTTTCCGTAATCCCTGTTTAGTTACTTCATCAGGAATAATTATTTTTTCATGAAAATATTTGTTTTCTGCTTTAGCTTGAAATGACTTTTTCCATAACTCCTTTTTCTTGGAATTGCTTACACTAACTTCCAACGTGTATGGACCTGGTTTTATTTTCCCAGAAACAAAAACCGAAGTCCTGATTATTTTTTCCCTTGACATATTATTAAACATAGGGATTTCATTGTTTTCTAGTCCCCAATTTCCATCAAGATAATTCAAAAAGAATGGCGTATATAAAGCAAGTGCCCCTTTATGTTTAGAATATTTTAATTCCTGATTTCGTAAACCACTATTATTTGAATCTTTATCAAGTATTTCTGCCGAAATAATATAATCTCCAGGGGCTACTTTGAATTCATGGTAATGGATCGAAATGATTTTTTTAGATGTGGATTCAAGATAATCTTTAGTTCTAAGAGTATTTGACCAATTGCGACGTCCTACTTGGTTTCCCTTTTTCTTTTTTAAAGTGACAGTCGCTTCATAGTCTGCTGCAAAACCGTTGGCTGTTTTGATAAACTGTAATACATGATTAGGAATAGAGAGATATGATAAAACACGAATAGAGTCTGATTTTTCGTCAGCAACACTGTATATCGAAAAACCATATTGACGAATGACTTCCTTTCCTCTCTGATTTCCTGGCCTCATTTGGCAAAAAACAAAATTGCCCAATATTAGACTAATAAGAATGAATGATTTATAGTGATACTTCATTTGTAATGATAGGAAATAAGTCCTTCGGTAGTTCCTAACCAAATTCTTCTGTCTCTAATATACATGTCGTTTACCTGACCAATAAAAGAATAATTGTATACATCTAACAAATTTTTTTTCATGTCATATTGAACCAAGTTATTAGTGGTAGCAATAAAAAGAATATTATTATCAAGAGCCATAGCTTTTATTTCCAATCCACCAAAAATTGATGGATTTACAGCATTAGACCATTGCCGATCCCTAAAATTAAATGATAATATTCCCGACCTACTGGCAGTTAATATTTGATGTTCATCTTTGACAAAAGCAGTGAAATCAGTAGGATTTCCTGGAAATATCACATCGCTTTTAGTATATCCATAGGAAGTATAATTCCGTATAAAATCATTTTCAGTATCATATAAAAAAATACCGGTTTCTGTTCCAATCCATATTTGCTTATCTCCAAAAGCTAGATCATATATAAATATATCTTTAAAAAAACTATTCAATTCGGAATCTATTATTTTTTTATCGCTTTTTCTTAAAACATAAATGCCATTAGGGCCACCTAACCAAATATTTTTTCCAACTTCTAACATTGATGTAACCCAACCTTTTCTACCATCTATTTGAACATTATATGTTCTCCAATAATCCTTATTTTTATTATACACAAGTATCGTGTTTTCTCCGCCAAACCAAATTTCCTCTTTCAATTCCAATATGGAAAAAACAGATGTCTCATCCATATTGATTATCTCATCAAATAAATACACATCAGCAATAACTCGCTCTATATCTAAATAGGAAATACCCGATTGAAAATTTCCTAATCGCCCACCTAACCAAAAAGTATCTTCTCCCCCTATAGCCCAAATATCATTACTAGCGAGACTGAAGCGGTAAGGAGTAAATGTTTTCATGGTGTTATCTCCTCTAAAAATTGTTCCATCTTCTGTTCCAAACCACACTTCATTAAATGCATTTTTGGTAATAGTTGTGATATTTATTTGTTTGCCATTTGGATGAATTAAAGATTGAAGGTCAGTTATCCAACCATTCATTAATGTAAAATCGATTAAAATATCAGAAATGTTTGTTCGTAATTGTAATAACCCTGAACTCCAGAGAACAGTTTCATCAGGATTTGACATTACACCCGTTAAAACACCTGTAACCGGATCAATGCGATAAACTAGCCCCGATGTTCCCAGCCATACACTATTTTCAGATTCACCGATTCTTTCAATGAATGTTTTTGAGCCAAGGCTTATTTGATTCCAATCAATAAAGCGCCAATTTCCTACTTCATTAAAACTAAATTCAATTCCAAAGGGCGTCGCAACCCAAAGCATACCATTGGATGATCGATGAACAGCTGTAATCGTGTTACTTTGTAGACCTTGTGCCATCGTTATTGATTCTTCAAATCGATTTGCGAAAGTATTAAATCTCAAAACGCCACCTGACTGCGTACCGATATAGGCAAATCGATCCCCAAATGTAATTGAATTTACTTTCCCCGCTTGACGATATTGTATCCAATCAAATGGATCAAATTTTAAATCCGGTTGAGCAATTCCAATTCCGGTAATAGTGACAAAAGTAATAATTTGGCGAATCATGAAGTACAATGATAAAATATTCTTGAATTTAGTGAGATTACTGGTGAATTAAATGCTATTGTGTTGACTGAGCATTTCATCCAACATTTCAAGGCTAATGGGAACAACACCTACTTCTTCACATACACGACCAGCGGC
The DNA here is from genome assembly GCA_964468295.1 of uncultured bacterium. Classification (GTDB taxonomy): domain Bacteria; phylum Fidelibacterota; class Marinisomatia; order Marinisomatales; family TCS55; genus TCS55. The sequence continues at coordinate 1,394 of CAYXUK010000117.1, read as the reverse complement.
ATAATTAGATAAAGTAACCGATTCCTTTGGAGATGCACCACAAATATCAGATAAAGTAAACGTAGCAATTACCGTATCTCCAGCTCCAGAAACATCATGAACAAGGCGAGCTTTTGTTGAAAAATGATGATAATCAGATCCATCAAATAACGATACACCATCAGCACCGCGAGTGATCATAAGAATTTCTGCATTTATTTCATCCTTGAATTGAAACCCTGCTACTTCTAACGATTCATTATTTATATACGAATTCTTGAACTCCAGTAAATTTGGTTTGAATAATCGTACATTTTTATACGCATTGAAATTGCTTTCTTTTGGATCCACATAAACTGGTTTACCGGCATTATTAGCAGTTTGAATTACCGCTTTAATTGATGCTAAATTCAAAACACCTTTATTATAATCACCTAGAATAATTGCATCTATATTTTCTATTATTGATTTTACCGATTTAATTAAATTATTATTTGAAGACTTTGAAAGATCCTTATTCAATTCTCGATCAGCTCGTACGACTTGCTGGTTATGAGCTATAATTCTAGATTTTACCGTGGTTGGCCAACTCTCACTCACCACTAAATCAGTACAGATAATATTATGTTGGTCTAGAAGGTTTTTTAAAATTGTTCCTTCTGCATCTGTTCCTATTAACCCAATCAAAGATACTTGGCATCCCAAAGAAGCAAGGTTGAGTGCCACGTTTGCTGCACCACCAGGATTATGTTCTATTTTATTAACCTCCACAATAGGTACTGGTGCTTCTGGCGAAACTCGGTTTATATCCCCCCATAGATATGTATCTAACATAATATCACCTACCACAAGGACATTTCTATCTACAAATCCTGAGGTTATTTCACGAAAACGATTTAATTCCATGATTTAATCATTTTTGTTATAACAGATTCTTCATCATTATAATTTACACAAACTGATTTATTCAGCGAATTGATCTTTTTTTAGTTCTATTAAATTTACGTGGTTTAGATCGGCGAAAAGGTTTTTTATTCACACCAGTTCTAACTTTAGAAACATGTCCATTATCCAGATAAATAAGAACCGAAGCAATTGTTATTAAATTTTGATCATTAGAAGCAGCTAAAACAATTGTCGTACCCAATTCTTTATTCATTTGACGGAGCTTATTACGGAATTTACTTTCCATATTTTTTTCAGAAAAAATTCCATAATTATCAATCATAAGAACGCGGGGATCACTTTCCAAAGCAGAAACCATATTTAACCAATATAATTCACCAGTTGACAAATCAGAAACGTGGCGGTCCAGTAGTGACGTTGCGGATCCTCTTTGTAAAAATTTTGGGTAAATTTGGTCAACAGATTGATTCGATATTCCTTTAACAACTTCAGAGACCTTACTTACTTTT
>CAYXUK010000116.1:0-4704 GCA_964468295.1 uncultured bacterium | reverse complement strand
AGCAGGTATTTTTTTACTCCTTTCCGGACTAGTCAAATTATTTCGAAAAGGTGAGGATACAACTTTAGATAACACAGAAGATATTGTTGAAGGAGAAACTTTCAATACATTATCCCTATTTTATGAGAAAAAACGGGGAGAAACCGCTACAGCAAGCGCATATAGTCGATTACTTTTCATACCAAAACAAACCCTACTTGATCTATGCGATACTCAACCAGAGTTCAATAAAATATTACATGGTAAAACTACTCTACAATTTAATCGTAATAAGCTACGCCGGATTTTATTGAACTTTTACTCTGATGAAGTGGATCAAAGTATATTGCGAAAAATAATGCTTACAGGTGAATGGATAACTCTTAAACATAATAGTAAGTTATTTGACGAGAATGACCCCAGTGATTCGATGTTTTTCCTAGTAAGAGGATTTCTAAAAGCATTTATCAATTCTGATGGCAATTTAAAAGAAGTAGGTGAAATAAAAGAAGGAGAAGTCATCGGAGAAATGGGGCTTCTTTCTGATGAGCCTAGGTCTGCATCTATTTATTCAACCAGGGAATCGATACTATTTAAGGTCAATAAAGAAAAGTTTGATGATTTAATGCGAAGTAGCCCCAGCGTTCTGTTTGCATTATCAAAACAAATAATTTTACGATTTAAGAAAAATCAAAATGTGGATACTGGTAATGAGAATACAACTTTTCTCACTTTAATCTACACTTCGCAAGATCAAAAAAATCGATTATCAGCAAATAAAATTGGTAAGACTCTTGATACCGCTTTGGGTAAAATAGATTCATCTTACTTTTTAGATAGAACACTGGTAAATGAAAAATTAGGAATTAAAGATATAAATAAAGAATTGAGTCTGGAGAAAAAATATTATCCACTGGATAATCTTATCAACAATCTAGGAAAAGATTATAAATATATTATTCTGGAATGTGATCCTGATAATAACATGTGGACAAAATGGTGTACACGCATTGGAGATAAATTTTTATTTATGCTTGATCCTGAAGACGGTATAAATAATTCTCCCATGATCCGTGAAATGGATGAGATTCAAAAGAATACTCCTAAACACTTATTAGTTGATCGCCAACTAATCATCTTTCATCAAAACAAAAATACTTTTCCAACAAATACAATCAAGTTTCTTGAAGAATTACATCCAATAAGTAATCACTATCACATTGATACTAACAATGAAGATGATTTTAATAGATTAGCAAGAATTTTGACAGGTAACAGTATTGGCGTTGCATTTGGTGGTGGTGGTGCTAGAGGAATTGCCCATATTGGTGTCTACAAAGCGCTTATTGAATATGGGATTCCTGTTGATATTGTTTGTGGTACAAGCGCTGGGGGCATAATGTCTGGACTTGTTGCATCTCGGTATTCAATTGAAGAGATAACTGAAATATTTAAAAATTTTGGGAAAAATGTTAAGGTCAAATTAGGGGACTACACACTCCCCTATTCATCAATTGTTAAAGACCCTAAACTGATAGAAGCGTATAAATCTTTTTGCGGGGAAAAGAAAATCGAGGATTTATGGCTGCCTATGTTTTGCTGTGCCGTAAATATATCATCAGCTGAACTTACCGTTTTCGATCGTGGAAGCCTGTGGAAAGCCCTCAGAGCTACTTCCTCTCTTCCTGGTTTATTGGTACCTGCAGTTGATAATGGATCTCTTTTTGTTGATGGAGGACTCATTAATAATATGCCTGGAGACATCTTAAAAGAACGATATAATTCTAAACTTATTTCAGTAAATGTTAGCCCAGAAAAGGATCTTGTACCAAATTTTAATGAATTTCCAAATCAAACCAAGTATTTACTGAAAAAAATGTTTTTAAGAAAAAGATTCAAGAAAGATTATGGGAATATTGATATTCCAAACTTGGCAAGTATAATGGTTCGCTCAATTATGGTTGGCAGTGCTAAAAAAACTAATGAGGTTGCAAAAATATCCGAAATTTATTTAAGTCCACCCACCGATAATTTTAAAATGCTAGACTATGATAATTTGGAAAAAATTAATGAAGTGGGATATAAATATGCCGTTGAAGAATTAAAAAAATATGATTTAAATCAAATCATTAAATAGTTGAGCCTATGCCGAATCTGGGCGAAGTGAACTTATTTTTGGTTCATATTTATTAAAATATATCGTTGACAAAAAGGACATGATTAAATACAAAATAATGGCATAGACATAAAAGCCAGTAAGACCAAACCAACTGTAATTCTGAAAATATAATAGGCTAAAGCCTAAAACTATCTTAATAGATTCTGCTACCAATGCATAATTGCGACGATCCAATGTAGATGTAAATGAAAATATGTTAATAATAAGCATTATAGCGTAAAGATAATTCATCGTTGCGCTGAAATTTGGAATGATCATAAACATATAAAACATTAATATGGTCGTTATCAAAAGCTGTGCACCTGACCACGCAATCAACAGCGGTGAATTTTTGGTGTTATATTTTATTCGCTTTTTTGGATCTGTAACTATCTGGATCGGATATTTTTCTTTAACATCTAACGGACGCCAACCAGTAGGCATAAACCAGATCCGCAGTTTATCAAAAATTCGCTCTGTGCGCCATGCATCTTTTACCAGTTGCCACATATGCTTGAAATTAATAATTACCGGATTCCAGGTCTGTGCCTGCTTGAGTGTACCGTAGACCGGTTTTACATCATCTATTTCTGGTTGAAAGGTCCCGAATAGCTTATCCCAAATGATTAAGATTTGACTGTAGTTTTTATCAATATATTCAGCGTTGATGGCATGATGAACACGGTGATGAGACGGCGTAACAATGATATATTCTAAAAAGCCCAGCTTATTGATCATTTGAGTATGGTACCATAATTGCATGTATAAATGTATAGGTCCTAATATTGCGAAAATGTATGCCGGCACACCCAACAATCCTGCGGGTACCATAAAAATTGCAGCAAATTTCAATGTATTTGATATAGACTGGCGCAAAGCACAAGAAAGATTAAAATCCTCGCTGCTGTGATGAATATAATGCCTGTTCCACAAAACATTAACACGATGATTGAGACGGTGTACCCAATACCCCGAAAAATCCTCCACGATAAATGCAATAACCACCGCAAGCCAGAGCGGTTCAAGTTTATAAATTGTAATATGATCGACCAGCCAAGAATAGGTGATGATTGCAAAGGTAAATTTTATACCATCTCGAATCGTATTTGATATACCCGAACTTAGACTTGAGATAACATCTGCAGATCGGTTTATTGTGACGCCTTTAACCCTTGCAGCAATAATGAGCACCATAAACGTGGGTATTGCGTAGAAAAGTGTTTTAACGTAATAGGTCATCTTATGATTGCTTTAATTTCAAACATTCTTCTATCATTTTTTATTATGATCCAGACTTAACGTTTCCGCGATTGCCTTTTCAACAAGAAAGGACATGACCTCATATCCTTTTTTATTAGGATGTACTTCATCTAATCCATACTCTTTTTTCAATCCTTGCTGATTATCAACCATCGCTGAATAATAATCGAGATAGGTCATTCCATTTTTTTCAGCATAATTTTTTATAATCATATTAACTGCTAATATTTTTGGCGGCGGATCATGAATAGGGCTCCATGAAAAACCACTGGCAGGTAAAATGGATGATATAATGACTTTGATCCCATTACTCTCAGCCAATTCAGCCATCGAAATAATATTATCTGCAATCATCTTTACTGTTGAAGGACCCGTATTTTCGGCAATGTCATTAATGCCAGCCAAAATCACTACTGCTGTTGGTTTAAGGTCTATTACATCCGGCCGAAACCTGATAAGCATTTGAGGAGTTGTTTGCCCACCAATACCGCGATTAATATACTTATTATCTGAAAAGAACTCCGGTTGAAACTGCTTCCATTCTTCGGTAATCGAATTTCCCATAAATACGATTCTATTTTTGTTTGAATTAGTCAATATAAGTTTCGCATTTGCATTTTTATACCGGTTTAAATTTGCCCAGTCTTTCAATATTTGTTGAAGAGAATCAATTTGCGTCTGGCTTTGACTAAAACCAAATGATGTCAGTATGAAAACAAGTAAAACAAATTTTTTCATGCGCAAAACCTAGACATATTAATAGAGACTTTTTTAATTAAGAGACTTTTTGTTCAAATAATTTTTCATTTCCTTTTGGGTCATCACACAACGGAATCCCGTATGCTCCAAGCTAGTGTCCGGGCTGGTTTTCATCCGAGCAGTCGGACGATATCCAGCACAATATTGTGCATTGCATAAAAATGAGCCGCCTCGTGTTACTCGTTTAGGCACATAGGGCTCATCTGGATCGAAACTGTCTTTTGGCCCCAGTGGATTCTTTTCTCGGTGATTCATTGCATAAGTATCAGGCCGATACCAATCGGCCACCCATTCCCATACATTACCAGCCATATCATATAGCCCGATTTTATTCGTTTGGTAATATTTGACCGGCGAAGTTTTAAGAAATCCATCCGATCCCTGATTATTGACGGGAAATACACCCTCCCATATATTCATGTTTTTTTGGCGCGTATTGGTGACTTCACCCAATTTGGCCGCATATTCCCATTGAGCTTCTGTCGGTAATCTTGCTCCTGCCCATGTCGAAAATTCCTGCGCATCGTACCAGGAGACATGGACCACTG
>CAYXUK010000115.1:0-4734 GCA_964468295.1 uncultured bacterium | reverse complement strand
ATTATTTGTATAATCTTTCGTGATTTTGAAAAGGAGTTCTCAAATGCAGTCAAACAAAATTAATCTAAAAGAAAAATTTTTAAAATTCTCAGAACACTGGTCACCCAAGGTAATAGCAGAAATGAATGATTATCAGTTTAAATTGGTCAAAATTAAAGGCGAGTTTGTTTGGCACGACCATCAAGATACAGATGAGGTGTTTATTATTATAGAAGGATCAATGAGGATAGGGTTTACAGATGGTGAAGTAGAATTAACTGAAGGGGAAATTTTTGTGGTTCCAAAAGGAACCAGGCATAAGACTTATGCGGAAAATGAATGTAAAGTAATGCTTGTTGAGCCAAAAGGAGTCGTCAATACCGGTGAAGCTGGCGGAGAATTGACCGCACCCTCTGATGTTTGGATATAAATAAGCACATCACCACATGTATTGATAATGAAAACCTTAAAATATATTCTTTCATTATTTTTTATTATAACAATTAACGCACAAGAAATGTCAACTATCAGTGGGTTTGTGCGTGATGATGCAACAGGTGAGCCCATATCTTACGCTAATGTATTCCTTTCTGAGACATCCATTGGCTCAGCCACCAATGTGGACGGATATTTTGTTATCACCTATGTACCTCCCGGTAGATATCAACTTCTCGCCTCTATGATTGGATTTGAAATTCATAAAGAAGATGTAAATATTGCAGAAAATGAAAATATTCGAATCAATATTCGTTTACGCCAGGCCGTTTTAGAAGGTGCGGAAGTCACCGTGACGGCAGAGCGGCAAAAATTTGAACAGGAAATCGAAAGCAGCAAGATTTCTTTAAACTTAAGGGAGATCAACACGGTGCCTGGTTTCATTGAAGCGGATGTATTTCGTACCCTGCAGATGTTGCCCGGTGTGCAATCGGGCAGTGATTTTTCCAGTGCGCTCTATGTCCGGGGAAGCACACCAGATCAAAACTTAATTATGCTGGATGGAATCACAGTCTACAACCCCTATCACTTTGGGGGTATTTTTTCAACCTTTAATACGGATGCAATAAAAGAAGCTGATTTTCATGCCGGAGGATTTCCCGCACGATACGGCGGGCGTATGGGTGCTATTTTGAATGTGATCAACCGTGAAGGAAATACGGAAAAAATAACAGGTTCAGGTAATATTTCATTGATTTCCAGTAAAGTACTCATTGAGGGCCCTATACCCGAACGAAATGGAATAAAAGGTTCATGGCTCTTGTCCGGCCGGCGAACCTATTTTGATAAAATTATTGATCTTTTTAGTAGAGGCAGAGCAGAATTTCCCTATCATTTTTACGATTATCAGATCAAAACTAATATTGACTTAGGGCCAGATCATCGCCTGACCTATAGCCGATTCTATGGCGATGACATATTGCGTTTTTCAGCTTCGGATCGGACCAGTGATATTGATGGCGGTACAACCGAATCTGAGTATGGCGTTGATTGGCCATGGGGCAATCATACTAATGGACTAACCTGGCGCTGGATCATTTCGCCCAATATTGTGTCTAAAACATTTTTAGCCAGCAGTCGCTATCGGTATGATTTTGATTTTTATTTTGATAATAAAGAAACCTATATAGATAATGATTCAACGATCCATAATGATTTTGCATTTGATATAGTCTATAAAGATATTATCAAAGACCGTACTTTAGAAACGGAGATCATCTGGAAGGCTAATGACAGGCACACGATTACTGGAGGATTTCAGCGTAAAGATATCAACTTCGATCTTTCTAACGAATATATAATAACAACACTGGATACAACATTTACTGCAAAACCACTGGATATGAAAAACAGGACACGGGAATTAGCTGCATATGTGCAGGACAAATGGGATGTTACGGATAAAATAAAGTTTCAAGGAGGTCTCCGATTTGCTCATTACAACCTTCACGACAAGGTATATGTGGAACCTCGGATTGGAATGAAATACAATATTGCTAATGATATGTCCTTTAAAATGAATTGGGGTCGCTATCACCAATTTCTCATTACCGCAAATGATCCAGATGAAAACTTTCGCTTGATCGATCTTTGGATGGGTTTACCAGAAGACAAACCGGCCAGTGTTTCTGATCACGCCATTTTAGGGTTTGAATATTTCTCTCCTAAAAATATTCTTTATCGAGTTGAAACATATTATAAAGATTTTAATCATTTGCTTTCCTTAAAGCAGGGGGATGTATACGCAGAAAATGAAGGAGAGGTCCAGTCCACACCATTTAATGAATTTTGGGATACGGACGCTTATGCCTATGGGTTGGAGCTATTGGTTAAGAAAACCTCTGGAAAGTTTAAGGGATGGGTAGGATATACATTGGCAAAAACATTTTATTACACACCGCCCAATGGGTGGTATGCTCCAAACCATGACCGGGTCCATACTCTCAATGTGGTGACAACTGTTGAGCTACCTAATTGGGTCTCTGATAATCTTGAGATGAATGCTGCCATCACTGGATCAAGCGGGAATCCTTATACACCTATTATTGGTAGGGCCAATGACTGGGAACAAGAGATAAGAGGTGGTCGTGCTAATTATCCCGGTGCGCCATCTGAAATGAATTGGTTTTCATCCAATAAATATCTGGTTGATAAAAAAAATAGTGACCGATATCCTTCTTATTTCCGTTTAGATATAGGCATTACCCGAAAAAATAGGCGATTATTTAAATGGAAATACGATTCCTATATTCAGATCATTAATCTTACTAATCACGAAAATGCTTTATCGTATTTGCATCGAACAAGAACAGATCAAAGTACAGGAAATAGGGGCGCCGTTGAGCGAGCTCCGCTAAATATGTTTCCATTCATGATATTCACGGGAATGCAATTTGACTTTTAAAAAACACATTCAATCAATCTTTGTTGCATTTATTATATTTTTCAACGGTTGTGCAGAGGGAGAGTGGGAACTTTTAGAAGTGGATTACGAACCAGTCCTTAATGTGTTTGGCCTGATTTCTTTAGATCCCGAAGTAGACAGTTTTGTCCGTGTATACAGAACAACTACTCTTTCAGAAGAATCAGAAATTTTTGTTGGTGTTGATACATTTGTTTTTGGTGAAGAAGTTTATCTTGACTCGATTTACGAACCAGCAGGTTTAATAAAAAATGCACAGGTTTCAATTAAAGCCAATGGGACTTCGATTCCATTTAATTTCGTACCTAAACAATATTCTTGGGAATGGAATCAAAAAAATATCTATCTCGATACACTTGGGACGTTCACGCCAAAGCCTGGGACCACTTATTTATTGAATGTAACTGTACCGGGTTATGATTCGGTTAAGGGAGAATTATTAACTCCTGAAATTCCCGTGCTTATTGATTCGCTTATACAGGATACCATTTCAATAAAACGTTCCTATAATATTGTTTGGCAGCAACTCAATGGAGGTAAGGGATACCTTTCAGGGCGATCAAGATCCTGGAAAGGAGCCTTTGAATGCGATCCGGATTTTGATAGGGTGGTTGATCTTCAAAAAGGCACCTATACTGTTCCTTTGAGAATATGTGAACAGCGGCAGGGGGAACCCGCTGAACCTAAGCTTTTTACTATTCGATTAATGACAATGGATAAAAATTATTATGAATATTTTATAAAAGGCGAAGAAGACAAGTATAGTAATTTTCTATTGGGTAGCGGTGCTACGGCAGGACAATCGGTTGGCATTGAAGGTGCACTAGGAGTCTTTGGGGCTGTTGCTTCTAGCAAGGTTCAACGTGTGATAATAAGGCAATAAATAAATGAAAATTAATAAATTGAAATTAATGTCTGCGGTATCTGGAATATTTATTTTTTTCAATTCTTGCAGTGAAGATGATGGCGCAGCCGAAATATTTGAAGAAATAAATGCCACACTACCGAGCAGTATTGTGTTAAAAAATATTCCTGCTGGAACGTTTACTATGGGCGGCGCAACAGTCCAAAATGATGCGCCGGAGGTCAGCATTACACTAACAGCTTTTAAAATATCTGAAAAAGAAATTACCAATCAAGACTATATCAACTTTTTGAATGGTGCTTATTCTCATGGATGGATTACCGTATCTGCAAAACAGGTATCTGATCCTTGTGGCACCTACACAGAAAAAATGGTTATTGGCGGTGGCAATGCACCGAATGCAGGAGAAATATTCTTACAATTAGGGGAAACAGGTGGTTGTACAAGCGGCGGAGAAGCGGAACATATAAATAATAAAAGTTGGATTTCCTTTAATGCTTCAAGCAATATATTTGAACTGATAGATCTGACGAAAGCAGACTGGCCGGTCAATTGGGTCAAATGGTATGGCGCCTACGCTTTTGTAAAATATTATAATGTAAGCTTACCAACAGAAGCGCAATGGGAATATGCTGCAAAAGGAGGACAGCAATTAGCCTATCCTACCAATGATGGAACGTTAGATTTAACAAAGGCAAATTATAATGGAGATAAGCCAGGTGTTTATAATCCAAATGGACATGCTCTAGCTGTCGGTTCATATCCCGAAAACCCTTATGGCCTTTATGATATGGCTGGAAACGTGTGGGAATGGTGCCAAGATTATTATAGTGAATCATTTTATACCAATGGCACAACAGATCCTGTAAACGCCTCAGCAGGAACAAATAATAAAAGGGTCAGACGCGGCGGTTCCTGGAATTATCACGCTTCAACATTATTAACTTATGCAAGAGCTTCTGATTTTGAGCAT
>CAYXUK010000114.1:0-4785 GCA_964468295.1 uncultured bacterium | reverse complement strand
AAAAGTGGTTCATTTTTGCAGCGTTTCTTTGGCAGTTCCTAAAAGTTAATTACATTTGAGGTTAAAAGAGCTCAACATAACGTTGGGCTTTTTTGTTTCTAGACATTTGTCTTTACATTCCTCCATGGGTGTAAGAAAGATCCAAGGATGAAAGAGATATTAAAAAATCACTACAAATATATTGAATCTTTAGCCAGCGAATGATCCCGTATGGTCAAACTTGGAGAATGGGTGTTTAAAGTATTATCCAAACCTGTTGCTAATTGATGGATTTGACCTTTGCTATTATTCAAATAACAGCCTGGATTTCAGATGTAGTTTGGGGCGTTTGGACAATTTTTCTCATTTGTGGTGTGGGTTTATTGCTCACTTGGAAAACACATTTCATACAGATTACGCATTTTATAGCAGCTCTTAAACTTGTTTTATACGCTGCGCTAAAAGGCGATAGCTCTATTAAAGATGCGGGTGACATTTCCCCCTTTCAAGCACTTACAACCTCTCTCTCAGCAACCATAGGAAACGGAAATGTTGCAGGCGTTGCAACTGCCATTGCCATCGGTGGTCCCGGCGCAACATTCTGGATGTGGACAGTCTCTTTGTTTGGCATGGCTACAAAATATGCTGAAACGGTCCTTGGTATTAAGTATCGTCAAAAAGTTGATGATGGCACCATGCTTAGTGGGCCTATGGTCTATATAAACAAAGGGCTAGGGATGAAATATTTAAGCCTTTTCTTTGCAATTGCGGCTCTATTCGGTGGGTTGGGTGCAGGTAATATGACACAATCAAACTCAATCGCTTTAGTGCTGTTCAGTGATTTCGGTATACCAAAGTGGTTTAGTGGAATAACTTTGGCTGTGGTTCTTTGGTTTGTTATCATTGGTGGTATTAGACGGATAGGTCGTGTAGCTGAAATGTTGGTCCCGACCATGGCTCTTATTTATATAATCAGTTGTCTATTGATATTATTGGTTAATATAACAGAAATCCCCGCAGCAATTACTCTTATTGTTAGTAGCGCATTTAATGGAACAGCTGCCACTGGTGGGTTTGCAGGGGCCACTCTTGCAAGGACTATCGCTTACGGCTTTCGAAGAGGAACCATTTCGAGCGAAGCTGGCGTTGGAACAGCAGCCATTGCACACGGCGCAGCCCGGACCGCAGATCCTCACCAACAAGGCATCATAGGAATGATGGGTGTATTTGTAGATACTATGGTTGTTTCCAGTATGACGGCACTTGTTCTGGTAACCACTGGTGCATGGTCTTCAGGGCTTATCAGCACTGAAATGACTGCCATGGCATTTAAAAGCGTGTTACCATTTGGTGGTATCATAATCATTATTGTTTCAACACTGTTTGGCTTTACAACTATGGTTGGTTGGGCTTACTATTGTGAACAGTCTCTTCGATATGCTGGAGGTATCCAATTGTCCATCCCGTTTCGATGGGTCTATTGCGTACTTGCAGGAATAGGCGCCGTATTTCAAGTAAAACCACTATGGGACTGGGCCGATATTTTTATAGGTTTTATGGTGTTTGCGAACCTAATCGCCCTAGTTATGCTTAGTGGTGAAGTGAAAAAAATTAGTGATTCATGAACCTTTTAGATACACCTATTCTTACCTTGGAAAAAATCAGGTAATTAAATCCAAAGAAATAATCCATAATCAAATGTTATTTCATAACATTTACCAATAAATTTGTTTCAATGCAACTGAGACCATCAATAACAGAAACACAATCCTCAGTCAATTTTATTCGCAAATATTTTCCTGAGACACCTCTGATTTTAGAAAAAGGGATTAGTTCCCTTACTGGAACAAACACTTATGTAAAACATGAATACAAGTCACCAGTTAATTCGTTTAAGGCAAGAGGTGCATTAACTCTTTTACGTCGATTGGCTCAGTCCGGGGAGGTAAAAAAAGTGATTACTGCCTCTACTGGTAATCATGGATCCGCCATGGCTTATGCTTGCCAAAATTTTGATATTCCAATCATTGTTGTGGTTCCGGAGGGATCTGATGAAAGTAAAGTTAATTTGATTCAGAAGTTTGGTGCCGATTTACAGATTCTGGGTAAAGATTTAGATGAGTCCAAGGAAATTATACAAAGGATGGATTTACCTGCAGATCATCTTTTTATTGAAGATGGTGCCGTTCCTGATATTGTGACCGGAACATCTACAATTGGCTATGAAATTACCAAACAACAAAAAGAAGACCTGGATATAGTTATCGTTCCCGTAGGGAATGGTTCACTCATTGGTGGCATCGGTAGTATCCTTAAGAATAATAATCCTGCTACACGGGTTATTGGAATTCAATCGGAATTAGCGCCATGTATGTCATATTCTTTTCGAGAAAAGAAGCCTGTAAATACACAAAATTGTGCTACGTTCGCTGGTGGTATAGCCGTTCGCGTTGCAATCCCTGAAGCGGTAGATCTAATGCTGGAAGTAGTAGATGATGTCATACTCGTATCTGAAAATGAACTCAAAAAAGCAATGGCTCTTTTTTTAAAAGCTGTTGGTACCCTTTTAGAGGGAGCTGGGGTTGCAGCCTTGGCAGGTGCGTTGAAACTGAAAAAGGACTTAAAGGAAAAATCTGTTTGCCTAATAGCTACCGGAAGTAATGTAGATGAAAAACTTCAGAGGGAAATATTTAGGAATTATGTTAATTAGTATTGGGGATTTTTATGGTTGACTTAGTCTTGAAAGGGGGAAATATAATTGATGGGACTGGTAATCCGGCTGTGGTAGGTGATGTAGTTATCAATGATGGTTCTATTATCTCAATTGTTGATAAGAATGAGTTAGAAGCGAATTTTGAACTTGATGTAAAAGGTAAAATTATCTGTCCAGGATTTATCGATATCCACAGTCATTCAGATTTTTCTCTTCTGGCTGATCGTCGGAATGAAGGTGCCATACGTCAGGGAATTACTACATTAGTAACAGGAAATTGTGGCCATGGCCCCGCGCCCGTGAATGATGTGGATCTCGCAAAACGTAATACTGTAGGTTTCAGTGAAAGTTGGAATGTTGATTTTTCTTGGCATTCATTCAATGAATATTTGGATTTCCTTATATCTCCAGGGATTTCCGCAAATGTAGCCCCACTTGTCCCTCATGGATCAGTGAGATTAGCAGTCATGGGTCAATCTACCAGAAAACCTTCACCAGCGGAATTAGAAGATATGAAATCCCTGGTCGAAGAAGCTATGTCCTCGGGAGCTATAGGGATCTCTACGGGTCTTGAATATTCACCTGGAATGTATGCTGATGAAGATGAACTTGTTGCCTTAGCCTCCGTTTCAGCAAAACAAGGTGGTATTTATGCCAGTCATATACGCAACAGGGGAGAAATGTTTGAAGATGCGGTAGCGGAGGCGCTCAATATCTGTAGAAAGTCCAGTATACCTGCACAATTGTCTCACCTGGCGCCGAGGCCCTACGCACAGGATGGAGCTTTTGACCGCGTTCTTGAAATGGTTAATCATGCTAGAGAAAATGAAGGGTTGTCAATTGGTATTGACACCTTCCCAGACATTTGGGGTCCCGGGATGGTAGTGGCACTTTTACCTCCTTGGGTTTATGAAGGTGAGCGGAATGAAGTATTAGAGCGTTTGGCTTCCTCTAAAACATTGGATAAATGTCGTCGTCACTTTTCTGACTCCACAAATTATCTGCTTCGCCTTGGCGGTTTAGAAATGTTCTATCTTTCCTCTTCTATTGCACATCCTGAGTTGGTGGGAAAAAATTTTGTAGAAATCGGTGAAGCATTTGGTTGTGATCCTGTCGAAGGTATTTTTAGACTTGTTCAAGCTGATGGCGCAGATTTCTATAATGTGATGCTAAGACATATATTTGCCACACCCAATGATCTGGACCAGCTACTTGCTGATCCTTACTGCTCTGTAGAAAGTGATGGTGTGGTTACGGCAACGGAAGGATTACTTTCAAATTTCACAATGAACCGATCCAGCTTTGGTTATACCATACGGTTTATTGAAGAATATGTTATTAATCGAGGAATGTTTACACTTGAGGAGGGTATTCGTAAAATGACTTCTCTTCCTGCTGAATCAGCAGGGTTGTTAAATCGAGGTCGGATTGAATCTGGTAAGACTGCTGATATTGTTATTTTAGATCAGAATAAACTTGCCGATAATAGTACTGATAGAGAACCTAATGCTTACCCTTCTGGTGTGGATCTTGTCATAGTGAATGGCCAGGTGGTTCTCAACAAAAATGAACGTACTGATATGCTCCCAGGTAGAATAGCCACCCATTAGCGGGGTTTTTTGTTTCTAGACATTAAGGGATGACAAGGTGTAATATTGGTTATATGAAGCGATTCCTACCACAATTAATCATTCTACCATTACTGCTTTGGGTTGCCTGTGAAGATAATGAGGTATCAGATGAGGATACCTTACATGAGTTTGAATTACATTCGAATAATAGAGTTTCGTCATTACTTATGACAACAAGCGAGTATAGTAATTGGGTAAGCAACGATGGATTTTCACATGGTGATATAAGATTACCACTTATTCAGGATGTTTATCAGAAGTTTCCAGATAAATATGATTTTATTTTTTTTGTATTAAATGAACCATCAATACCTTCAAGTCTAAATTATTATGGTAAGTTGATTGGGGTTTCTAATAATGTTCAGGGCATAGGAAGTAATAGTTATGATTATACTTCTGACTATGGATCTTCAGGTAAACTAAAAGCTGTAATGCAACTGACTGGTTTGGAATATTTAAAAT
>CAYXUK010000113.1:0-4863 GCA_964468295.1 uncultured bacterium | reverse complement strand
GCAAGAATCACAGAGCTAACCAATGATAATCTAATGATAACTATCTTTGATATAAATAATATGAAAATGGTAACCTTGTCGTATAACTCAAATTAATTAAACGCCACTAGCACGATTCAAGTAATTTAAAATGAGAAGTATGTCCATGAAAAAATATATGATTCCAATTGCACTAGTTGCAGGCTTAAGTGTTTATAATGGTCAAATTTTAACATCGAGTAACAACAGTGAAAAATATTCTGTAGACCAAGAAATGGTAGATAATATTCGTCAAGAGGGATTTGATCGTTCTGAACTTTCAAATACTTTATCATATATGACGGATGTCTTGGGGGCTCGTCTGACGAATTCCAATGACATGCGTCGTGCACAAACTTGGGCGACTGGAGAGATGGATCGTATTGGGCTAACCAATATTGTGATCGAGCCGTTCATGGATTATGGTGTTAGCTGGGATAATGAATATTTTTCTCTCCACCTTCTTGAACCAGATTACCAGGTCATGTTGGGCTATCCAATTGCTCATACACCAGGTATCAATGGTAGGCGGAAAATGGCTGTTGTTATTGCAGACATAAAAACAAAGTCAGATATGGAAAAATACAAGGGTAAGTTGCGTCGTAAGGCGGTACTCTCCACACCACCTCCAACTATTGATATAACTCGTTACCGGAAAGGTGTCAAGCGCTGGACTGATGAGGAATTGCGTGAAATTGCTGATACGCCTACACCACCTAGATCCCCTCGTCCGCCTCGTGATCCTGATTTGATAACTGCAGTGGAGCGGAATGCTTTTTTCAAGAAAGAAGGTGTAGCAGTGATTTTGGAGTCCCGCAGTGGCTGGCTGGCTGCTGTTCGTGGTTTTGCCCGTCCGGGTGCAAAAATTGATAAATGGTCACGGAAAGAGACCAAAATTCATTTGCCAATTGTTGCCGTTACACCGGAGCATTACAATCGTATGTATCGAATCCTTGAACGTGATTTAACAGTTAAAATTGAAATTGAGATTCGTACCAAAATAGGGAAAGCAGTAGATAAAGCCAGCAATGTACTTGGTGAAATACCTGGATCAGATCTAAAAGATGAGTTGGTAATGCTGGGGGCTCATTTTGACACTTGGCATGCCAGCCCCAATGCTAGCGATAACACTTCCGGTGTTGCTGTAATGCTTGAGGCAATGCGTATACTGAAGGCAGTGGATGCAAAACCAAGAAGAACGATACGAATTGCACTTTGGTCTGGTGAAGAACAGGGCCTTCATGGTTCACGGGAATATGTTTATAAACATTTTGGTAATCCAGATGATCCTGAAGTTGGAATTAAGCCCGGATATGAGAAACTTTCTGCATATTTCAATCAGGATTATGGTCCTGGGCAATACAGAGGTATTTATCTTCAAGGAAATGAGGGTGTTCGACAGGCATTTACATCCTGGATGAAACCTTTCAAAGATTTGGGGATGACAACGGTATCATTGCGCGGAGTAGGCAGTACAGACCATGTGTATTTTGATCGAGTTGGACTCCCGGCATTTCAATTTCTGCAAGACCGTGTTGGTGGTACAGGGGGTCACACTAACCTTGATTTTTATGATACGCTTCCTATTGAAGATCTAAAGAAGAATGCTGTTATCGTGGCTTCCTTTGTCTACCATGCGGCGATGACTGAGAAGCGGTTGCCGAGAAAATAATATTATCGCGTGCGAATGGGGACTCGACACAAGGATTCTAAAGAAAAAGATCCTCAAAATTAGATAAAATGAACTATTAAGGAGTGCATGATGAATCGGCGCATTTTTATTAAAAAAACTATTTTTCCTGCAATGATGGCTGGCTTTGGTGGTGCCAACATACCAAATTTAGTTTCTAAGCATTCTAAGGATGATAAACGCATACGGCTTACTGAAAATGGTCCGATGATTCCTCCTGTTCCAGCAATATTGTTAACGGTAAATGGCAAGCCAAGTGACCCGAAGGAAATATCTGTTGTCTGGACCTTTGTTCTTGAAGGTAAACCGCCTCAGATCGGAATTAGTGTTGCTGACTACCATATTGCAGGTGATTTGATCAAGATGCATGAGGAGTTTGTATTGAATGTTCCTACCGCTGATATGGTCACCGCATTTGATACGGTGGATATGAACTCTAGTAAAGTGGGTGATAAATATGCGCTTTCGAAACTAACAGAGGGGAAAGCGGTTGTGGTTGATGCGCCAACTATATCTGAGGCACCGATACAGGTGGAGTGCAAGATTTTCAATACAATCGCAGTCCCGCCACACCGTACGGTTTTCTTTGCCGATGTAGTGGCCACTACTGTACTTGAGGGGGTATGTGATAAGAATGGCCGGCTTATTGTACCAAATGTATCATTTTTCGGTATGACAGCGGGTAGCGGAGAATTTTATACTATGGGTAAACCAGTTGGTCATATAGGAAAAACAGTGGGTCGAAATGATATCAAATATTAATTCGATTGTCAGCCAATAATATAAATTCAACAACCTAAAAAAATGTTAAAACCAAGTCAAGAGCAAATCCAAACAGCCGCGAAATTGATTTCGCAGTATTTAGATCCAACCCCTTTAAAACTTAACAAGGAAATTGGAGATCGGATTGGCGCAAATACCCATATTAAATGTGAATATTCAAGTCCGGTAAATTCTTTTAAACTGCGTGGATCATTGAATTTGGTGTCTCACCTTACAAGGTCCAATACAATCTCCACGATCATTACCGCATCTACTGGAAATCATGGCGCTGCGATGGCGTATGCCTGTCGTGAATTTGGCGTGCCTATAACAGTTGGGGTGCCTTTGGGTGCAGACAAAAAGAAAGTTGAGTTGATTGAAAGTTTTGGCGGCCGTTTAGAGTTTATTGGAAAGGATTTGGATGAGTCCAAAGCAGAATTATTATCCAGACCTATGGACACTGGAGAAATTTTTATCGAGGATGGATCAAGACCGGAAATTGTGGCGGGCACAGCTACAATCGGTTTGGAAATATTGGAAGAGCTTGATTCTCTAGATATGATCATAGTACCAGTAGGCAATGGCGCACTCATTGGTGGAATCGGTACGGTATTAAAAAATTATGACACGAATATAAAAGTCATTGGTGTTCAGTCTGAAAAAGCGCCTTGCATGACGCATTCATTCAATGCCGGTCATCCTGTGGATACGGAAAGTTGTGATACCTTTGCTGGCGGCATTGCTGTTAGAGTAGCTATACCAGAAGCAGTGGATCTTATGTTAGAGGTAGTAGATGAAATGTGGTTGATTAGTGAAAATGAGATGAAAAGAGCGATGGCATTATATTATAAAATATCAGATCAATTATTGGAAGGTGCTGGTGCTGCAGCTTTGGCCGCTGTATTAAAATTTTCTAAAAAAGTGAAGAATAGAAACATTTGTTTAATTGCTTCTGGATCTAATGTCGATGAAAAACTTAAACATGAAGTTTTGCCTTAACCTAATGAAGACAGTAAATGATTTTTCACAAATTAAAGGAGCCAATTTTTGGGTAAATGTATTGTTGGTATCTTTTCTGTTATTATCCGCTTGCACAAAGATCACAAAGATCATTGAACAGCAATCCAATATTCCAGTACTGACACCAACAGAGCTTTACTATCAAAAATATTTTGTTCAGCATAAAGATGAACTTGATCCTATTGAAGGAATATGGACTGAAAACGTTGTAGCTACTCTCTACGAAAATAACAAAGTCGTGACTCGCGAGACCGAGGCGGAAAGAGCTACTTGGGTTATTATAAAAAAAGGTAAAGAGTACGTGATTTTAAACCGTTATGGTGAACAGAATAAATTTATTGCCTCCTTTAAATCTGGACAGAAAAAAGGCACCTATATTTACACGTGTTTTTATAAACAGACGAAAGAAAATATTAAGGCAGAAGCAAAAATCATTAAGAATAACTTAATTGAGATGGAATACGATGCACCAGAGAGCGTCTTAAAGGAAAATTATCAAGAATATTTAAACGTTGATTCAAACCAAATTGACCAAAATGATGAGAAAAAAGATATTGTTTTGCACTGGCAATTTAATTGGTTAAAAATATTGCCTTTAAATAAAGGTTAATTACCATAAATCTCAGGTATTTATTATTTACTTTTTTTAAATTTTCAACATGATTACAGTACTTTCACCCGCAAAAAAACTATCAGCAGAATGTCATGCCCATGGCACAACTTTCACGCAGCCACAATTTTTGACTCAATCGAATAAACTTGTTAAAAAACTGCAGACTTTTGATCCGCCAGCGCTCCAGTCTTTAATGAGTATTAGTGAAAAACTATCTATGCTCAATTGGGAGCGTTATAAGGTTTGGAAAACATCCTTTAAACCTGAATCAGCACGACAGGCAGTATATACATTTATGGGTGATACTTATAATGGTCTTGATGCACAAACACTGAATGACGATGACATTCTATTCTCACAGGACAATACGCGAATTTTATCGGGGCTATATGGTATTCTAAAACCACTTGATCTGATGATGCCGTACCGCTTAGAAATGGGAACGAAACTTGAAAATGAAGTTGGAAAGAATCTCTATGAATTTTGGGGAAGTAAACTTTCAAAATCACTTTCTAAAGAGCTGAATGGCCACAAAACGAAAACGATTATTAATTGTGCATCTGTTGAATATTTCAATTCCATAGATAACCATGATTTGAAAGCAGAAATTGTGACTCCTGTATTCAAAGAGATCAAAAATGGCAAACCGCGGATCATATCATTCTTTGCTAAGAAAGCCAGGGGAATGATGGCACGTTTTATTATACAAAACCGCATTGAAAACATAGATGATATATTGGCTTTTGATTTCGGCGGTTAT
>CAYXUK010000112.1:0-4869 GCA_964468295.1 uncultured bacterium | reverse complement strand
CTGAAACAGAAATTCAAACAGAAACATTACGTTATTCTGTTGATATGCCAGGCCAAGCATTGGCGTATGCTTTAGGAATGGATCGATTGATATTGATGCGAAACAATATGGAAAAACAACTCGGTGATCAGTTTGATATTCGAGATTTTCATGATGCAGTACTTAAAGAAGGTGCTATGCCGCTCAATATACTTGAAGATCATATCCAATGGTTTAATAAAAATAAACAGGGTAAATAATGCCAGTTAAAAAAATTAAACGTAGAGATTTTTTAAAAACCACCGCTTTAGGTACTGCGGGTATCGCGTTAGGAGTCAATCCTGTTATTGGACAGAATAGAGATCCAATTGATAGACTTTATGAAAATTCAATCATTATTGATACGCTTTGCGTAGCTCGAAATTGGGACAAAGAAGAATTTGACGCTTTAAGCCAATCAGGCTATACAGGTATTCAGACTAGTCTTCACAATAGGACATGGGATGGTGCTTTAAGCAATATTTCTGAATGGAATGACCGCATTGATGAATATTCTGATGTATTTTTAAAAGCGACAAAAGCTTCCCATTTCCGCCAGGCAAAAAAAGAAAACAAACTGGCAGTGATGTATGGGCACCAAAATGCCACTATGATCGAAAATAAAATCGATCGGCTTGATATATTGCATGATATGGGAACTAGATGTATCCAATTAACTTATAATTCGCGCAATTTACTGGGTGATGGCTGCACAGAGCGTACCAATTCAGGTCTTTCCGACTTTGGTGTAGATGTAGTTAAACGAATGAATGAATTGGGTATTATTGTGGATTTATCCCATTGCGGCAGGCAAACTACATATGATGGGATTAAATTTTCTGACCCGCCTGCTTGTTTTACTCATACCATGTGTGAAGCTCTCTATCGTGGACATCCAAGAGCAAAAACAGATGATCAAATTAAAAAAATGGCTGTTAAGGGTGGTATGATTGGCATTGCTGCTTTAGGATATTTTGTGGGGCCTGACCCCGGTGGCGAAACTACCATCGAAACTTATTTAGATCATATTGACCACGCAGTTAAGGTCGCTGGTATGGATCATGTGGGTCTGTGCACTGATTTTCAGATTCACGGAATTAAGGCCTGGGCCACCAGGGAATCTTGGTACGAGCCGAGACTAAAATCGTTCAAACCCTCATATAATGTAAAATGGCCACCTTGGATCCCAGAACTTGATGAGCCAAAACGCTTTCGAAATGTGGCCCATGGACTTTTTAGACGTGGTTATTCGGAGAATTCAATAAAAAAAATATTAGGACTAAACTGGTTAAATTATTTTGAATCTGTCATTGGCGCATGATCATTTGCATTATATAGATCATGTTGTTGTAGGTATTGATGATCTCCAAAAGGGGATGGAAGCGATCGAGGAAATGACCGGTATTAAACCAGCCTATGGTGGTGCCCACCCAGATTATGGAACTCACAACGCGTTAATTTCTTTGGATAACAATACTTACCTGGAAGTACTGGCACCAAACCCCGAAATTTCTATGAATTTGTTTCAATGGTTGACAAATTTTAAGGCAATGTATTTGCGTAGAAAATTATCTAGTATGCATAGTTTAAAACCTTTTCTCTGGGCTGTCGGTAGTCAAGATTTACAAATGACGGCTGCGCAAATAAAAGAAATCGGTCTAAAATTGACTAAGCCTGAAGCAAATTCCCGTAAAAAACCAAATGGTGAACTTTTAAGTTGGAAGGGTGCTTTCTTTGCGAAAGGTATTAAAACTGATTTACCGTTTTTTATTTCCTGGGATGAAGCTGCTAGCTCACCCGCAAAAGATTCTCCGAAAGGATGTAAGTTGATAGATTTCATGGTATCTACCCCAAATTCAGATGATTTGAATAAAATAATCGACAAGATGTCATTGCCGGTCAGCATTACAAAGGCTCAAAAAGTAGGTGTTACATTTGAATTCAGTTCTCCCAAGGGTAATGTTAGGCTTAGTGGCTAAATCAAATATAAAAGTGATAAAAAGGAAAGTATGATGAATACTGATATATACAAAAATTCCAAAATAAACCGAAGGGAAATGATTAAAAAAACTGCCAAAATTGGAGGAATTATTGTTAGTGCTCCATTTATCAATATTGGACAGTATCAACTATTTGCTTCAACGACTCAAAAATATTCCAAACAAACGGTGGATTTAGTAACAGAATCATTGGTCATTGATATGCTGGGACTTTTGTCGTTGAATGGAGATACCCGGAAGCGGTGGGGACCTGATGGTACTGGTATCACGGATGCTGATATTAAGGAATTCAAATCATCAGGTATCAATGTATTTCATAATGCTTATGGGGTTGGTGGGCGGAATCAAACTGAAGCTAAAATAAATGTATTAAACTTTGTTGGATCAATGAATAGTATGATTGCGAATCGGTCTGATTTTCTCATGCGAATCGATTCAATTAAAGATATGCGTGAAGTTATGAAAAATGGAAAAATTGGTGTAATGATTGGTGTCCAAAATGCAAACCATTTTATCTCACCTAATGATGTAGCACTCTTTTATAATCTGGGTCAACGCGTTTCACAACTTACCTATAATTCCCGCAATATGATTGGTAATGGATCAACAGAACGCATGGATGGTGGAATTAGCGATTTTGGAGTAAAAATTATTGAAAAAATGAATGAAGTTGGTATGGCAGTTGATGTATCTCACTGCGGTGATCAAACTACTTTGGATGCTTTTGATATATCTAAAAACCCTGTATTGATTACGCACTCAAATGTACGTGCACTTGCACCGGGACATCCGAGATGTAAAACGGATGAAGCCATCAAAAAAATGGCAAAAAACGGTTCAGTTATGGGTATCACAGGTGTGCGCATGTTTGTAAAAAATGATGAGCCAACAACTCTAGCAGATTTGTTGAATCAATTTGATTATGTGCGTGATTTGGTTGGTTCCGAACACCTTGGCATCGGAAGTGATATTGACCTTTATGGCTATGATGATATGCCAGCAGAACAAAACAAATCACTTCGAGCAAATTATAAGGGCAGTTACGGCTTCCGGGAAAAAATTGATATTGAGGGAGTAGATCATCCTAAGCGCATGTTTGACCTAACTGAAGGGCTGATCCGCCGGGGCTATTCTAATCGGGAAATTCGGGGAATTATTGGTGAAAATTTTAAACGGGTTTTCTCCAAGATTTGGAAGAACTAGACGATGTAAAACATGAGATCGATTTCAAAAATAGAGGATATTACACAAGATATAGCCCGTAGAGAATTTATGGCATGGATGAGTGCGTCTTCTCTCTTAGCACTTACTGGTTGCAATGTAAGTTTTGAGACAAATGCTAAAAAGATGATCAATAATGCAGATAAGGCAAAAAATGTTTTTGACTTAGCCAAAGTAGCTGAACATACAATGGGTGAAGAATCATTCGCTTATCTTGAAGGTGGTGCAGATGACCTGTTGACAGTACAGGCAAATATGGATGCTTATAAAGAATTAGAAATCCGTGCTCGCCGGTTGGTAGACGTGAGAAATATTAATACGAACTTAAAATTATTTGATCAAAACCTATCATCACCAATTCTGTTAGCGCCGGTTGGTCTACAGGCATTTTTCCATAAGGATGGTGAAATAGCATCCGTAAAAGCAGCTTCAAAATTGGACCACCAAATGGTCGTATCCACCGTTTCAAATTATTCCGTTGGCGAAATTGCAAAAGCGGGTGGAAAGGAAGTCTGGTTCCAGTTATATCCCACAGCGGATCGAAACATTACTAAAGGTGTAATTAAATGTGCTGAAGATGCAGGATGCTCCGTTCTATTTCTTACAGTTGATACACCTGTCCTTGGTAATCGCGAGCAGCATAGTGATACCCTCAATCGTTTACTAGAAAGTGGTGAATTGCCATTGGGAAATTATGAAGGTATAAGAACTGACGAGCCAATTACTGATCCATCAATGACTTGGGATATGGTTAAGTGGCTAAAAGATAACTCTAGTATGAAGGTTGTGCTGAAAGGTATTGTGACCCATGAAGATGCCAAACTATGCTTGAAGAATGGGGTGGAGGGAGTTGTAGTGTCCAATCATGGTGGTCGCCAGTTGGAAAGTAACCGCGCGACCATAGATTGTCTTCCAGAAGTGGTAGATGCCATTAAAGGGAGTATACCTGTGTTGATCGATGGCGGGATTCGTAGAGGGACAGACGTATTTAAAGCGATAGCCTTGGGTGCTGATGCAGTATGTATTGGCCGGCCTTTTTGCTATGGACTGGGAGCATTTGGCCAGGAAGGGGTCGAAAAAGCACTTACACTATTACAGGCTGAATTCGTTCTTGCTATGCAACTGGCAGGTACGGTATCATTAGCAAAAATTAGTAGAGAGTATTTAACCTAAAAGCAAAGGGTATTAGAATGAAAAAAATATTAATAATGGTGCTTTTAAGCATCGCTTTAACATGGGGCCAGAATGAAGCAGAATCTGAGAAAAATTCATTCCACTTCAATTTTGAACCGAGT
Organism: uncultured bacterium; assembly: GCA_964468295.1. Lineage (GTDB taxonomy): Bacteria > Fidelibacterota > Marinisomatia > Marinisomatales > TCS55 > TCS55. Next base: position 335 of record CAYXUK010000112.1, on the reverse strand, counting down.
TCACTATCTCTCAAAATAGGTGAAACTGGTCAAGTCACAATAAAACTTTTGAATCAGGATAATAAATTAGCCAATACGTCATTTACTATTTATTCAGCGAACGATCCGGGGGTAGGTCCAACTCCTGATTGGCCTGGAAGCAGTTTAAAAATTTTGCCACGTGCAAGTGACTCTACAGGTTTCGCAAAAGTCAATGTAAAAGCAACTAGGACAGGCATACTATTATTAAAAGTGCGTAGTGTGGGCTCAGGAGCTAGTGTAGTGGGTACAATGGAAATTAATGTTCCCTATCCTCCTGTTGATCGTCTTGTATTTAATCAAACACCAAACAAACT
>CAYXUK010000111.1:1258-4870 GCA_964468295.1 uncultured bacterium | reverse complement strand
GCATTTTGAAGGGGAAATGCATGATAATATTGAAAAATATATTAAACATTCTGCCCTATTTCATGTGAATAACGTTACTACTCCAACCCAGGTAGTACACGGAGAGAATGATACACGTGTCCCTATTGCACAAGGCTATGAATTCTATCGCGCAATTCAACGGAAAGGCGTTGATACGGAAATGATCGTTTATCCCAGAATGCCTCATGGACTTCGTGAACCGAAATTCATTCAGCATTGTGGTGAAGCAATCATGAAATGGTTTAAAGATCACAGTAAATGAAGGAGTATATATAATGAAAAATCGGATAGTTTTTCTTTTTGGCGTTTGTTTTTTAATCGGATGTAATTCGACTCAAAGTGTGGATTACCTTCAATCTGATGAATTTGCAAAACAGAATATGCCATTTTCAGAAGCAGTACGTGTTGGAAATATGTTGTATTTATCCGGCCAGATCGGATCATCGCCAGAACATCCATCAAAAGTTGTGGAAGGCGGCATCGGACCGGAAACACGCCAAACTATGGAAAATATGAAAGAAGTATTGGAGCGCTATGGATCATCTATGGATCAGGTCGTGAAATGCTTATGCATGCTTGCTGATATTGATGAATGGGCTGAAATGAGTGCTGAATATGTCAAATATTTCCCTGACCATAAACCGGCCCGCAGTGCATTCGCAGGAACTGGACTTGCCTTGAATGCTCGAGTTGAAATCGAATGTTGGGCAACCATTAATTAGGAAATGATTATGAATAAGCATATTACTAGAAGAGACTGGTTAAACCGCAGTGCAGCGGTCCTTGGCGGCACCCTTTTAAGTAGTGTAACTGGTTATAATCCATTATATAGTACACCGATATCTTGGTCTACCAATGAACCCATACGTATGATGTATAATGAAAACCCATACGGCCCCTCCCAAATAGCCAGAAAAGCGATGCAAAAAGCATTTTCAGAATCCAATCTCTACTCTATGACCCCGGCTAAAGCAGAATTTAAAGCGCTGATAGCCAAGCTAAATGGAGTAAAACCCTCCCAAGTTGTCATTGGATTTGGTTCAACTGAAATATTGAAAAAAGCCGCTTTAATGAATGGAATCGATGGAGGTGAATTGGTATCTCCCACACTTACTTTTGAAGAGATTAACCATTATGCAGATACACTCAATATGTCTATCAAGCGTGTACCGATGGACAATAAAATTGGAATAGATCTAAATAAGATATCCGATAGTGTCAGCAGGAAAACAAAACTGGTTTACCTGTGCAATCCCAATAACCCTACTGGTAAAATTATGGATTCAGGAGAGCTTGAATCATTTTGTAAAAATATATCAAAAAGAACAGTGGTATTTATTGATGAGGCATACCTCGAGTATGTATCTGATCCTGATTATCGCTCAATGCTTGGTTTGGTTAAAAAAGGTATAAATGTGATTGTATCCCGGACAGCATCAAAAGTACATGGTCTGGCTGGCTTAAGGGTGGGGTATGCCATTACGACTACGGAATTAGCTAAAAAACTTGAGCCTTACTTGACTGATTATTTGAATATTGTAGGATTGAGAGCTGCGATAGCCAGCTACCAGGATCAGGAATTTCAAAACTATAGTATTAAAATGAATGATCGAGCGAAGCGTATCGTTACCAATTTTTTGGATGAAAAAGGTATTCAATATTTGGATTCCCATTCTAACTTTATCTTTTTTCATATTGGGAAACCTATTACTGAATTTCAACCAGCCATGGAAAAAAAGGGTGTTTTAGTAGGTAGGCCCTTTCCACCATATACAGATTGGTGCAGACTGAGTATGGCAACACCGGATGAAATGGGGCGGTTTATTGAAGGCTTTAACTCATTGCTTTAATAAGAATGAAACGATTGGTTTATATTTTAATATCGATCTTATTTGGAGTTCTTTCTGCTATAGCCTTGGGTGAATTTTATTTTACACAAAAAATGGGAGATCCTGAATATTATATTCTGATGATCTGTATCATATGTGGTTTAATGTCCGTAGGCAGTCTATGGTATTTGTCCCAGAATATTTTTTCTAGTAATAATCAAAAGATATTGGAAAATGATAAAACAAAAGCAAATATGAGCCCAAAAGTTGCTGAAGAAATGGCTAAAAAAATAATTGAGGATGCAAAGATGCATCGAAAGTCCAGAGGTGAAGATAAAGATTGAATAAATTTTCTCTCACTTTTTATTAACTAAAGGAGGATTACCATGTATAAAATGACGAAGATACTTGTTACCCTAATTCTTTTTTCCATTCCAATCCTTGGCAAAGATGATTGGACTAAAAATAAAAAAGCTATTGCTGCTTCAATTAAAAAGCATCAGAAAGCACTAATCAGTATCAGTGATCAGATCTGGTCCAACGCGGAACTGGCCCTAGAAGAACATAAATCTTCAAAAATTTTATCAGATTATGCCGAAAAGAACGGTTTCAATGTTGAGCGTGGTGTAGCAGGGATGCCTACAGCCTTTATTGCTACCTATGGATCCGGTCGACCCCGAATTGGGATCTTAGGTGAGTTTGATGCCAACGCTGGTATTTCGCAAAAGGCTCAGTCTACCAAAGAAGCATTGATTGAGGGTGCACCTGGTCATGGATGCGGACATAATTTATTCGGTACAGGTAGCCTAGGAGCGGCTATTGCCATTAAGGAACTGATTCAGAAAAAAAAGCTCAAAGGCACCATTGTTTTCTATGGAACACCAGCGGAAGAAACCATCTTTGGCAAAGTGTGGTTTGCTAGAGAGGGATTGTTCAGCGACTTGGATTTATGTATGGACTGGCATCCAGGTGACGATGTGGAAGCGGGCACTCAGAGTAGTAAAGCTCTAATTGATTTTCGTGTAAAATACTGGGGGAAAGCTGCCCATGCATCCGCAGATCCTTGGAATGGCTTCAGCGCCGTTGATGGCATGGAATTATTGACCACAGGAATCAACTATTATCGTGAGCATATTAAACCGACAGCAAGAATCCATTACCAAATTGAGAAGGCCGGTGATGTAGTGAATGTGGTTCCGGAAAAGGCACAGATCTGGGTTCGTGTACGGGAAAATGATAGGGAAAGTTTGAATGTGGTATATGAAAGAGTCAAAAAAATGGCCGCTGCCGCCGCACTGATGGCAGAAGTGGATTATGATATTGAATTGATCTCCGGTATTTATGAAATCCTTCCAAATCGAAGTGGTGCCACACTGGTGCAAAACAATTTTGAAATGTTGGGACCGATTTTATATACTGATGAAGAGACTGAATATGCGAAGGCAATACAGCGGGCGACAGGAAAACCTGAAGTTGGGATGGATGGTGCCATTCATGCTTTAAAGGAAACAAAGCCAGCACAGGGGGGTTCCACAGATGTGGGTGATGTTAGCCAGATTGTTCCCGTGGTGCGATTGTCTACTCCGGCAGCGCCGAAGGATGCCCCTTGGCACTCTTGGGCAGTGGTTGCCTGTACTGGAATGTCTATTGGGCATAAAGGGATGCTCCAGGCATCAAATGCCTTAGGTATGACGATGGTGGATTTATTTGAAAATCCTCAATTAATCAAGGAAGTAAAAGCAGAATTCAAGGAACGCAAAGG
>CAYXUK010000111.1:0-1158 GCA_964468295.1 uncultured bacterium | reverse complement strand
GAATTTGTCTTTAATGCTAAAAATGGGACAATAACTTCTTCGGAGGCTTTGGAAAATCCCTATCATCAGAGGATAGCTATAGATTCAACAAAATTTATTCGGACAAAATATTTAACCAGTGTAATCACTGATACCCATTACAATGATAGGCAGCGCAAAGGCCGGCATGTCACTTTCATGGCGCGGATCATTAAGGATTGGAATATCAATATACGAGGCATCGCCGCTGATGAATACACTGCTATCTGTTTCGATTCTGAAGGTAAGGCTAGAGTATATGGAAATAATTCAAGCCAGGATAATAATGCCTATTTTATCAAGGCTATTAATGGGAGGCCTGAAACTTGTGAATCCAATAAACCTTTAACTTGGAGTCGAGATTCTACTGCTTTACAAGTATATGAGTTGAAAGGGACGTTAAATGGCACCAACTATTTTAACATTAATAATTGGAAATCCGGCAGCGGTGGCACGTGGAATTATTGGTTTATTATCAATGGAAAATTCCATGAAAAACCTATTTAATATTTGTTGGTGTTTCCATTCAATAAGATAATCTGTAAGATTTCATGCATTGACATTTCGATGTAATTTTTCTTTATGAATTTTTCTATAGAACAAATTTTTTGGGTTATCCTGATTATGATTTCACTAGTGAGTATTTTAAGAATAATCAGGCAAAAAGGATGGAAGTTGAATAATTTTATCAGGATTGAGGATGTGAAAGATGAGGAGTAGATGGACTATATTATTAATTAGCTTGACGCTCCTTTCTTGTGTTTGGTTGGACGAAAAATTAAACGAAGATCCTTTGGAATTAGTTTTTACTATCCTACCTCAACTCAATCAAAATGCCGATGGTTACTATATATTGCCCTTAAATAGTGATGGAAAGCAAATAACAAATCACACCGTCTATACCTATGTTGGTGCTAGAGATTATAATGAACTTGAATATATCCATGCCGAAAATAAGACTGTCCATTGGATCTCAAATTTGTTTTGGGTTATGGATGATACGTTAGGGTATTACCGCAAGAGAATAAGATTTGAACAGGATTTTAGATACATCACTACGGATACATCTTATATCTACTCTGGGGATACCACTGCATTCCAAAAAACAGTAGGCTGTTGCTCAACGTCGGATGAAGATGG
>CAYXUK010000110.1:0-4926 GCA_964468295.1 uncultured bacterium | reverse complement strand
TGGCAGTTTATTTTGGTTCAGTAGGAATTAAACGATCCCGCCATGCCCTTGCAGCGGGAATCATTGCAGATACAGTTGGTATTATAAGTGCGGTATATTTGTGTCAACTGTTCTTTGCGCAATAGTTTTTAATCGTTTCTAGCTAAATCTTTTTATTCGGTATTTGGTTTATTCAATTTATCTTCACTGAATGTCACATTCTCTAAACCAATTTGTTGGACAACTTATCATCGCTGGCTTTCGTGAGCCCGAGGCTAAATATAACTTAGATATTGTACGATATATCCGTGACTTTAACCTAGGTGGTATTATCCTTTATGATGAGGACCTTGAGATTGGTGGCCTCGGAACACGAAACATTAAATCAAAGGATCAAATCTGGAAATTAACTCAGCAGCTTCAGTCCTATTCTGATAATGGACTCCTTATTGCGATTGATCAAGAAGGCGGGTCAGTTGCTCGTTTAAAACCAGAGTATGGCTTTGGTAAACTTCGTTCATGGAATCATATTGGTAATATGGATGATCTACTTATTAGTGAACTATTTGCCAGTAGTATTTCAGATGACCTGAAAGCATGTGGCATAAATCTAAATCTTGCTCCTGTTCTTGATTTGAATTATGGAGCCGAAACCATTATTGGAAAGTCAAAACGCGCTTTATCCTCAGAACCCAAAAAGATCGTTAAACACGCTAGGATATTTATTAACATATTAAGGAATAACAATATTATTTCTTGCGGTAAGCATTTCCCTGGCCAAGGCTCTGCGTATGGAGATACTCATGAAGGAATTACAGATATTTCAGGAACGTGGAACGATAAAGATTTAGTGCCATACAGTGAGTTGATTCAATCAGGTGATTTAGATATGGTTATGGTGGCCCATGTATTTAATAGGAACATAGACCATAAAGTTCCGGCTTCCCTTTCGAAAAATGTTATCAATAATATTTTGAGAAAAAACCTTGGATTTACTGGTCTCGTTATATGTGATGATCCCAGTATGAAGGCAATTTCTGATAATTATGATCTTGAACAGGCTTTTGAGCTTATGTTAAACGCAGGTGTAGATCTTTTTTGTTTAGGAAACAATTTGAGATATGATAAAAATTATATATCAAAGTCGCTCTCAGTTCTCTCTAAGCTTGTTGAAACAAACAAAATATCAGAAGATCGAATCTATGAGTCAATCAACCGAGTTAATGTGTTAAAGGATAAGTTTAATATTAACAAATGATTTAGCAATTTTCGTAAAAATAGTATGATCACAGAAATCAAATTTTAGATTTCAATCAACTAAATATTTCTGGTAACTAATTCGATAGATTAAAAATAATAATTAATCCAATTTCGATTGGTAATTAATCATTATTAAACTTTACACTGCTTTATTATGAATAAATACTTTCTTATCCCTTTAACTATTTTACTGGTAACCATTTTTACTGGCTGTGTTGGCCCCAGACAGATTTCACATCAAAAATCCTGGGCTGAACTAACTCTTAAAGAGCTTTCTCTTCGGGAAAAGATTGCCCAGATGATGGTCTATCACATGAACATGCGTTTTCTGAATGAGGAAAGCCCGAAGTGGAAGGAAATAAAATTATTACTGGAAACTGATGGTATTGGAGGTATACATATCTGGTTTGGAGATGTGGGAACATCTCTTACACTGCTCAACCAAATTCAGGAACTTTCTAGAGTTCCGGTGATTGTTGATGCAGATATAGAATATGGAATAAAAAGACGATTCCCTTCAGGTACAGACTTGCCTCCCCTTATGGCTATTGCTGCAACAAACAACCCCAATTATGCCTATGAAGCAGGAAAAATATCAGCAATAGAAGGAAGGGCGCTTGGAATTCACTGGAATTTTTCCCCCGTAACGGATGTAAATAATAATCCTAATAATCCAATTATAAATACAAGATCATTTGGAGAAGATCCGGATGATGTGGGTAAGTATTCAGTGCAGTATATAAAAGGTCTCCAGGAGCATGGTATGCTGGCAACGGCTAAACATTTTCCTGGTCATGGAGACACTGAAACAGATTCCCACACAAGTCTTGCAACCATACCGAGCGATTCATCTCGACTATGGTCTCTGGAATTGAAACCCTTTCAAACCGTTATTGATGCCGGAGTTGATGCTATGATGGTAGCCCATGTTCATGCTCCAGATTTTCAGCCCAATGCCAACTATCCTGCGACACTTTCTTCTTTTTGGGTGACCGATATTTTAAGAAAAAAAATGGGATTTAAAGGTGTAGTTGTAACTGATGCAATGGGCATGGGGGGTGTCTCTAGAAATTATTCTGATTCCTATGCTTTGATTCATGCTATCAATGCCGGATGTGATTTTATTCTTCAAAATTATAACCTGAAGAAGTCAATCGATAATGTGGAAAATGCTGTGAAGCAGGGAATCATTTTAGAGGAACGAATTAATGATGCCGCTCTAAAAATGCTCAAGCTAAAAGAAAAAGCAGGTCTCAATCAACAGCGCTATATTTCTATGAGTGAGACGAAGAAAGTTCTTGGTAATAAGGAATTCAATCTAAAAGCAAATGAAATTGCATCTAAATCAATCACGTTGGTAAAAAATGAAAATTCTTTTTTACCATTAACTGTTGGAGAAAAAGAAGAAATAGTTGTGATTGATATTTATGATCACCCCAATAATCATGAAGAATCAACCACTACAAAAAAGTTAAAACGAAGCGGGCTGCCTATACGGGCACTACAGGTAGACGAATCAGATACCAAAATGTATTATGAGTCTATATTAAATACTGTCCCAACTAATGCACCAATTATTTTGAATGCATTTGCAAGTCCTTCCGCTTGGAAAAACAGAATTTATCTCCCTACTCCTCAGATGGAATTTATTAATGAATTAAACAAAAAATCGGAAAGGCTTATTCTAATCAGTTTTGGGAATCCTTATTTAATCCGGGGTCTTCCAGAAACACCTGCATATATCTGTGCCTGGAAGGGAAATGATGTAATGCAAAATGCGTTGGTTGCATCATTGATGGGGAAAACCAATTTTACCGGTAGACTTCCAATCACTATCCCAGAAATCGCTGAGAGGGGATTTGGTGTTCAGTTAGAGCAGAAAATGGTTACAATTCCAACCAAGCCAAATTCTCCAGGGAGAATGGTAAAGTATGTAATGCCATACGAGATAAAAGCGAACATTAGTGATATACATTCATTATTAAGTGAAGCAGTTTCAGATTCAGCGTGGCCTGGCGCTGTCTTATTTGCTGCGAAGGATGGAAAAATATTTATCCATGATGCTGTTGGTTACCAAACTTATAATCAAAAAAAGGTCACACACAGATCGGACATCTTTGATTTGGCTTCCATTACAAAAGTGGTAGCAACTACATCTGCAGTTATGAAGCTTGTGGAAACCGGGCAGATTGATTTAGATGAAAAAGTAGTGACATATCTCCCTGACTTTATAGGGAAAAAACTAAAATATTTTCAACAGAAAAGTAAGATTACTATTAAACATTTGCTAACCCATACATCAGGGCTCCCGCCGTACAAACAGTATTTTTTAATGGGTGGTGACTCAAAAACACGTTTGGATAGTGTGTTTAACACAGAGCCAGCCTATGGCGTTGAAGAAAAAACAAAATATTCAGATATTGGATTAATAACCTTAGGCAAGGTTCTTGAAAAAGTAAGCGGAGTCTCTTTAGATATACTGGTGGATTCTCTTGTCTTTAGACCTTTGGGTATGAATACAACTTTTTACAATCCACCATCTAGTAAGATAAGGAGAATAATTCCTACGGAAATTGATAGTGGGTATAGAAATGGTTTAATACATGGTGAAGTTCATGATGAGAACTCTCACAGTTTAGGTGGTGTCACTGGTCACGCAGGATTATTTTCCACAGCAGACGATTTGGCTGTTTTTTCACAGATGATGCTAAATGGCGGTATATATGGCTGGAAGAGAGTTTTTAAACAAGAAACTATTCAATTGTTTACTACCAAAGCCAATGTAGTGGAGGGTAGCTCACGCTGTTTAGGATGGGATAGTCCAGGAGGGAAAGCCTCTGGAGGGGTGTATTTGAGCGATAGCAGTTTTGGTCATACCGGCTACACGGGAACATCACTGTGGATAGATCCCGAAAACAACATGTTTGTTATTTTGCTTACGAATGCTGTGCATCCAAACCGCTCATGGAAAGACCCAAAATATTTTGATTGGAGACAAAAAATTCACTCAGAGGTATACGAAGCGGTGGGGATATTCAAAAAAAATCAAAATTTTGAATGGAGAAGAAGATGGATAAAGGAATAGTCGCTGATTGTAAACCATTTATCAATGACAGTTTATTTTGTCTCTTAGCAGAATGAAGAAAACATGATTCACTGGATAGACTATTTCGTTATTTTTCTATTTATATTTGGGTTTTCTGTATATGGGATATTGCAAAGCAGAAAAAACCAATCATCGAGGGATTACTTTTTGGGAGATCGCAATTTACCCTGGCCCATCGCCATGTTTTCTGTTGTAGCCACCGAGACCTCGGTTTTGACGTTTATAAGCGTCCCTGGACTGGCTTATCGCGATAACTGGTTTTTTCTGCAATTGGCTTTGGGATACATTATTGGTCGTGTTTTGGTAAGTCTAATACTATTACCTCAATATTTTTCTACAGGTATTATTTCCATTTACGAAGTATTGGGGAACAAGTTTGGAAAGAATATACAAAAAATAGCGTCAGCTGTTTTTCTTGTTACTAGAGTACTTGCAGATGGAATCAGATTTTTAGCAACTGCTGTGGTAGTGCAAGTTATAACTGGATGGTCTTTACCTGCATCCGTATTAATGATAGGAATCGTTACATTAGGATATACATTATCAGGTGGTATTCGGACAATTGTTTGGATAGATAGTAT
>CAYXUK010000109.1:0-4940 GCA_964468295.1 uncultured bacterium | reverse complement strand
TTTAACTCTTCCAAAACATAACGATTTTCCACCTCACAAAGTCCAACTACATCAGAATTGAGATCTGCTAGCACTTCTGCTGAGTTTTTTAATTTTAATTCATAAATTTTTTGAGTGACATTTTTTCGACCTCCAATGGCAAACTCATCATCATTTTTATTCGGATCATTTTCTACATCAAATAAATTTTCAACATTCCAGAAGCTAATAGACAGATTTGGTGTTTCCTGGCCGCAGGAAGCGATAAAAAGCCAAAATGTGACCCAAATCACAGAAATAACTAATTTGCTCATTTTATGTGGAACCTTTTGCGATAATAAGGGTCTAATGATTAGAGCGGGCGCGAAATTTCTCTTGCCAACTCCTTTTACCTCGATACCCTCCTTGGTTAGGTTCGCGCTCGCTTTTTTCATTTTCGGCGAAAAGAGACTCGAACCGGCACACCAAGTAAATCAAAATTTTCCCGTAGTTGATTTTCAATAAAGCGCCGGTAGCTCATGGGTATGAGTTTTGGATAATTGGTAAAAATAACAAATAGGTGAGGACCAGTATGTACCTGCGTCATGTATTTCATGTTGATCACTTTACCATGAGTTGCTGGAGGTGACTGCTGAGCGATGACCTTCTTCAAAAATTGATTTAACTTAGCCGTAGCAATCTTTTTCTGTCTTGTTTCATAAACAGATTGTGCAATGCCTAAAACCTTGGATACGCGCTGCTTGGTTAAGGCTGAAATATACAGGATTGGATAATGAGCCAGAGATCGAAACTGGTATGCAATTTCATCTGTGAAGTCCTTCATAGTATGTGTTTCCTTATCTACCAGATCCCATTTATTTACAATTATCACCAGCCCTTTACCCTTTTTTATTACATAATCCATAATGGATTTATCCTGTTTACTAAATCCTTTTTCCGCATCAATTAATACCAAAGAAACATCACAGTGTTCAATGGAGCGCTGGGTACGTATTGTACTATAAAATTCTATACTTTCATTGATCTTACTCCGTTTTCGTAGACCCGCGGTATCAATCAGAGTAATTGTTTTACCATAATATTTTAATAGTGAATCAATAGAGTCCCTTGTTGTACCAGCGATAGGTGTAACAATTGTCTGCTCTTTTTGAAGCAAGGCATTGGTCAGAGAAGATTTACCCACATTTGGCATACCAACAATTGCTAGTTGCATACCCTCTTTAACTGCAACGGTTGGTTTCACATCTTTTAAATTTAGAATTTCCAGAATCATATCCAATAGATCCCCTGAAAGTCTTCCTGTAAGAGCTGATACTGGTTGAATGGGATCAATAGCCAACTCATAATAGCCGTTGATTTGCTGGTCTGATTCTAAACTATCACATTTATTAACCACCAGGATGACCTTTTTACCCGATTCCCGTACAAACTGTGCAAGCGTTTTATCTGAAGCTGTAGGATCTTCCCTCCCATCAACCATCAACAGGATTAGATCTGCCTCTGCTACCGCTGCTTGCGCCTGCTGACGAACAGCACTATTAAATATATCTAAATCCTCAGGAATATAACCGCCGGTATCGATAAAGGTTAGATGATGACCTGCCCATTCCATTTCGCCATAAATACGATCTCGTGTAATTCCTTCGATAGCATCAACAATGGCCTTTTTTTGTTTTAAAACACGATTAAAAAATGTTGATTTACCAACATTGGGTCGTCCCACTATTGCAATTATCGGATTTGACACGGATTTAAACTAATTTAAATGTTTGAAAAAAGAGATGGGCTTATCATCGGTAACAACTACCGGTGTACCAATCGCACTGGAAATCTGTTTCAAGGACATATCGTCCAGTGTGACAGTGCCTGTTTCACTTAAAATCCGGTCTGAAAAAATAACCTTGTCACCTAGGTCTTTTCCTGAAAGTTGGTTGATGATATCCTTTCCAACAAGTAATCCAGAAACGGTGACTTCATCTTTACCATAAAAATCATTTTGAATCGGAATATAATTGATATTCAAATTATCAATAGAATCCAAAGTAGGTAGCCAATGGGAACGAAACCAATTTTCTACTAAGGTACCGGTACAAACAGTTACTGTTTTCGGTTTATCCAATTTTGGATTAAGGTTCGTCATACCTGCCTGCCACTGTTCCCAGAAAAAAGGCACCTGCCCAACTCCATTTTCCGCTAAATCAGAGTCTTCAAAATACCCAACTCCAGGAAGATCCTGACCAGTCATTAAAAACCATTCATCACTCAAAAAAACGAATCGACGATCATCTTTTAGTCTATATTTCTTATCAAGACTTTGAGCAAAAGGAATGAATTTTTCAGCATATTCCACGGTTACCGGCGCAATAAAAGGCAAATTTTCCCGATGTTTTGTCAATCCTACTGGAACAATTGATAAAGTACGAGCAATAGGTGAGAATTCATGGATATCAGAAATTGTTTTTTCCAGAAACGAACCATCATTCCAATTGGGGCATAAAACCACCTGAGAATGAAGTTCAATTCCATTTTCGGTCAAATATTCAAATTTTCTTAACAGGTTATCATCTTTGCCATAAAGAAACATTTCCAAACGCTTGTCCGGTTGCGTCACATGAACAGAAATGTATAGGGGTGTCAGGCGCTGGTCTACAATTCGTTTTAATTCCTTCCATCCCATATTGGTCATGGTTATATAGTGTCCGTGGAGAAATGAAAGGCGAAAATCCCCATCTCTGAAATATAGGGCATCCCGCATTCCCGGTGGATTCTGATCTACAAAACAAAATATGCAGTCATTTGCACATTTACGAATGCGAAAATCTTCAAATTCCAAGCCCAGATCATCATCATAATCCTTATCGATATCATATTCTTCGATACGGTCTTTATGACGGACACGCAATACAATGTTTTCATCCGATGATTTAAATCGGTAGTCAATAATATCACGTACCCGAGAACCATCAATCGCTTCGATACGATCTCCTGGCTTAAGGCCCAACAAGGCACCAGTACTCTTTTCACTGACAGATAGGATTTTCATGGGGCGGAATTTACACCCTTAGGTTTGTTTCAATTTTGAGAATAAAATAATTAGAATTCAGCTTTTCAAGCTGAAATCTAACGGATCAATAGATAGTATTAAATTCTTTAGATCAGCTTCAGGTAAAGCTGTCAGGGGTGGCCTGATATATTGCCAACCTTCATCTTTGCGGTAATATTCAATCAGGCCTTTTAATGCTGAAATCAGAGGATACTTTTGGACAGCAGTTCTAAAGTCATCAATCTTTTTCTGGAGATCAATGCTTTTTTCCTTATCATTATAAAATGCTTCATAAGTCTGTTTTACCATGCCTGGATTTACATTCCCCGTACCAGTGATCACGCCTGCAGCACCTTTTTCAAGTGCCTTGGATAAAAATATTTCAGATCCCGGAAACATACTTACCTGTGGGCATTGTTCCATGATCAGGGACGTATTATCCCAATCTCCAGAACTATCTTTATATCCAACAATACTATTAGGGAATTTTTTTGAGAGTATTTCAACTAAATCAACACTAAGCGCAATGCCGGACAATTGTGGAAAGTTATACAAGTATATTTTTAAATCTTTATTATCTATTCGATTAATTATTTCTGAATAATTGTTCACTAGTCCATTTACAGATGGATTTTTATAATAAAAGGGTGGTAAAACAAGATGATTGAAATATCCTAGCCCAATTGCATGCTCAATCAATGCAATCGTATCTGTGAGGGCGCTGCATCCGGTACCAACCATTACTTTATCATTCGGTACACTTTCGTTTTTAGCCCATTCCAGCAGGAGCATACGTTCCTCGACCGAAAATGAATTCGCTTCTCCATTGGTACCAAAAAGAACCGCGCCATCTATCTCATGATTAAATAACCAATCGAGATGGTGGAAAAATCGATTTTTATCAATTAATAAGTCAGAATTCTGAGGTGTCAGCACAGGAACCCATACACCTTTTAATGCATTCATCCTAAAACCCACTTTCACTTGTGATAGTCGTCACGTGTAATCCAATTAATATTCGATAATTTTCGGTCGTTACAATAAGTCTCATTTAACATATTACGCATATATTATTTGTATGAAATGGGGACGTCCCTCCACGTCCCCATTATTATTTCTTATTATGGTACAGCATATATTTCGTTGTTTCATGTATACCCTTTAAGCGACGTAAATATCGATCTGTAATTTCCGGATATTTATCCTTCACATTCACTAATGGTTTATCGGACCATAGTTCATGCAATTTAACTCTGAAACCACCTCCTCTATTGGCCAATGATAAGTAATAATCCTGGCCAATGACGGCTATGTGCGGCCTTGCCATTTTTTTATTTATGATCAATGCCAATGGGTCAATTGGAATTTCACCATTCAATAAGTCTCGGCCCATTGTCCTGTTTTCATAAGGTTTCCCAGCTAGACCAATCACAGTAGGTAATATATCGACCAACTGGGATACATCATTTCGCACAATTCCACCTTTTATATGTTCTGGTCCATAAATAAAAAACGGAACTTGGTAAGATCTTAGCTTCAAATAATAATCAGAATTAGGCATATGCAATGCTTTAGGATCAGACGTTCCATGGTCACCAAAAAATAAGAAGATCGTATTGTTAAAATAAGGGGCTGTTTTTGCTGAAGAAATATATTCTCCAACCGCATGATCCAGCAGTCTCATAGCATTATACTGTTCTTTTGAATCAAACCCAGCATGAGACAAAACCGTTTTATCTACATCTTTTAAATTAAACCCTTCAATATTTTTTGGAATTGAATAAGGGCGATGGTTCGTGGCAGTCTGAACTATAGCAAAGAAAGGTTGAGATTGATCAATATTTTGAAAGGTCTCATGGGCAACTTTGAACAAGTCATTATCAGAAATTCCCCAAACATCCAGCCTCGGATAATCCAT
>CAYXUK010000108.1:0-5031 GCA_964468295.1 uncultured bacterium | reverse complement strand
CTACCTCCAAAGAATTTGTTGTTTTCCACAATCTCATATTCTAATCGAACTGTCATTTTTTCAAGTGGGATAGCTCGCCATTTTACCTCCGCGAAAATGCCAAGGTTAAGGAGACGATAAAGGTCTTCTTCAGCTAGCAAACTATCTAAAGGAGTATCCAAAGGGTGCTGAATCTCTCGCGTTATAATATAATCTTTGGTGAGTGTATTACCTCTATGGGTGATTTCAGAAACCATAAGTGTCTGACAAAAACCCAGGATTGGCAGCAGAAAAAGGGATCCCCGCAATTTCATTAAAAGATCCGAATTAAATATCGATGCTTCTCAGGAGAAGTTTCTTCTGGTATTCAATTCCTTCTTCTGAATACATATCATTAATAGCAGTTTGCAACTTTTGATCAACCAGAGTGCTGGTCATTTGAATCTGGACATGACTCTTGTCTAATTCTCTTACCTTTAAAACAGTTTGTTCATTTTGATAATGATGAAAGCCATCAGAAAATTCCTTCGGCGTACCATATTCCATGAGAAATTTATATTTGATCATGTCATCAGCTGTGAGTTGAGGAAAGCCGGTTGGCTTTAACTCAACGGTTCGCACTACACCATGCATGATATAATGAGAAGGCTCATGATTGGTCGGGCTATATACGTGATCTATATTGACAAAATGCAGTTCCACGGTTTCAATTGTCAGGCGGGTGATGATCTGGAATAAAACTTTTGAGCGTTTGAGGGTTAGTTTATATCCCGTTGGTACATCAATAACTTCTTCCCAGTATTCCACCGTTTGCGCAGAATCCATTACATTGGACATAACGTTGGGTAGACTCATGCCCCACTTGGCTACTGGATGTCGATCTACGGTCCATCCTTCCGGTAAAGATTGGAGCACTAATGTCGGCCGCGGTGATACGGATGCTGGTCTGGAAGATAATGAAGGTTGGAACACTTCTTGTTCGATAGGAATTTCAATACTTTCCGGCGCTGGTTCAGATTGGCGCAACGTACAACTGGTCAACCCCAAAAAAAGAATTAATAGAAAAAATAATTTGATATGTTTCATCACAAAGTCTATTTCTTCTCAGGTGGGTGATCAGGATGTTCATTTCCCCTATGACATACCCAGCAGGAAATTTCATGAAAATTTAAATTATTCATAGTTTTATTGGCATTTTGTGTCATAGCCATCATCTGGCGAGCTACCTTTTTATGATCCTTTTCATCGCTGGAATAATCGGTCATGTTATGACAGAAATTACATTTAACACCTAATTCGGGTACTACAACCGATTTCATGTATTTGACCAATTCTCGCTTTGTTTTATAGGGCAATACTTTTACATTTTTTAAATCGGATTTTTGAGCAATTAAAAATCCAACCAGCAATCCGAAAATGATGATTGTTTTTTTCACGGATAACCTCCTAAAACCATAAATGTAATTGAGATAAAAATTCCAAGCCTTTCGATTGCTTTCCTTGCGTTAATTGCGAAGATCTGATTTGAAATTTAATATCTACAAAGGGCAAAGGTACGTAATTCAGTCCAAAAGTGGTACGGCGAATTGCATCCTCAGTAAAATTCATATTTTCATCAAAAAAATCAATTCGACCCATTAGAAAAAGTCCTTTTTTCAGGCGCCACGTGAATTCACTGTAACTAGCAATAGATCGATCAAGAATCCAATTCTCAGCTACATCCACTTCACCCATCCAGGAAAGGTTTCCACGGGACAAACCACCAAACAAACCAAAAATTTGCAGATCACCCTCCAAAAGAAATGATGCGCCCGCCACCGACTGAAAGGAACGAAGGGAACGATAGTGTTCAATGCGTCCAACATAAGTTTCTTTGGATCCCAATATGTATCCATCTGTGGTACGACTAACAGATATAAATGTATCACCAAAATAAAGGCCTAATTCCATTAATCCTACATTCTCCAATGTTGGGATAAAAGGCATTCCTTCCCGATGATTTCCTTGTACCAATTGAATATTACCACCACGGATAAATGTGGTATGATCTTCAATCTTCAATCCATAAGATGGTTTAGATAATCCAATTTTAAAATATCCATTTGGAATCAGCTTATTGACTCGTAACTGGAATCCAACGTCTTTTCTCAAGGTGGCCAATTCAACTAGAGCTGTATGATATTTTCCCTCATTTTTAACCTGGATATTTGCTTGCATGGGAAAGACAGCAAGCCCAACAGGGACCTCATCTTTTTGTTTAGAAACACTTTGGATTCGTATATCTCCCCCAAATTGAAAGTGACTGAAAATAATACCAGAATAACTGGATAAACGTTTTGGCGTCCGATTACTGAGATCATCCAATCCATAACCAATACCATAATCATTCCGGAGACCACCGCCTGAAGGATCTACGTGACACAAGATACATGAGGTTCCGCTCTCCAGAGCAAAACGGGGAATTGCCAAGAGTTGTGTTGGAATGAAAATAATAAATAGTAATAAATAATGATATTTAGTTAATCGATCAATCAATTATTTTTTGCGCCTTGGTCAATCCATATCTTTATGGTTTCGATTTTAGAATCGCTCAATTTACTTGCTGGTTCTGGAGGCATTCGACTACCAGGCCCCACTCCCTGTAATTTTTTCACTATTAAACTTCCAGACCCATTATTGGGAATAATTACCGGTCCGTTATTGCTGGTCCCTTTCATTAAATTATTATATGTACCAACAGATAAACCACCATTATTCCCATGGCAGTTAATACAGCTGGCATTCAACATCGGTTGAATATCATTTTTATAACTGATTTCTCCTGAATTCTTTTCCTCTTTCGGATTGGTCCCAAAATCGCTACAGGAAATAAATATCAAAAAAAATGTGATAAATAATTTTTGCATTTTGGTTAGAAACAAAAAAGCCCCCGCAAAATACGGGGGCCTTTCTATCGAGGATTTTAATGGTTATTTACGACCTCTGGCCATAGGGGATCGAGCTACATTTCCACCTTTATCAATGTAATAGAGATAACCTGATTCTCGTTGAACACCGGCATTTGCTACTTTTTCAGCATTGCCGCCGCCTTTGCCAGCGCGGGCCATCTTTGATCGCCATACATTACCGTCTTTTCCGAGGTAATATAAATATCCGGATTCTTTTGAAACCCCAGTTGATCTTACGACTTCACCCATAGTATTGACCTCCTTTAGTATGTTGTCTTTTTTTACTATATGTCAGTTCTCGTCGTGAAGTGTACGGTTTCTCCTCTATAAAATGCAACAATTTTCTCGAGGAGACTCCGAGGAGGATTTTTTACCCTTTTTTGGCTTATTACGACACCCTCGAAGATCTTAATTTTCTACCGCTATTTTCAGCACCTTAGCCCCGGTAGCTCAGCTGGATAGAGCAACGGACTTCTAATCCGTAGGTCACAGGTTCGAATCCTGTCCGGGGTACTCCCTCCTATAATCTAAAGCCCAAAATTGTAAAGCTTTTTCGTATATTTCCTTCCCTTTCATTTCACAATGAGGTCCATATGAGAAAATTATTATTGCTCTTTTCTATCCTATTTTCATTTACTTTTTCTGGGGAACTAAATAGTGATCATTTCAAGAATTTGAAATTCCGTTTTATTGGCCCAGATGGGAATCGTGCTATTGCAGCAGCTGGTGTATCCAGTGACCATAACACATATTTTATTGGTGCTGCATCTGGCGGATTATGGCGCACTCAAAATAACGGTATTTCTTGGCAGCCTATTTTCGATGATAAGGATGTATCTTCCGTTAGTGCTTTGGCTGTTTACCAAAAAAACCCAAAAGTGATTTGGGCTGGTACTGGTGAAACCTTTCTTATCCGACCTGCCCATGCCATTGGTAACGGAATTTATAAATCTACTGATGGTGGTGATACCTGGGTCAAAATGGGGTTGGAAAAAACTGCACGTATTGCCCGCATTGTAATTCATCCAGACAACGAAAATATCGTCTATGTAGCAGCTTTAGGACATACCCACGGTCCACAGAAAGAACGTGGAATTTACCGCACGATGGATGGTGGAAAATCTTGGGAAAAGGTGTTATTTATCGATGAAAACACTGGTGGTATAGATATTGCCATTGATCTAAATAATCCAAGTATTTTGCTGGCTGCCATGTGGCAAATACATATCAATACCTGGGGCCTCAATAGCGGTGGTGAATCAGGTGGAGTATTTATCTCACGTGATGGAGGAGATTCATGGAGCCGGCAGGATAAAAACGGCTTGCCTGGCGGCAAGGGTAATCCTGTAGGCAAAGTGGCCATTGCAATTTCGAAAAGCAATTCAAATGTTATGTATGCTTTGTGCGAAGAAGCGCATCCTGGCCTATATCGAACGGATAACGGGGGTCAATCTTGGAAACTGGTAAGCCGGAATCACACCCTGGCAGAGCGGGCACCCTATTACATGCGTATCGCTGTAGCTCCAGATAATCCTGAGAAGGTATATTTCCTTAATGTCCAGTTCAGTGTATCTGAAGATGGAGGAAAAACGATTAAATCCGGTTATCGTGCTGGTGGAGATAACCATGACATATGGATCGATCCTGAAGACGGAAATCGTATCATGGTTGCTCATGACGGATGCGCCAGTATTGCCAATGACGGCAAAACCTTTAAACGGGTGGTCTTGCCTATCGCTCAGATGTACCACGCACATACCGACAATCAAATTCCTTATAACGTTTATGGCAACCGTCAAGACGGATATTCTTACCGTGGACCCAGTAATAGTCGCGAGCGAGGAATATCACTGGGCCATTGGCGGGCATTTGGGGGATGTGAATCCGGCTTCGGCATACCAGATCCGAATGATAATAATATTATCTGGTCTGGCTGTTATGATGGCGGCCTGGAGGTTTATAATGTGCGCACTGGTCACGCCCGCAATGTTAGAGTCTGGCCGGAAGCAGCCTATGGCTGGGCACCAAAAGATCTAAAATATCGCTGGCACTGGACCTTCCCCATACATGTTTCAGAACACAAAAAGCATGCTGTCTACGTTGG
>CAYXUK010000107.1:0-5043 GCA_964468295.1 uncultured bacterium | reverse complement strand
ATTATTAAATATTAAATCCTTTTTCTTTCATCCATTTATCAGAAACAAATTTCCCCATGTAGTTACGAATGCCATCGGCCAGGATACACAGGCATTTTTGGTCTGCATTTAGCTCTTTAGCGGCCTGAATTGCTGCCCATACCACAGTTCCACTAGAACCACCGCAAAGTAGTCCTTCTTCCTTGATCAGCTTTCGGGCCACATCAAAAGAATTCTGGTCATCCACTTTTACATATTGATCCACCAGAGAATTATCCAGAACATCAGGAAAAAAATCGTATCCAATGCCTTCAACTTGGTACGGAAAAACTTCATCCCCGCCGCCAAGAATGGAACCGTAGGGGTCTGCGCCTACAATTTGAATATTGGGATTCAGTTCTTTTAATCTTTTTGCAATGCCTGTAATTGTACCGCCCGTACCAACGCCAATGACGACCATGTCCAAGTCTGATCCAAATTCATCCCAAATCTCCTGTGCTGTACCTTCGTAGTGAGCATCAGGATTATCCGGATTACCATACTGGTCTAGTATGTGAGAATTGGGGATCTCCTCGTTCATGCGTTTTGAAACTTCAAATAATCCTTCGGGATCATCATGGCCAGCTTCGGTGGGTGTACGGACAATTTCAGCGCCTAAAGCACGGAGGGTTACTTCCTTTTCCATGCTCATTTTTTCCGGCATAACAATGATCATTCGATAACCCTTTACGGCAGCCGCTAATGCAAGGCCAATTCCAGTATTACCAGATGTTGGTTCAATAAGTGTATCACCTGGTTTGATGCGGCCAGATTTTTCAGCATTTTCAACCATTCGGACACCGATCCGGTCTTTAACCGATCCACCAGCGTTAAAAAATTCGCATTTGCCGTATAGTTGGCATTTCAGGTCTTTGTCAAAAGAATTCAATTTGACAACAGGTGTATCACCAACAGCGCCTAATATATTTTCCAAAATCATGGGATTGTTTTTTTTAAAACTATTACAAAAGGTAATTTTACTGCTTCGAAATTAATGTAATTATGTTGGATTTATCTTAATGAACTTACTTGAAGGAAAGATCTGTATTATCACCGGCGGCGGCCAGGGAATTGGTCGTGCCACAGCATTAAAATTTGCTGAAGAAGGGGCAAAAGTTGTTATTGCCGAATTAGATGAAAAATCCGGTCAGGCCACAGCCGATGAGGTAAATGGCTTGTTTGTTCAAGCCAATGTAGGAGATAAAAAAAGTGTAGATGAACTTTTTAAGGCTGTAATGGAAACATATGGTCGTGTGGATGTGCTGATCAATAATGCTGGAATTTTAAAAGATAGTACGCTGGTCAAAATGGAAGAAGATCAATTTGATGATGTAATTAATGTCAATTTGAAAGGTGTCTATTTGTGCACTCATGCTGCGGCTGAAGTCATGAAAGAACAGGGGAGTGGCGTTATATTAAGCGCATCATCGGTAGTGGCGCACAATGGAAATTTCGGTCAAACAAATTATGTAGCAACCAAAACAGGTGTTATTGGGATGACCAAAGTATGGGCGCGTGAATTGGGAAAAGATGGCATAAGGGTTAATGCAGTGGCGCCAGGATTCATTACAACCGAAATGACAGCACAGATGCCGGAAAAAATCATCAAAATGATGGAAGCAAAAGTTCCCCTTAAACGATGGGGTAACGTTGAAGATGTGGCCAATGTATATTGTTTTCTGGCCAGTGATGAAGCATCCTACATTAATGGGACAGTATTGAATGTGGATGGGGGTGTAGTCGTATAATGTCTCATATCCTTATTATTTCTGCCACTTCTGATCTTAATCTGGATTTGGCAAAAGATTTACAAGTCCTTCTTTCTGACTTAGGCCAAGAAGCTGAGATTTTGGAATTAGAAAAATTAAAATTGCCCTTATTTGGATCTGAAAATCGGCCTGCAGCGGATACGGCTGAAAAATTAACTGATCAAATGATTGATGCGTCCGCGTTTATTGTTTGTGCTCCCGAGTATAATGGTGGTGTGCCACCCATACTTTCGAATGCAATTACATGGATTACGGTACAAACCAAAAACTGGAGGGATGCTTTTAATGGTAAATGGGCCTTAATCAGTACCCATAGTGCCGGTTCCGGATATCGTTTTCTAACAGCATTTCGCAGTCAATTGGAATATTTGGGATCGAATGTATTGGCGAGAACCATTGCTGTTAGTGATGAAAAACCCCTGGATAAAGATTCGGCAAAACGAATCCTTCAGGGGTTAATTGATGCAATAAAATAAAAAGGGGATGCATGAAAACATCCCCTTTTTAAGCGGTGTCTTTTAACTGATTTTTATTTGACGGACTTCCGGCTTAACCTCTTCTGCTTTTGGAAGAGAAACAGTTAATGAACCATTTTTGAATTTGGCATTGATATTATCTTCCAATACATTTTCAGGCAAAGTGAAACTGCGACTGAAAGAACCGTATCGACGCTCACGAATGCGGTAAAAACCGTCATCATTTGATTCATTATCGATTTCACGATTGGCTTTTAAGGTTAAAACGCCATCATTTACTTCGATACCAACATCTTTTTTTGTAAATCCAGGGAAATCAGCCGTTAGGGTGAATTCCTTTTCATCTTCTGCAATATCTACAGCAGGAGAGTGGGATCTATAATTAGGCATTACATTCCAACCATCATTAAAGATGTTATCCATCATGCGATCAAAGTCTGTAATCAATGAGCGAGTTGGTGTCCATTTTACTAAAGTCATTTTTGACTCCTTTTGTTTTTATTAAAATAAATTCCATCAAGTAATGATCAATGATTGTGCCATATTAATTGTTTTGTCACTTTTTCATGCTAGTATGACTAAATGGCATTGTGGTATGTAAATATGGCAATCGACTATGAAATACCGACGGATTCTAAAGGATGATTGGATGGCATTTTATGAATAAAGTAATTTCTTTTCATATTTTAGGGAGAAACTGGAATTTTTATAATGTCTAAACTTGCAATACACGGCGGAGATCCTGTTCGATCAAGACCATTTTCCGTATGGCCGCGCCCCACATCAGATTTAAAAGACGCCATTATATCAACACTTGAGAATGAAGGTTGGGGTGTCGGAAGTACGGCTATTACACGTTTTGAGGAAAAATTTGCTGATTTTCATGACGCCAAGTACTGCATTAGTACCAGTTCTGGTACAACTGGCCTATGGGTAGCTCTGAAAGCTGCAGGTGTGAAGGCAGGCGATGAGGTGATTGTTCCGCCATATACATTCATTGCCACTGCTTCTGCCGTACTTATGGCCAATGCTGTTCCTGTGTTTGTTGATATTGATGAGAATACATTGAATATTGATCCGGAATTAATCGAAAAAGCAATCACTGAAAAAACCAAAGCGATAATGCCTGTGCATATTGCAGGAAATCCAGCTGATATGGACCGAATCCTGGCTATCGGGTCAAAGTATGGGATATCAATCCTTGAAGACGCAGCCCAGGCCCATGGTGCTGAATGGAATAATACAAAAGTAGGTGCTCTTGGACTCGGTGGTATTTTCAGTTTTCAAACATCAAAAAATATGACCGCTGGGGAAGGTGGTGCGATTATATCTAATGATGAAGGATTTTATGAGACCTGTTTTTCATATCATAATTGCGGTAGAACCAAAGGTGGTGAGTTTTATGAACATCAATTCCTTGGTGGAAATTTTCGTCTAAACGCTATGGCAACCAGCATGCTGATGCCACAAATCGAATCTATTCAAGATGATATGGATCGCCGCGATAAAAATAGAAAAAAATTAGATAACGCTTTAAGTCAAATTGATGGGATTATCATAAATGGAGCTTATGATGGCGTGACAAGACAGGCGAATCATATCTACTTAGTACGATATGATGAAAGCCGATTTAATGGAATTCCACGTGAGATATTTTTCAAGGCCATGCAAGCCGAAGGTGTATTTACCTATATGGGTTATACGCCGATATATCGAGAGAAATTATTTGTAACGGACACAGAGGAATATCCATGGCTGAAAGATTATGATTTTTTAACAATGAAAATGCCGGTTACCGAAAGAATTGCTGATAAGGAGTCTGTTTGGCTAAAACAAAATCATTTGCTTGGTAGTAGTGAAGATATTCAAGATATCATTGATGCATTTACAAAGGTTACTTATGCACTTCATCACCAACCTGAATTATTTAAAGATGATTAGTCTTTTAAGCTAAGAATGAAACCAGTAAATTTGTTTGTCCAATTAATTTTCAATAGTTAGGAGCGCATTATATGCTTCGAATATTATCACTTAGACACGTGCCATTATTTACTTTACTATTAACAATCCTTCCAATCAATTTACCTGCGCAAGACTCCAATGTGTTGTATTCTATTGAGGAGATCGAGCGCAAACTTGTGTATGATGATTTCGAAATTTTCCGGTTTCGTGATCTACGTTTTGTGGGTGATATTGGTAAACGTGTTATTTTAAAATATGCGGATAATAAAGATTTGCAAATTAAATGGCGTCGCGCATTGAAAGGTGGGCATGAGTTCAATAATGCTCCCCGATTTGAAGTTGCTGCATATGAACTGCAAAAATTGTTTTTAGATGAAAATGAATATCCTGTACCTCCAACGGTTTGCAGGGCATTTTCCATGGAGGAATATTTAAAGATTGAAAAAGATGCCATTCCAACTTTTAAAAAGCCTGAAGTGGTTCTTGTAATGATGCAATATTGGTTGAACGAGGTCACAGTTGGAGGTGAGGTCTACGATAAAGAAAAATTTAAAAATGATCCGGTATATGCAAAACATTTTGCCAATGCTAATATTCTAACGCATCTTATTAAACACGCCGATAGCAACGAAGGAAACTTACTCACTTCAACAGACCCTGAGAATCCAAGGGTATTTACGGTCGATAATGGGGTTACATTCAGTAGTCAGGAAAGTAATCGAGGTACTAAGTGGCGTTACATTATCGTAAAAAGACTTCCAAAAAAAACCATTGAAGCTTTACGCGGAATTACATCAGAAAAATTACATAAAGCACTG
>CAYXUK010000106.1:1772-5077 GCA_964468295.1 uncultured bacterium | reverse complement strand
CCGCTGGAAGCAGGCGGATATACTGTAGGCGTGCTTGTACAAACTAATTTTGGGGGATCACTTATGATCAATAGCGCACCAGTAGGGCGTGAACTAAAACAATCTCCTTTTTCTTCCAGCATTCCTTACGATGAAGATGAAGGTTCATGCATGATCGTGATTGCCACTAATGCACCATTATCTAACCGCAATCTAAAACGGATAGCCAAACGAGTGGATCACGCCTTAGGTCGGGTTGGCGCTCATTCACCCAATGGTAGTGGTGATTATGCCATTATTTTTTCTACCTTTAAATCAACTGGATCAAATGAATTAACTGTAGATCGGACAGAATTAAAAAACCGCGCTATGAATGGATTATTTATGGCCACAGTTGAAGCTACTGAGGAAGCAATTATCAATTCACTTTTTATGGCAGAAACAGTTTCCAGTCAATACGGTATCAGCGAAGCGCTCCCGGTTGAGGAAACAATGAAAATATTAAAAAAATACAAAGCATTAAACTGGAATAAAAAACTATATCCATGGAAACGATGAAAGTTGCTGTAAACGAATTTGTCCGCCGACAAACTAAGGGAACGGGAAAAACTTATTCAGATTCTCTGACCTTTGAAGAAGTCGCTCAGGATGCTGAAAAACAAATGGCCAATGGACATTTCAAAGAAGGATATCGAGATGGTGTCCGAATCGTAGAAGGAAGCGCTGAATTAATTCATCAATTTGTATGCCCTTTTGTAAAACTTGACGAAAATACTGAATTAGTATCCAAATTAGTTCAACGACGTTCAAATGAAGAGTTTTATATTCAAACCCGAGCGAAATCTGGCACACCTATAAAAGCTGGGCGAATAGAATATATTGTATACCGCCATGATGTATTGGCAGAAAATGATGAAAATTCCACAGATGCAGAATGGGAATTAATTAGCATTCATTCCATACCCGAAGGAGTTGAGAAACTCCCTATGGGCCCAGTTACAATGATGCGCAACCAATTGGAACTTCCTGGTGGTACAAAGGCACATTATTCTTCTGAAGAATGGGCCGAAGCAGTGCGATTCTGGCAGCAATATGCATCTTTAGAAGAAACATAAAGTCATTCTAAAACAGGATTAATAATTACAGTTGGGTAAAATAAAAAAGCCCCGAAAAAATCGGGGCTTTTTTATAAGGAGTACTTAAGAATCTAATTGATTTGAATTAGAACCTTACTGTTAGACCCATATTCATGTATCTAGGTCTACCAAAGAAAACTTCTGCACTGTCAGCATCATGATCATCATCCCAAGCATTATACTGACTGTTATCGGTAGCATCCTGGATATATAAAGCATCTGTCAGGTTAAACACATGGGCAAATAGCTGAAAGTTTGCACCACCAATTGACATAGGAAGGTTATAATAGGCATGCAGGTCCATTCTATTGTAAGCTGGGGCCTCCCACACCTGCACTCTGTCCGTCGAACTACCTTTTACTTCACGTGCGGCTGGACTCCAGTCAGCATAGTTCTTGTCATAACTCCACATTGTGCCTTGAAGATATAACCCTTTTATCGGAGTCAACGTAGCACTAACACTCATACCAGTTTGCGGCATATCACCTACATACAAACCATCAAGTGCATATGTATAATGTGTCTGTTTTGTGCCAGTTTCAGTGTATTCCTGATAATTGCCTTCCGCATCTCCAGTAAACTTGTAGGTACCAAAAGAAGCAGAATAATCAAGCTTAAGCATCTTCATAGGCTGGACTGATACTTCAACCTCTACACCTGTGTGGCTCTGATCTACACCAGTGAGAAAAATAACATCTGTATCCCCACTGGAGCCTTGTCCCGTTGTCACAGATTTAGTCTGGTTTCTATCATTCCACTGCGTGTTAAAATAGCTGACCTTAGCGCTTACTTTTTCACTGCCATAATTGACGCCGCCTTCATAACTATTAAATGTTTCATTCATTGGATTACTGGCGACGGTTCCATCATAATAGATCACATTATCCATAATAGGTGGTTTTTCAACAACACCATAATTTGCATATATGCTCATGTTATCACTCATATCATACATGAGACCACCCTTAACCTGCATGGCACCAATCGCATCAGCTTCAATCTTTTTATCATTTATGGTAAAATGGTCTTGATAAGAATATGAAATGCTAGATTGACCAATCATACCATAGGCATTTATTGGACCTTGGGTGTAACTACCTTGCGCATAGAAACCGAGCCAATCCACAGTCGTTTCATTGTGGTAAGCAATAATATCACCGAGTTTTCTTATTCTACCATTTGGATAATTATCATCAGCCATATTAATAAAGTAATCACCGCCTAGTAAATCTCGAACTTCACGGGCATGTTCAATGCCTGCTGTTCTCCAGTCAACACCAAATTGCAGTTCCAAAGCATCATTCATCGCATAGTTTAATTTTGAAATTGCACCATAAGTGTTTTGACGATTAATACTATTTCTTAAAATACCGGTAGATCTATTCTCAGTTGCATGCCAATCCGTATCTACATTTGATTGGTTTTCTGCTATTTCAGCATTCCAATCCCAGGTCCAAGGGGAACTTGCCCACCATCTGTTTCCATCAACTGCAGGCACTCTTTTAACACTACCATAGGTGCCAGTACCACCTCCGGAACCACCTGACCAGTAAAGAATAGTTGATAATCTTGTTTTATCATCTAGGGTTAAAAACCAGTTCAGATTTACAAGTGGTTTATGGAAAAAGTTTTCCCGTTCATTTAAGTTATTCGGGTCATGACGGTCTACTATATTCTCACCATACATATAATAGTACTGTTTTCCTTTATAACTTTTATCAACAGGAGCCCAGTTTTGGTTGAATAAGCGTGGGTCTTTTGTGTGACTCTTATTGGGTGGATTGAATTTAGAAGTAGCATCTGGATCATACCCATCCATATCCTTGGCAAATTTAGCATCATAGACTGCAGCATTTTGCTTATACAAATTATGTCCGTGGCGTTGGGGGGCACCAACGGCATAGAGTTCTAAGCGATTTGTTTCATTGGCTGCATAGCTGGCACCAAAATAATATGCCCAGGCATCTGTCCAAGTTCCACCAATAACACCATCGCCTGTTTTACGTACAAGTGTACCACTTAAAGCCACTTTATCACCCATTATTAAACCCGTATTCAAATTCACAGTAGTTTTTAAGAAACTGCCATCACCCATTTCTTGTTTGAATTTTCCACCGCGCTGCAAAGCAGTTGGGTCTGTAATAATATTCATGGTTCCGCCAATGGAAGGGGTAGCTAGGTTTACAGCAG
>CAYXUK010000106.1:0-1672 GCA_964468295.1 uncultured bacterium | reverse complement strand
TCTGTAATAATATTCATGGTTCCGCCAATGGAAGGGGTAGCTAGGTTTACAGCAGAAAGACCGCGCTGCATCTGGATGGAAGATGTGGCATCGCCAACACCATCCCAGTTGGACCAGTAGACCCATCCATTTTCCATATCATTTTGCGGTACACCATTAATCATTACAGCAATGTTTCGCTGGTTAAACCCACGAACATTAATTCTAGCATCTCCAGCCCCACCACCTTGTGGTGTTGCATATACACTCGGGGTTGTATTAAGAGCCATAGGAATGTCCTGCGAGCCAAGACGGGCTTCCATTTCTGCTTTCGTTATATTAGTATATGCTACAGGTGTTTTTTCACCAGCACGGGAAGCCAAAACTTCCAATGCAGACAACTCTAGGGCAGAAGTTTCTAATGAAAAGTTTGCTGTAACATCACCGCTTACGCTCACGCTTTGACTAGCATCAGCATAACCGATTACAGAAGCAGTAATTGTATATGAGCCTGCAGGAACATTTGTAACCGTATACGACCCATCTGATGCCGCTGCAGCTCCCATGTTTGTTCCAACTAAGACCACATTAGCGCCCGGAAGGGCATCACCTGTGTTTGCATCCGTGACTGTACCCGACACAGTGTGCTGGGCTATCACAAATACAGGTAGAAGGATTAACATTAGAACTTGTGAGAATTTTCTCATGTCGCTCTCCTTGATTTTAATTGATAATTGTTTTGAATAATTTTGATTTCGATAATTTTCATTGAATGATTTATTCGGAAAATAAATTCACCTTAATGATATCAAATTTAAATATGCGGTAACTCATTTATTTATAGCTTTAAGATTGAATAAAATTGGTTTTAATCTTCTATAAACGTCAAGCAGAAAATCACCATTAATACAAAATTAACAAAGTATTTAGAACAAAGTTAGATTATTAGAATTATTTAAAGGCAAGATACATTCTTTTCGATTATTTTTTGGTGAATTGACTAGACTTGATACTTCAAAAAATTTAAGTTCATCCGGGTATGGTATTAATAAACTCATCGCATCGGAAATTGATGTATTGTGCACCTGAAGCCAAGAATTAATATCCTCCGATTTTAATATAACGGGCATGCGGTGGTGGATATCTTTAATAGTAGACGTAGGAGTTGTTGTAATTACTGTATAGCTAAAAATCTTTTTACCTGAATGGTTCTCCCACATATCCCAAAGACCTGCCATGGGAAACAATTTATTACTTGGATGATGGATATAATACGGAATCGATTTTCTTGAAGCCTTTTTCCACTCATAATAGCCATCTGTAATTACTACACATCTTTTTTGAGGTACTAAATTCTGAAAAGACGGTTTTTGAAGAAGCGTTTCAGAACGTGCATTAATCAGTTTTGATCCTATCGATTCATCCTTGGCCCAGTTGGGAATCAAGCCCCATTTCATTGGTTTAACGTGTCGACCCATATGATCAATCATAATGGGAGTAGATTGAGTTGGGGCAATATTAAAACTGGGCGTATATAGATCTGCATCTTGCCATTCTTCAATAGCCATTTCTTCAATGATGGACTGTATATCACGAGTGAGTGTCTTACGACCGCACATACTTGAATTTACAAATAAAAAGTGGGCCCACAGGGATTCGAACCCCGAACCTACGCATTATGAGTGCGGTGCTC
>CAYXUK010000105.1:0-5176 GCA_964468295.1 uncultured bacterium | reverse complement strand
ACCATGCTAAAGCAGCGAATGTGCCTTTGATAATTGCAATTAATAAAATAGACCTACCAGATACTGATTCTGAACGGGTAAAACGAGAATTATCAGAGCATAATGTGCTAGTTGAAGATTGGGGAGGAAAAATTCAAGCGATCCCAATTTCTGCCAAAACAGGAGAAGGGATTGATGATCTTTTAGCTTCAATGCTTGTTGAATCGGAAATGCTTGAATTAAAAGCAAACTATGATACACTGGCACGTGGTACTGTAGTTGATTCTAAACTCGATAAAGGTCATGGACCCATTGCGACTGTATTAATACAAAAAGGAACATTAAAAGTTGGGGATCCTTTTATTTGTAACAATATTTCTGGCAAAGTTCGAGCCATGATGAACGAACGAGGTCAAAGGATTCAAGAAGCAGGTCCATCTGATCCAGTCCAAGTTTTAGGATTTGATCTTGTTCCGCAATCTGCAGATATATTTGCAGTTGTTGAAGATGAGCGAGAAATAAAACGTATTGCTTCTGATCGCCAGCGTCTGAAACGTGAGATTGATCAAAAGAAAATCGCCGCTCAAAGTTTGGATGCAATGTCAGCATTAATTAAGGAAGGTGCTATCAAAAACCTACCCATTATTATTAAAGGTGACGTTGATGGATCAATCGAGGCTTTATCTGAACAATTAGAAAAAATTACCCATGAAGAGGTTGGCGTTCAAGTGATTCATAAGTCCGTAGGTATGGTTTCTGAATCAGATGTGCTTTTGGCATCTGCATCTAAAGCAGTAATTATTGGATTCCATGTTCAAGTTTCACCCAACGCTAAACTACAAGCCAAACAGGAAGGTGTGGATATAAGAACTTATAATGTAATCTATAACGCTGTAGAAGAAATTACTCTGGCATTGGAAGGATTGCTTGAGCCTGAAAAAGTTGAGGAAGTACTAGGAAGTGCTATGGTTCAAGCTGCATTTAAAATTCCAAAAATTGGTTTTATTGCCGGATCTAAAGTAACTGAGGGTACAATTTTACGAAATACGAAAGCACGTGTAATACGCGAAGATGAAGAAATTGCTGATGGTGAAATTGTATCTTTAAAACATCTTAAAGATGATGCCAAGGAAATACGTGAAGGATTTGAATGCGGTATAGGTATAGATAATTTTTCCAAATTCAAGGAAGGTGATATTATTGTGTGTTATAAAATAGAATCAATAAAAAGGAAGTTAGAAGTCATTTGAAATACGAACGACCCTTCAAACGCAAAGAGCGGGTCGCCAACGAAATCCAACATATTCTTGGAAAAATACAAACCCAGTATATCGATTTATCTGATTTAGGTTTGATCACTTTTTCCCGAGTTACAGTTTCTCCCGATTTAAAGCATGCGAAAGTCTTTTTTAGCGTATTGAATAAAAAAATACCCGTTGATAAAATTCAAATTGAAATGGATAATCGTGCAAAGTCTTTTCGTAAATATTTAGGACAGGAACTACGCATTAAATTCACACCTGAGCTAAAGTTTTTTTATGATGAAACAGTGGCGTATACACAGAAAATAGATACTATCTTTCAAAAATTGAATCGTGACGACTAATTGAATGATTTTTAATATATATAAACCTATTGGATGGACAAGCTTCGATGTGGTAAAAAAGGTTCGTAACATCACAGGGAAAAGAAAAGTAGGGCATGGTGGTACATTGGATCCGTTTGCTGTCGGAGTTTTAATTATAGCTACAAACTCGGATACCAAAAAACTGGGTGAAATTTCCGGAAGTATAAAATCCTACCGAGCTGTACTACAATTGGGCGAACAAACCGATACGCTGGATTTGGATGGCAAAGTAATAGCTTCGAAACCTGTTCCTACATTGGATAAGAATTTGGTTGAGTCAGTTTTGAAGCATTTTATCGGTAAATACAAACAAATACCACCTATGTATTCGGCAAAAAAGGTCAATGGTGTAAGACTTTATAAACTTGCTAGAAAGAACAAAACTATTAATCGCGAACCAGTTGAAGTGAATATTATTGATTTAACGCTTAATGATATCCATGATAAGCAAATTGATTTTTCTGTTACTTGCTCTAAGGGTACATACATTCGCGTATTGGGACAGGAAATCGCGAAAAAACTTGGTACAGAAGGTCATTTAACAAAATTGCAGCGGATCGCAGTAGGTGATTTTGTAGTTCAAGATTCGATACCATTAAAGGAATTTGAAGCGAAATGGATGTCTACAGAACATTAAACGCTATACCAAATATTACTGATAGTGTTGTTACTATCGGAACATTTGACGGCTGTCATAGAGGCCATCAGGAAATAATTAAAAAGGTAAAATCTGTTGCTGAGTTAAAAGGTGCTAAATCTGTTCTAATTACATTCGACCCACATCCTCGTCATGTTTTGGAATCTGGTACAAAATTACCTTTATTAATGCATATCGAAAAAAAATTGGAAATTCTGAGTTCTTTACACCTAGATGCGGTGTTGGTTATTCCTTTTGATGAACAATTTTCAAAAATAAAAGCAGCTGATTTTTTAACGGATATCGTGGTTAATAATTTTCATCCATCTTATTTTATTGTTGGATACGATCATCATTTTGGCTTTGAACGGGAGGGATCCCCTCAATTTCTTAAAACTTTTGCTGAAAATAATGGTTTTTCCGTTGATATTGTTGAGCCTGTTTCTGATGAAAGTGTTAACATTTCCAGTACTCATATCCGAAAGTTGATCAAGCAGGGATATGTTCGAAGAGCATCCTTTGAGTTAGGTTGGGTATTTGGATTTAACGCCAATGTTATCCATGGTGCAGGCCGTGGAAAAAGTCTTGGTTTTCCCACGGCTAATTTTATACCTGAAGAAAAAAACCAGTTAATTCCCGCTAGCGGGGTTTATTGTATCCGTGGAAGGATTAATGGTAAAAATCTCTATGGAATGTGTAATTTGGGAGTCCGCCCAACCTTCGGTGAGACCGATTTTGTGATGGAAGCTCATTTTATTGACGAAAAATTAGATAATCTCTACGATAAAACAATCACCGTAGAATTTTTAGAACGGATAAGAGACGAAAAAAAATTCTCTAATCCACAAGAATTAATAAAACAGTTAAATAAAGATAAAGAGTTCTGTATGAGATTGATGCAGAAGTATAAATAGGAGACAAAATGTCTTTAACAAATGAACAAATACAAGAAGTTGTAAAACAATTCGGTAAAGATGAGAAAGATACCGGATCGACAGAAGTGCAAGTCGCTTTATTGACAACCAGAATCAGATTATTAACTGAACATGCAAAAGTGTATAAAAAAGATAATCATTCACGCCGTGGATTAGTGTTGTTGGTTTCTCAACGTAAAAAACTTTTAAAGTATCTCCGTCGGACCAATCCCGACTCATATTTGAATGTGACACAAGAATTGTCCATTCGTCGCAATTAATCTAAAATTTTAGGAAAAATTATGAAGAAACAAGAAATGAAACTTAATGAGAGTACGCTCTCGATTGAGACCGGACATGTTGCACGTCAATCTTCCGGCTCAGTTATCGTTACTCATGGTGAGACATCTGTACTAGTGGCTGTAAATGCGGCCAAAGAAATGAGAGAAGATATTGACTGGTTCCCATTACAGGTTGAATATCGTGAACGCCATTATGCAGGAGGAAAAATACCTGGTGGTTTTTTTAAAAGAGAAGCACGTCCATCCGAACATGAAATATTGACCAGTCGTTTAACTGACCGGCCGATTCGACCTCTTTTCCCAAAATCTTTCAAATGTGAAACACAGGTCATTATCACGGTATTATCTAGTGATGGCGAGAATATGGCTGATACGTTGGCTGGCGTCGGTGCGTCTGCCGCATTGATGATTTCAGATATTCCTTTTAAAGGTCCAATAGCTACGGTACGCGTTGGTCGTATTGATGGTGAATTTGTTATCAACCCCACACGATCGCAAATGGAAGATTCGGATATGGCGATTATCGTGTCTGGAAACGAACAAACCATTGTGATGGTTGAAGGTGAAGCAAAACTCATTACTGAGGAAGAATTTATCGATGCCATGAAATTTGCTCATGGACCAATTAAAGATTTAATCGCCATGCAGAATAAATTAATTGGAGAACTCGATATTGTTAAACGGGATGTACCCGAAGAAGAAACTGACGAAGCATTGGCTAAGGCTGTTTCGGAGTTGGTTACGGGTAAAATTGACGCCGCCATTAAGACCGGTGACAAAGCTGATCGTGAAAATCAGATTTCTGCTTTAAAGGAAGAGGCGCAAGAGGCGTTTGTTGAATCCCATCCTGAATCAGAAATATTGGTTTCTGGATATGTTAACGATCAGTTAAAAACAGCTTTTCGCGAACAGATACTTGAGGATGCAGTACGGTCTGATGGTCGAAAAACAACCGATATTCGTCAAATTACCATTGAAACAGGTATCTTGGCCAGAACCCATGGATCCGCCCTATTTACCCGTGGAGAAACTCAGGCACTAGTTGTTTTGACTATGGGTACACCAAGAGATGAACAGATAATTGACAGCATGGATTTGGATACGAAGAAGAAATTCTTTCTGCACTATAATTTTCCGCCCTATTGTGTAGGTGAAACTGGACGCATTGGTTTTACAAGTCGAAGAGAAATTGGCCATGGGAATTTGGCTGAACGTGCCATTAAGGAAATTCTTCCTGAATATGAAGATTTCCCATACACAGTACGAATTGTTTCAGAAATTACTGAATCAAATGGATCTTCATCCATGGCTTCTGTGTGCGGCGGTTCTTTAGCATTAATGAGTGCAGGTGCGCCCACGAAAGGTCATGTCGCTGGTATAGCCATGGGTCTTATTAAAGATGGTGATCGCTATGCCGTATTGAGTGATATATTAGGCGCAGAAGATCACTTGGGCGATATGGATTTCAAAGTTGCCGGTACTCGAGATGGTATATCAGCAATTCAATTGGATTTAAAAATCGAAGGTATCTCATTTGAATTAATGGAAGAAGCTTTAGCTCAGGCAAAGGCAGGCCGCAACCACATATTAGATCATATGTACGAAGCGGTGCCAGAACCGATGGAAATGTCAAAATATGCACCTAAAGTGCTCTCGTTACAAATCAATCCTGAAAAAATTGGTGGTTTAATTGGTCCTGGTGGGAAAACAATTAAAA
>CAYXUK010000104.1:3816-5216 GCA_964468295.1 uncultured bacterium | reverse complement strand
AAACCGCCCATTATTTTTACTCGTGAGAATGCAGATGAATTAGTGTTTAATTTGAACTCAATTATTGATCAATTATCGTAACATAAATGAAAAAATACACTAATCTTTTATTAATATTAATTTCCCTTTTATGGGTTAGCTGTGGAATCAATCAGCAAGAAGAATGGGAAGATCCAAGTGTATTTAATATCAATCGGCAATTGGCTCGGGCCCATTTTTTCCCATTTGAATCTGAGGAGTTGGCCCTCAAAAACGATCCATTCCAATCCAAATATTTTCAATCATTGAATGGAGATTGGAAATTCAATTTTTCTCCTAATCCAAAAAAAAGACCCAAAAATTTTTATAAAACTAATTACGATGATACAAACTGGTCCGATATAAAAGTTCCTGGTCACTGGGAGCTTCAGGGATGGTCAGTCCCCATTTATTTGGATGAAGAATACCCATTTCCACCCAACCCACCATTTGTACCTCATGATTACAATGCAGTAGGCTCTTATAGGCGATCTTTTACCATTCCTGATCAATGGGATAATAGGGATGTATTTTTGAGATTTAGCGGCGTTCGATCAGCGTTTTATATTTGGGTGAATGGTGAATTTGTCGGTTATAGCCAAGGCTCAAAAACACCGGCAGAATTCAATATTTCTCATATAGCTAAAGTGGGCGAAAACCAGGTTGCTGTAGAAGTGTATCGTTTTTCTGATGGGTCTTATTTAGAGGCCCAGGATACATGGCGTGTAAGTGGGCTGGAACGGGATGTCTACGTTTATGCTAGGCCCAAAACGCGTATCACGGACTTTTTTGTTAAAGCTGATTTAGACTCGACCTATTCAACTGGAATATTTTCCATCGACGTTGATCTTTTAGATCAGAACCAATCTGGCAAAGAATTAACTCTTCGGACCAAGCTGGTGGATCCCACCAGGAAAAATCGAACTGTATTTGATTCTACTAATATTCAAATCGTTGATTCAACTGTATCAATACATATCGAATCAACAGTGAAACGAGTAAAAACCTGGTCAGCAGAAAAACCGAATCTGTACCAGTTGCAAATCTTTCTATTGGATTCACTTGAGCAAATAATCGAAGCCACAACTCAACAAGTTGGATTTAAAAAAGTAGAGGTTAGAGAAGGGAATCTTTTGGTTAATGGGGTCCCAATAATGTTTCGAGGCGTGAATCGCCATGAATGGGATCCAGTTAAAGGTAGGGCAATAACAGAAGCTTCGATGATTCAGGATATTCAACTTATGAAGCAACACAATATCAATGCAGTTCGGGCATCACATTATCCTAACCAGGAACGATGGTACGAATTGTGTAATGAATATGGGTTGTACGTAATAGATGAGGCTAATATTGAAGCACATGGGATGCGTTTCAATGAGAAG
>CAYXUK010000104.1:0-3716 GCA_964468295.1 uncultured bacterium | reverse complement strand
TTGGTTGATTACTGGAATACTTTTGAAAAATACAAATCACTTCAGGGAGGCTTCATATGGGATTGGGTTGACCAGGTTATCACGAAAACTGATACCTCTGGTAATGAGTATTGGGCGTACGGCGGTGATTTTGGAATGGAATTTGCAGAAAATGATTCAAACTTTTGTGCCAACGGGTTAGTTGCTTCAGATCGCAGTTTGAATCCTCATATTCA
The DNA here is from genome assembly GCA_964468295.1 of uncultured bacterium. Lineage (GTDB taxonomy): Bacteria > Fidelibacterota > Marinisomatia > Marinisomatales > TCS55 > TCS55. The sequence continues at coordinate 3,501 of CAYXUK010000104.1, read as the reverse complement.
TGAAGTAAAAAAAGTATATCAACCGGTCACCTTTCATGCAGATAACCTTTCAAGAGGTCGTATACGGGTGACTAATGATTATGATTTTATCGATTTAAGTGATCTTACATTTTCTTGGTTCATCAAAGGAGATAATGAGACCGTATCCTCTGGACGTTTGGGGACATTGGATCTCGAACCTGGTGAATCAAGAACATTGACCTTTAACCTTTCAAACATTCGACCAAAACCAGGTGTGGCATATTTTTTAATGATCCAAGCCAAGACGAAATATAAAATGCCACTGATACCAAAAGAGCATCTTGTAGCCTGGGAACAGTTTGCATTACCCATTCATCGTGAAGCCATTGTAGAAACCCCATCCGAGATTTCACCAGTTAATTTGTTTGAAAATGACCTTGGTGTGGAAATCTATGGTCAAAGGTTCAAAATAATTTTTGATCGAGAATTTGGACAGATCAGTCAATATGCTATTGATGGTGTTGATCTGTTAACATCACCAGCAGAAACCAACTTTTGGCGGGCACCTAATGATAATGATCTGGGAAACGGGATGCCTGCTCGAACCCAGATTTGGAAGAATGCTGGTACACGGATGAGAATAAAAGCTATAAACAGTACCCTTAAAAATAACGTTGCTGAGATTATCTTGGTGAGTGAAGACACGTTGAGTAGCACAACCCTTACTTCAAAATATTTTGTCTATGGTAATGGCGCAGTTCAGATCAGTCAAAAAATAGATATTGCCGATTCAACTATTTCAGAAATTCCACGATTTGGAATGAAATTCTCAATGTTAGGAAATTACGATAAGGTTTCCTGGTTCGGGCGTGGGCCCCATGAATCGTATTGGGATCGGAAGACTTCTGCAGCTGTGGGATATTATTCCGGATCTGTTTGGGAACAAACATATGCCTACGTCAGGCCACAAGAGACAGGAAATAAAACAGATATTCGTTGGATGGCTTTAACCAATGGAAGAGTGGGATTGATGGCAAAAGGTTTGCCTACTTTTGATGGTAGCGTACATCAATATCCCTATGAAGATCTATATTACATTCCCAAAGGTCAGCGTCACGGAAAAATCGATCTAATACCGAAAGACCACATTGATTGGTTGATTGATTATAAACAAATGGGCGTCGGAGGCGATAACAGTTGGGGAGCCAGGCCTCACAATAAATATACGCTTTATCCTGGGACCTATGAATATTCCTTTATGTTGATCCCCTTTGAATCAGGGGTAGACTTGAATAAACTTTCCAAACTTAGATTTCAATAATTACTTTTTTACCCACTCCTCATAATTTTGTTTGGTGCTTATATATAACCTTAATTAAAGTCGCGGCGAATTTTATTGAAAATAAAGGAATTATAGTGAATAAAAATACAATAGAAATAAGGCGTGGACGAAAACGATTTATTATTAATAGACTCAATAATATTCGTTTTCGAAATGCAAAACGTTATCTCTTTAATAGAAGGGATATTTTGTAATATTTTTATTATATAAGAATAAAAGAAAAGCCTCCTCACGGGGGCTTTTTTGTTTGTAGGATGATGGTGGGTAAATTTGGATAATGAAATGGTTCATTAAATGTATAAAAAACTATACTCTTTTTAAAGGAAGAGCTAGTAGAACCGAGTTTTGGTATTTTATATTATATTGGGCAATATTTTATGTTATTATAATTGCGGTTGATAGAGTTTTAGGGTTCAATTTTATTAATCTTAAAACATTGCCTTTCTCTGAATATATACCATTAGCAAATCTTTATGAAGAAGTTGGATTGTTAACTGTCATATACAGGCCTTTGACTATTCTTCCATCTTTAGCAGTAATCTCACGAAGGTTACATGATATAAATAGAAGTGGCTGGTGGTGTTTAATGTGCGTCACACCTTTAATTGTTATTCTTATCATTTTTCTTTGCAAAAAAAGTGATGAGAATGAAAATCAATTTGGACCAAAACCTTCTCTTTAAAGATGAATACAATCTCTAGCATTTCATTCGTATTGGCAACAGGTTCGGTGGCTTTTTTCACGTACCAAATTGTACGGCGAATGAAAAAGTCGGACAACGCCACAGAAGAGTATTTTACTGGCGGTCGCGCATTGGCATGGCCAGTGGTGGCAGGATCATTGCTGTTGACCAATTTATCAACAGAACAATTGGTAGGGCTAAACGGCGCAGTCTTTGGTGATAAAGCGTTAGTGGGTGTTGCATGGGAAGCTTTGGCTGCATTCGCCATGATAGCTACTGCATTAGTTTTTCTTCCGAGATATTTGGCCAGTGGATTCACCACTACACCAGCTTTTCTTGAAAAGCGGTTTGATAAGACTACACGATCCATGGTGTCTGGATTGTTTTTATTTGGATATGTAACAGTCCTGCTACCCGTTGTACTATATACAGGTTCGCTTGCACTGATTGGTATGTTTGATTTGAACTTGCCCTTATTACTTGTAGTTGCAACTATTGGGATTTTGGGTAGTTCATATGCAATTATTGGTGGACTCAAATCTGTGGCGGTAAGTGATACTTTAAATGGCATCGGTTTACTTATCGGTGGTCTTGCAATTCCAATTTTGGCCCTGATTTCCTTAGGGGATGGGTCATTTCTATCGGGGCTAGCAGTTTTGGGTGATAAGAACCCAGAGTATCTGGCTGTTTTAACCAGAACCAATGTGGATGGCAATGTAGTTTCTGTTCCATGGCCAACATTGTTAACTGGAATGATGTTTATCCAGGTTTTTTACTGGTCCACGAACCAGGTTATCGTTCAACGGGCCATGGCAGCTAAAAGTTTAGCAGAAGGCCAAAAAGGTGTTTTATTTGCTTCAGCCATGAAATTGGTTGGGCCGGTCATATTATGTTTGCCCGGTATTATTGCACTTCACATGACGGACCTTTCAATTGGGAAACAGGACCAGGTATACGGTGCCATTGTGCGCCATGTCCTTCCGGATTGGTCATTGGGTCTATTTGCAGCCGTTTTGTTGGGGTCTATTTTAAGTTCATTTAATTCAGCATTGAACAGCGCCTCAACACTATTTTCTCTACAGTTTTACAAAGGCTACATTAATAAAAGTGCAAATGGAATTCAGATTGTATCCGTTGGGAAAAAGTTTGGCATTGCGTTAGCTGTGGCATCCATCCTTATCGCACCCATGCTGGACCAAATGCAGTCTATTTTTGAATACCTTCAAAAAGTGAATGGGTTATACAGTGTTCCGATCATTGGAATTTTTCTATTGGGAATTACCACTAAACATATACCTGCAGTCGCAGCAAAGATCGGTATGATTGTTGGCATGGCTTTTTATGCATTCTTTACTTTCGTAAATATCAAGGATGTCCATCCTTTTTTAGCTAATGAAAACGGTGATCTTCATTACCTTCATGGGTATTTCATCAGTTTGATTGCGTCTATTCTGTTCATGTTGATTATTGGGAAGGTGAAGCCAAAAACAACAGAAGAAATTGCAATTAGTGACCA
>CAYXUK010000103.1:2067-5228 GCA_964468295.1 uncultured bacterium | reverse complement strand
CCCAAAGCAACATAGGACTCATGATGTGTGGGATCCTTTTTAATCGCTTCCTGATAACTGGCTTTGGCCTTATCTGTATCCCCCATTCCTTCAAAGGCTTTCCCTTTTAAGAAAATAAATCCACTTTGCCTTGGAAATGTTTCCTGACCGCCTTGAGCTAGCTTAGCAGCAAACTCAAAGTTCCGATCATCTAAACTCTTACGAATTCTCTGCATACGCTGGGCAGGACCTTTCGGATCTCTTTCTGCTGATTTTGCTAAAACATCATCAGATAGATTTCGATCTTCTTTCGACCCGAAAAGAGTGGCCATGGCTTCGATGGTGGCACGATGATTGGGTTGCACATCCATGGCTTCATCAAAGGCATGGCGGGCTTTGGTCATTTGGCCAAATCGAGCATAAAATGAACCCAAGTGAAAATGGGCATCTGCATTGAAAGGATTCTGAGCAGCTAATTTTAGATATATCTCTTTAGCATCTTCAAATCTTTGGGCTGTTTCATAATTTCGAGCCAAATCAACTTGTAAGCGTATATCATTCGGTTCTTTTCGTGCAGCTTTTTCAAAATCAGCGGTTGTGGGTGTTCGCCTCGTTTCAATTTTTTCAACTTTCCTTTTTTGTTTATCATCAATATAATGGGTCGCCCGAGCCAAATTTCGCGAACTAAGTTCAAATGCTTCAGCAATATTGTAAATGTCATTCGCATATTTCACCGGACTTATAGCCGGAATATCAGATATTTTAGGAACTTTTGCTTTCGTTGGAGAACTGGATGCCACCTGGGACTTACCCCTTTTTAAAAGAGTTTGTAATTGTTGGATTCTTTTTTTATTTGAAGCAGAGGGATTTAGTTTTACTGCCCGTTGATAATCTTTCAACGCACCAGCATAATCTTTTTTCTTTGCTTTGGATGCACCCCGCTTTGAATAAGCTGTCGCTTGCGCAGCCTGTTTTTTTGATGGTTTCTTGGCAGCTGATTTTCCACCCTGCTTTTTTGCTAAAGAAGTAAGCTGCTGTACTCTTTTTTTATAATTACTGGTTGGGTTAAGCTGGTAAGCTTTTTTATAATCAGAAAGAGCTCCTCTATAGTCTTTCTTTTTGGCCTTGGAACTTCCCCGTTTGGCATATTTAGAAGCTTGGGATGCCTTTGCTTTTTTGGATTGGGCAACTAAAACAGTGGAATTATTGGGTACAGGAAGAATCCCAGCCAAAGAGATGGCAAGTATAAATCTAGTGGTCCAGATGTAAATCGAACGCATGGGACTGAACCAAATTTACAACACCCCTAGGGATAAGAAAGGTCTATTTTAACGAAAAGAAGAAAGAGCCACCCATTTTGTTTCAACACCACCATTTTTTCCACCTTCCGTCCAAGCAAAAAATAGCTGGTCATCAACTTTTTCCATCTGTGGATAACCGGATACGCGCCCAGGCTCAATTTCTGACACAACACGGGGATTCTGGACTTCACCTTCTTTGGAAACAATAGCTGTAACAATGTTGGTTGTTTTTTCTGCTGATTCAATCCAACTGGCCATGACTTCATTTTCATTTATCCAGATTAAATCTACCCGACCAATTGGTTGAGATAAATCCACGCGGAGTGGCGCATCAAAAGAGGCTCCCTCATCTTTTGAAAAAGCTACGTTAACAGTGGGCGTCGAATTGGGGGAGGTGTACCAAGCAATAGCCACATTATTCTCATGATTGGCCAGCATGGGGCCATTCACCGGGCATCCAGCAATTGTCCAACCATCTGTATGTAAAGTGTATGGTGGATTCCAATAACCGCCCGCATAACGGATAATACTTATATCCCGAATTTCCCCCTCAGAGCGATCACGGTAGGCCAGGATCACTGCGTTGGCTGTGCGTACAGATGACGTGGGGCAGCATTCGCAAACCATATCATCCATTTTCATTTCCCATTTCATTTCACCATTTGAAGTAAATCCCGTTTGATAAAGATTCATAGCTCCATATCCATGATCATTGTGGCCTGAAGACATATTCCTCCCATCCAGCCAAACTAAACCCAGGTTATCAGACATATCCTGGAAAAAAGAAACAAATCCATGCTCACCTTTTACACCATCCCGGTGAGGTGTATGCGGTTCAGACCATTTAACGCCGCGATCATTGGAAATCACGACTTTCACTTCATAATCATAAGGACCATCACCTGTTTTCTGGAGCCAGTGAGCTGAAATTGTGTCTCCACCTAAATTGTAAATGGAAGGAAAGTCCGCCCAGTTTACAAAGTATTTTTCTCCCTGCGTAATTGTCTGGCTTTCAGTCCATTGCTCATCGCTGAATTCAGACCATTTTAATGCCCAGTTGACTGAATCTGTTTTTTCAAACCAAGACATGAGCAATCCCCCATTGTGTGTAGGAACGACACGAGGATAACGGCTACCCGGTTGTGTTATTGGCAATTCTAATTCTGAAGTTGAACATCCGAAAAAAAATAAAGATGAAATGATGATTTTTTTCATTTTTATAAGTGTAGATACAAAGCCTAATGAATCTCTATAATTATTTTTTACTGATCTTCCGGTTTTTTACAACAGATCTCCAAATTGGCGTAGGCTTCTGGATCAGCTTTTTTATCATTCACATTATAGCCAATCGCCACAATAACCTTTTCAATGGCTTCCATATTAAGAACAGATGCTTTATAAGTTACCTTACCTGATTTGTTTCTTAGATCGATTGCTACCTTTTCCACGCCATCTAAATCAACCAATATATCCTCAATTGCCATCGAGCAGGACAGGCACTGCATAGATTCCAATTCGAGGTCAACAGTTTTAGTGTCACTGCTACAACTAATTAACAAACCGGCAATTAAAATATTAAATACTGTTTTTATAGTCATTTTTTTCCTTTTAATAAACTTTTTTCCACTCTTCAACAGATTGACTGGTATCCATAATAGCTATCCCATCCATTTTATAGTATTTCTTCAAGTCCAAGTTATCTACAATTGCCTGTCTTTTCTTACTGGAAATCGATTGATAAATCAGGCTGATATGAGGCTTGAATTCATAATCCATTACAGATATATCAGAAAACTTTTGATTTAACCATTCCAATTCATCACTCATTTCCAGTTCAATGAATACGGTTTTCCAGATGACATCAGAATGATTTAGACAAAC
>CAYXUK010000103.1:0-1967 GCA_964468295.1 uncultured bacterium | reverse complement strand
AGCGAAAACTATAACGTAAATAATTTGGTGAATTTTAGGGCAATCATGCCATCATCTTTTTCATCACCATTTACATCAGATATATTTGAATAAACTAGAAATAGATCACTCAAGGGAGCATGAATGAGATTCATGCGAAAGTTAGTGACTAGTTTTTCATCCGCTGTATTATATTGAAAATAAAGTTTATTCAATATCTTTACAGAATGATTGTATTTAATCTTCAAAGTATAAACATCCGCATTAACGGTAGCGTCAGGAAATTTGACCACATTTTTATTCATTCCAATATCTACTATAAATCGATATCCTCGCTTGATTGAAGCAGAAAGACCGACTGAATTTCGGGTGCCATGGAAATAATCGCCGATACTGGCATTCCCATTGAAGGTGATGAACTTGGTTCGATCTCCCCGATAATATAAACTAAGGTTGTTAAATACATATTCATCTGCCGGAACTTCCGCACCATATAAACTGAATGGTTTTTTAATTACTTCATCTGTTCGGGTTATACCAGAATACAGCATGGCTCCATTCATAAATTGAATATCGAGGCCTGCCTTTAACGCCCTGGATTCCAAATATCCATCGAGGTTATCAAACTGGTTGATAAACACATAGGGATTTAAATTTAGAAAAGGTCCTTTTGAATACCGCTTATGATAACCAACTGTGGCAAACGATTCCCCTACATTCTTTCGTTGCATAAATCCAACCTGCGGATCAAATGCTTTACCTACTTTTTTATAATAGGTGGAAAGATCCCACTTTTTATCACGCCAGGCTAAAACCACTCGCCCAGCAGAATTATCCCCTTCTGTATTTGGGTTTTCTGTCTGTGCGATATAGGAGTAAAGAAGGAGTTTATTGATACTCAAGTTTAGATCCATTCCTAAGGATTGATGGTCCCGTTCACCACCAGCAGAATTACGATCAATAAAAATAGCGCCTACATTGGATTTTTTCAGGATATTTCCTCGGGCGCGTACAACATTGAACTGAGTTTGGGGTATATCTTCTATAGACTCAGTGGCCATATTAAGATAGCCCACATCAAAATTGCCTACTTTCCCACTCAAACGAGCTCCTCCACTTACAGGAATCTCCTGACCGTTTTCAAGTCCAATGCGCCGGCTATGAAACATCGTAAAGGATCTACTATGCCGATGCGGCGCCATACGATAGAGGTAGTTGGAAATATCACCGAATTCAAAAAGACTGGCATTTTCTAAAAAGAAATCTCGTTTTTCTGGGAAAAATAATGGGAAGCGCGTCAAGTTTACCCTTTCCTCATCCGCTTCCACCTGTGAGAAATCAGTATTATAAGTGGCATCTAAAGTCAAACTGGGTGTAATACTGTACTTAATATCTACACCTGCATCCGATTGGCTGGATGAATTCTCCCCTGAAAAATTATTCCCTACTGCAAACGGTTTTACTTGCAAATTGCGCCCTGGGGCAATTCCTTTTATTCCTTTAAGGGTACCTCCCTTTGAAATGGTAAGCAATTTTTCAAAAGGTTCAATAGGACTCCAGTATATGTCCTCCCTTTTACGTCGTATACGTCGAAGAAAGTTAATCCCCCAATCCTGTTCCGCATCACTAGGGTTAAACCGCAAACTGGTTAACGGAAAGGCCATTTCGATTTGCCAACCATATTCATCAATAGAAGTTTTTACGTCCACAATCCCTTCCCAGGCCCCGTTAATGCTCGTACCATCATTATTGATGTACATATCTTTGATCGCACCAGCAGGATTGAACAAAAAGCCATACCCGCTCTTATCATCATTGAATGTATCTAGCATGATGGCGAAACAATCATTACTTTGAGAATCAAAATCCTGTTCTAAACTTTCAATAATTATTTTCTCCGGCTCAGAGTCATATAAAATTGCAGAAACATACAAATAATCTTCATCATATAGAATACGGACTACTGTCTGTTCTGTAGCCGTATATCC
>CAYXUK010000102.1:0-5277 GCA_964468295.1 uncultured bacterium | reverse complement strand
ACCATTTGCCGTGAGACAAATACCGATTACAAATATGGAGCGTATTAACTATCGCGAAGAAATTATAAAGCGCCCTGAATGGAAATTAAGAATGTATGGTGTAGCAGCTTTTTTAGGTTTTGCAGTTATGGAATCTTGGAATCAACAAACTAACCCATCCTTCGGTCCCAAATGGCATAATCGATTTGTGGGTGCTATTTTCGGATTGATTGCAGGTGCTGAAGTATATGATACATCAATGATTTTATTATCCAAAAAAACTCAGTTTGGACTTACACCAGCAGAATTGGATAAATTAAACCGTTAGGATTCTGATAAAAAATGGCCGAACAATCAAACGATTTTAATAAAGAGTATTTAGAAGAAAAAATTCAAGCCATCGGTGAAAAATTGGGTGATGCTTATGGGCAGCCATTAATGGAAGAATTGATAATGAGAATGGAGCGCACTGTTTCCCACTTTAATGATGAAGTTGATGCTATGATTGATTTATTGAAAAGCCGAACAAAAAACCAACGTTACCTTTTAGCATCCATGCGCGGCGAAGACCCTAATGCGGAACCGGTAGAAATGAGTGAACTTGAAAAGAAATTGGAGTCAGGTAATTCTAAAGAAGAAAAGTCAACTGATAAATCTGCCAAGGAAGAAAAACCTAAAAAGAAATTTTCATTATTTAAACGAAAAAAGAAAAAATGACATTAATCCGCATGGGGGTGCGGATCACTCAAATTTCTAAAATTAGTATCTAGTGAGTGAAATTAAGATTGACGTGATTTATTAACTGTATCTTGCCTTGCCTCCCGTCGGTGAATACGGGTAGATTCAACAACAATTAATTGAAAATTTGGTCGTGCTAGATGGGGAATTAGCGGTGCCCTGTAACCTGCAACCCGCTATAGCAGGATTGATGCTTGTGTGCGGCGGATGCTGATTTTTGCATTCGAATTAAGTGGTGTTGAAGTTTCAATTCTTCGCAATGGTTTTGCACTAAATCCCGTCAGGACCGGAAGGGAGCAGCGGTAGGTGACTAAAATTATGTGCCGGAGAACCCTTGAAATGGAGCTAACTAATTTATTATGCAGTTATTCCAGATTTGTCAAATACAAGTGCACGGCCATCGTTATTGTTGAAAAAATATGTCTTATCAAGTTTTATCTTTAAAATGGCGCCCACAAGCATTTGACGATGTAATTGGTCAAGATCATGTGACCAAAACACTCATTAATGCGTTTATGAAAAATCGTATTGCCCAGGGATACATTCTTACAGGACCTCGGGGCGTAGGCAAAACAACTACAGCCAGAATTATATCCAAAGCTCTGAATTGTCCTAAAACGAAAGATGGTGTTCCATGTAACTCGTGCAATATTTGTCAAGAAATTACTGATGGTAGAAATTTGGATGTATTAGAGATAGATGGAGCTTCAAATCGAGGGATTGAGGAAATCCGTAATCTACGTGAACAAATAAAATATGCCCCAATGAATGCACCTTATAAAATTTTTATTATTGACGAGGTTCATATGCTCACCAATCAGGCATTCAATGCATTATTGAGAACGCTTGAAGAGCCGCCATCCCATGGGAAATTTATTTTGGCCACCACTGATATTCATAAAGTACCCTCAACGATCATTTCACGTTGTCAGAGATTTGATTTTAATCGAATTACAGAAAAAGCAATATCTGAGAGATTATCATTAATATTGCAAGAAGAGAGTATTTCTGCAGATGAGGAATCTTTGAGCGCGATTAGCCGGAAAGCTGACGGTAGTATGAGGGATGCTTTGAGTCTTATGGATCAGGTTATTGCTTTTGCAGGTGAATCAATTAAAATTGAAGCCGTATCTTCTGTAATTGGACTTATTCCCATTGATGTTTATTTTGATTATTCAAGCTCTATATTAGAGAAAGATTCAGAAAAAATGTTGAGAGTACTTCAAATTATACGCACAACTGGATTGCCCTTAGAAGATGTAGCCCATGGACTTATTCAGCATTTTCGTAATTTGATTGTTGCTTCTATAAATGGTGGGAGGGAGTTATTAGAATTAAACGATGATCATAAAAAAAGATATTCTGAAAATGCCAAATTATGGGATGGCAAAGATTTGCTTCGTATAAGTAACGTATTAAATGAATTAGAATACTCATTAAAAAGAGTAACACATCCGGCGATTCGTTTTGAAATGGCAGCCATGAAATGTTTGGAAATGGATACGTCTATTTCTATTGCGGAATTGTTAGATGGACAAGAGCCAAAAAAAATAAAAAAAAAATTTGAACCAATAAAGCAAAACATCGAAGAAGATCAACTATCACCTGCTTTAAATCAGGAAGTTCTAATTGAGCAAAAGGAAGAAAAAAAGTCTGACAAAATAACTCAGAATCAACCTCTTAAAAAAGTGCCGGCACAAAACGCAAAGATTACATTAGAAGAGATAGAAAAAACATGGAGTAGATTTATTGGAAAAATCAATCAGGATCGTCCATCAATTGGCACCATCTTATCTAATAGTAATCCATACGAATTAAATGGAAGTTTATTAGTGATTAAGATTTATAATTTGCCAAAGTTTAGCATAGGAAATTTGGAACGTAACAATCAAGTTATTGAGGAATTTATCGAAAATCATTACGGCGTTCCGCTTAAATTGAAAGCGATAATTAGTGATGAAGCAGAACCTGAAAATAATGATGAAATAATTGAAGAACCCGTTTCATCTGAAAAGACAAATGGAGATGAGGTTATTACAAGGGTTCTGGAAATATTTGATGGAGAAATTTTAAGATAGGAGAAATCATGTTTAATAAGGGAAACATGGCTAAAATGTTGAAGCAGGCACAAGAGGTGCAAAAGCAGATTGAAAATGTTCAAAATGAATTAGAAGATTTAACAATTAAAGGTGAATCTGGTGGTGGTATGGTCAAAGCTACAGTAAATGGTAAAATGGAATTATTAGATTTATCTCTACAAAGAGGCATTCTTAATGAAGAAAAAGATATAATTGAAGATTTGATTATTTCTGCTGTAAACAATGCAATGACAAAGGCCCATGAAGTAAGTCAAGACAGGATGAATTCTGTAGCCGGTGGTATGTTGGGTGGTATGAAAATCCCTGGTACTTGATTGGAATCAACTCCTGAAAGTATTAATCGACTTATTGAGGAATTTTCTCGATTTCCTGGTATTGGTCGAAAAACAGCACAACGAATGACATTTCACTTGTTAAATGCGCAAAATAATCAAGCAATGCAATTAGCTGAAGCTGTGATGAATATGAAAACAAAGGTAAAATTGTGCTCCGAATGCAGTGGCATCACTGAAAAAGATCCTTGTTGGATTTGTGCAAACCCAAAAAGAGATCATGCTTCTATTTGTATTGTGGAAAATGCTGCAGACATTTATTCGATTGAAAAAACAAATTCTTTTCAGGGAGTATATCACGTTTTAGGTGGTGTTCTTTCACCATTGGATGGGATTGGACCGGATGATTTGAATATTAAATCTCTGGTGGAACGGGCCAAGCAGGGATATGAATTGATTATAGCTACAAACCCTAGTATTGAAGGCGAAGCAACATCGTTATATATTGCAAAATTATTGGATGGAAAGGATATTAAAGTCACCCGTCTAGCAAGAGGGCTCCCTGTCGGTGGAGATTTAGAATATATTGATGATGCTACTTTATTGAAAGCTATGGAAGGCAGAACTTCATTATGATGAGTATTCCAAACATTTTGACGTTATTGCGAATTTTCCTGACTCCTATTTTTATCATATGTCTTTTTTCAGATTTTTTTGGGGCTCAATTATGGGCTCTGATTATTTTTATCGTCGCATCTATTACCGATGCATACGATGGTTATTTTGCCCGAAAAAATGATATGGTGACGGATACGGGTCGGTTTTTAGATCCATTGGCCGATAAAATTTTGTTATCTTCAGCATTCATATCATTTTCAATCATGGGGCTTATCGATATATGGATGGTAGCACTTATTATTTTTCGGGATTTATTTGTAACAGGACTCAGAGTGCTAATGTCTCGTAAAGGATTGATTATGATAACTAGCAAAATTGCAAAATCCAAAACAGGCGTTCAAGTTGGAATCATCATTTTTACATTGTTATTTTTATCTTTAAAGGGATTCAATTGGATATTATTAGAAGATTATCTCATTTTCATTAATGAATATAAGTTAGTTTATTATTTAACGATGATTACAGTCATTTTTACCGTTTATACAGGATATACTTATATTCAAGAAAATCGAAAAGCTATCCAGGAGATCATGAACTGATTCATGAATCGTGTGACTGCTGAGTTGATTGGTACTGTTTTTTATATAGGTAAATTGCCTTTAGCTCCAGGAACTTGGGCCAGTATTTTTGCTGTTTTATGCTGGTATTTTTTGTTTCAGTCTGTAAACCACTTTGTGCTTCCTGCTGTATCAATATTTCTATTTTTGATTGGAAGTATTGCATCCGATACAATTGTAAATCATTCTAAAGAACATGATCCATCCAGGATTGTTATTGACGAATGGGTTGGTCAATGGGTTGCTTTATCCATGATGCCCGTTAATATTAGAACTGGCATAGTTGCTTTTGTTGCTTTTCGTATTTTTGATATCATTAAACCTGGGCCCGTAAGAAAGATGGAAAAGATACCAGGAGGTTGGGGCATAATGGCTGATGATGTGATGGCCGGTATAATGGCCTATTTTGTTGTATTAATATTTTACGCCGTTATATTATGAAAATTGGCCTCATAACAATTGGTGCGGAGTTATTAAATGGCGCACGAGTCAACACAAACGCATCATGGATAGGTCGGGAGGTAATACGTATGGGTGGTGTAATCGATTGGCATATGACAGTAAATGATGAAAAGAATACAATCCTGAATGCTTTGGATAAAGTGCCAAATTCAATTGATGTTGTTTTATGTACAGGTGGCTTAGGTCCTACACATGATGATATAACATCATCAGTACTTTATGATTACTTTGGTGCAAGACCTGAGTTTGATGAACGATATTGGAAACTGCTTGCAGAAAAATTCGGTGCTAGGGGACAGGATATCCCTGATATAAATCGTAATCAGGCTATGAAACCTGATATTGGGGAGGTCATTTCCAATCCAATAGGCTCTGCTCGGGGGCTTCATTTATCTAATAAATCGTATCATTTATTTGCTATGCCAGGAGTTCCTGCCGAAATGAAATCTATGATGACAGATACTATCCTACCCTGGATTAAGTCTCGATCAA